>JALYLY010000090.1 GCA_030773975.1 Actinomycetota bacterium | reverse complement strand
AAGTCTAGGTCCGAACCCGGATGCTAGGGTCGGCCCAAATGGCCGTGGTCAAGCCGTTCCGCGCCGAGCGCTACGATGAGTCGAAGGCGGGCCCGCTGGAGCGGCTCGTGTCGCCGCCGTACGACGTGATCTCGCCCGACCAGCGGGAGGAGTACCTCGTGCGCAGTCCCTACAACGTCGTCCATCTGACGCTCCCGGACGACGAGCAGCAGGCAGGCCGTGACGTGGCCGCCTGGCGCGAGGAGGGCGTGCTCGCGAGGCAAACGGAGCCCGCCTACTGGTTCCTCTCCCAGGACTATGTGGGCCCGGACAGCGTTCCACGGACGAGGTCCGGCCTCGTCGCCTCGCTCCGAGCCGAGCCGTACGAGACCGGCGCCGTACTCCCGCACGAGCGAACGCATCGTGGCCCCAAGGAGGGCCGGCTTCGGCTGCTCCGTGCCACCCGCACGCAGCTCGAGCCGATCTTCCTCCTCTACGAGGGCGATCCGCTCCAGCCCCCTGACCGCGCTCCCGACCTCCAGAGTGGCGGCGACAAGCTGTGGCGCATCGCGGATGCTCCGAGCTTCGAGAGCATGGAGCTCCTGATTGCGGACGGCCACCACCGCTACGAGACCGCGGTCGCGTACGCGCAGGAGGGCGGCTCGCCGTACCTGATGGTCGTCCTCGTGGCGACGAACCAGGAAGGGCTGACGATCTTTCCGACCCATCGAATGGCCGCACACGTGAACGGCGCGCGCGGCACTCCGATCGACGAGCCGGGGGACGAGCTGCCGGGCGTCGTGCTGTACCGCGACGGGAAGTACGAGCTGCTTGGCGGCGACGGTCTCGATGTTGAGATCGTCGAGCAGATCGCACCTGAGGGCGTGACGTACACCCCACAGCGCGCCGACGCCGTTGCAACGGTCGACCGCGGCGACGCCGAAGCAGCGTTCCTGCTTCGTCCCACTCGGATCGAGGACGTCTGGGCGGTCGCGCGACGTGGCGAGACGATGCCGCAGAAGAGCACGTACTTCTATCCCAAGCTCACGTCCGGCCTGCTGTTCCACCCACTTGACTGACTGGCTCGCCCTCTGCCGCGCTGCGGTCGAGGACGTGCGCGGCGTGCTCGTCGAACTGCCGCGCCGGTCCGACCGTGAGCCGGTCGTAGGTGCCGGAATGGGCGGCGACGAGACAACGGCGATCGATGCCGCGGCCGAGCGCGTGATTCTCGCCCGCTTCGAAGGGCTAGACGACTTGACGATCGTCTCCGAGGAGGTGGGCGTTCTCGGCGACGGCGCCACGCATGTCGTGATCGACCCGATCGACGGTTCGCTGAACGCGAAGCGCGGCATCGGCTTCTTCGCCCTTTCCATCGCCGTGGCTTCCGGGCCGACCATGGGCGACGTCGACTTCGGCTTCGTCCATGACTTCGGCACCGAGGAAGAGTGGACGGCGACGCGCGGCGAGGGAGCGAGACTCGACGGGTCGCTGCTCGAGGGAGAGTTGCCGAAGGAGCAGATCGAGATCCTGGTCTTTGAAGCGACACGCACCGCTTCCGTGGCCGAGAAGGCTGCGGCAGTGGTCGATCTGGCCTACCGCTTGCGGATCATGGGCTCGCTCGCGCTTTCGCTGTGCCACCTCGCCGCCGGCCGGATCGACGCCGTCTGCTCGCTCAAGCCGGCACGCGCGGTCGACATCGCTGCGGCCCAGCTCCTCGTCCGCGAGCGCGGTCTCGCGATCGATCTTCCGGACGCCGCGCCGTTCGCCGCGGCGCCGCTCGACGTGAAGGGGCGTTCACGGGTTGTCGCAGCGGGAACGCCCGAGGTATGCCGTCAGCTGGCCCACGCCCTGTCCGCATAGGTTGCTCCGGGTGGAACTACGCGTCGTGGAAGGACGAGTTCTACGAAGGGAAACCGGCACGGACCTGGCTCGGCGACCGTCCCGAGGTGAAGGAGTTCCAGAGCCACGAGCTCACGACCGACTGGACGTACGTACGCTTCCACTACGGCTCACACGGGCGGCGCGGCAACTACAGCCGGAGTGAGCTGGAGGAATGGGCTCGCCGTTTCGAGGACTGGCGGCATCAGGTCGAGATCTATGCGTACTTCAACAATGACTGGGAAGTTTTCGCGATCCGGAATGTGCTGTGGCTGAAGAAGCGGCTCGCAGCGTGACCATCCGCGCCCCGGCGCCGGACGAAGGCCTGCGGCTGAAGGAGATCGCCATCTCGTCGAAGGCCTTCTGGGGCTACGAGCTGGACAAGGTGAGGGAATGGGCCGACCGCGGCGACTTTTCGCCCGCGCAACTCGGCAAGCTCACGGCCTTCGTCGCGCAGGCCGGTGAGCGAACGGTCGGTTGGTGCTCGCTGGAACCGAGAGGCGAGGTGTGGTGGCTCGCGGATCTTTGGGTCGAGCCCGACTGGATCGGACGAGGCGTCGGCGGTCGGCTCTTTCGTCACGGTGCGCGGCATGCTCAGCGTGCGGGAGCGAAGCGCCTCGAGTGGGAGGCCGAGCCGAGCTCGATCGGGTTCTACGAGAAGATGGGTGCGAGGCACCTGCGTGACAGCGAGCAGACAGAATGGGGGCGCACGCTCTCGGTGATGGGAGTCGAGCTGGGTGGCTGAGCCGAAGACGGTCAATCTGAGCTCGCCCGATCGCGTCCTCTTCCCCGAGGACGGAATCACGAAGGGTGATCTCTTCGAGTACTACAAGCGGGTGGGTCCCACGATCGTGCCGCACCTGCGCGACCGTCCCTTCACGATGAAGCGCTACCGGGAGGGAATCGGCGCGCCGGGCTTCTTCCAGAAGCAGGCGCCGAAGGGAATACCGGAGTGGATCCCGACGCGGCAGTTCCGCACCTGGCCGCGCGAAGGCGGCTCGCGGCTCGTCGACTTCCCGCTCGTCAACTCGACCGAGGCCCTCCTCTGGATGGTGCAGATGCACTGCATCGACATGAACGCCTGGTACTCGCGGGTGGACAAGCCGGACCGCCCGGACTTCGTGCTGTTCGATCTGGACCCGCCGGACGATGGGTTCGAGCTCGCGGTCGAGGTCGCACATCTCATCCGCGAGCTGCTCGAGGAGCTCGACCTGCAGGGTTACGTGAAGACGAGCGGTGCGGACGGGATCCACGTCGTCGCCCCGATCACGCGACGGTCGACGTTCGGGCAGACATACGACTTCGCCGAGCAGGCCTCCCGGCTGCTCGAGCAGCGACATCCTGGCAAGTTGACGACCGAGTGGCTGAAGAAGAAGCGAGAGGGCGTGCTCGTCGACCATCGCCAGAACGGCCACGGCAAGACGATCGCATCGGTGTATTCGGTTCGGCCCAAGCCCGGGGCGCCCGTATCGACGCCGTTGCGCTGGGAGGAGCTGACGCCGGGCATGCGTCCTCGCGACTTCGGGATGGCGGAGGCGCTGCGACGCATCGAGGAGCACGGGGACCTCTTCGTGCCCGTGCTCGAGGACCCACGACCCCTCGCACCCGCGGCGAAGAAATTGGAAAAGCTAGGCTCAGACGGATGAGCGAGCCGAATCGCGATCTGATCATGAAGGCGCTCGAATGCGTCATCGACCCGGAGCTGCGCAAGCCGGTGACGGAGCTCGACATGGTACGCGCCGTCGAGATCGACGGCGGCGACGTGCGCGTCACGATCGCGCTGACGATTGCGGGTTGTCCGTTGCGGGATTCGTTCGAGCAACAGGTCGCCGAGGCGCTGCGAGACGTGCCGGGCGTCGAGCGTGTCGCCCTCGGCTTCGACGTGATGACGCCCGAGGAGCGCCAGGCGCTGACGACCAAGCTGCGCGGCGGCCTCCACGAGCGCTCGAAGGGCCTCTCGCTCGACGCGTCGACACGCGTGCTCGCCGTGTGCAGCGGGAAAGGCGGAGTCGGCAAGTCCACGCTGACCGCGAATCTCGCCGTCGCGCTCTCGCAGGCCGGCAAGCAGGTGGGCGTGCTCGACGCAGATGTCTACGGCCACTCGATCCCGCACGTGCTCGGCATCCGCCAGAAGCCCGTGCTCGTCGACAGGATGATCGTCCCTCCGGTCAAACACGACCTCAAGCTGATGTCGATCGGTTTCTTCCTCGACGACAACGCGCCCGTGATGTGGCGCGGACCCATGCTGCATCGTGCGCTCGAGCAGTTTCTGTCGGACGTGCACTGGGGAGCTCTCGACGTGCTGGTCGTCGACATGCCGCCGGGGACGGGCGATGTCGCGATCTCGCTGGGACAGCTCCTGCCGCGCGCCGAAACCATTGTCGTGACGACGCCGCAGCCGGCCGCGCAGGAGGTCGCCTCGCGCGCCGGCGTGATGGCGCAAAAGACGGGCATGCGGCTCGTCGGCGTCGTCGAGAACATGACCGGTGACATCTTCGGGTCGGGCGGCGGCGAACGTCTGGCCGCTGAGCTCGATATCCCGCTCCTCGGCTGCGTCTCGCTCGATCCGCTCCTGCGTGAATGCGGAGACGCGGGCGAGCCGCTGATGTTGACCGCGCCGGACTCACAGAGCGCACGCGAGCTGCGTCAGATCTCCGACCAGTTGCTCGGGCTCGACCGCGGCACGATCGTCAAGCCCCTGACGCTCGTCGCGCGCTAAGAAGAAAGGTCGGGCGCGGGCCCTTCCTCGAGCTGCGAGAAGCGCGCGTACGCCTCCGCTGGTGACGCCACCTCTTTGTCGACGCCGACGCCCAGGCGAACCGCCGTCTCGTCGACGGGATAGCTCGCGGCCCCTTTGCGGGCACCGACGGCGAGGACGAGCGCGGGGGCTTCACCGGCACCGACGATGACGTGCTTCGTCCGCGGTGGGCAATGGACGAAATCCCAGGCTTTGAGCGGACGCTCCTGACCCTCGACGACGAGCAGGCACTCACCGCGCAAGACGAGGAAAGCCTCCTGCCCCGGCTCCTCGTGGTACATCGCCATCGGCATTCCCGGAGGCACCACGTTCAGGTTGATCCCGAGCTGCTCGAACGCCGCCTCGCCCTTGCCCTCGAACCTGCAATAGGCTCCGAGCTCGTTGTGCAGCCACCGGGAATCGCGGGCATTGACGACGAACCAGCCCTCGCCCTGCGGAACGCCGTTCTCGAGCTTCGCCTCCGGAACCATCTCGTAAGTATCCTCGCCGCGGTGCAGGTCGAGGAGCGGATCCGTACGCTCGGTTTCTCGGAAGAGGACACGCGCACGCTTGCCGACCACTTTCTGGACGCCGAGCGGCGCGGCAAGCGCGGGCACGGTCTCGCACGTGTCGACTGGCTCGAGACGCTGACAGGCCTCGATCCGTCCGCGGAGCCCGAGTGCGTGGTCGCCGAGGCCTGCTACGAGCGCTGGGAGGGCCGCGGCGCGCTCGGGTACCTGACGCTTGCGGCGATCTGCGCGGGCCAACTCGAGGATCCGCCCGAGGCCGCTCGCCTGATCGTCGCGCACGACTGCTTCCCGACCGGAATGCTCGGCTACTGGGCCCGCCGCGTCGCCACAGGAGGCCTCCTGGCCGTGCTGACGGCCACGTCACCGCCGCGGCTCGCCCATCCGCAGGGAGGCCCGAAGCTCACCGGGACGAATCCTCTGGCCATCGCGATCCCGAGCTCCGAAGGGAAGCCGATCGTCAGCGACGTCTCGATGGGACGTGTGACCTACGGGGACGTGATCGCCGGAGCTGCCTCGGAAGAGGAGCTGGTGCCGTTCGGCGGTGAGCATGCGCACAAGGCTTTCGCGCTGGCGCTCGGTCTCCAACTGCTCGTCGACTCGCTCATCGGCGACGGCCATGGGGCGGTCATGCTCGTCGCGCAGCCTGCCGCCGATCCCGTTCCCGCCCTGCGGGCCCGGGCAGCCGGGTTGCGCCTCCCGGGCGACGCCTGATCCACGCCTTAGGGCCCCTAGCCCGACTGCTTGCGCAGCGCGCCGAGCACGACCGGATCGATTCGCTCGACCCCGTCGACGCGCTCCTCGAGGTTCTCCGTTCCGGCCCAGTCGTTGAAGGCTCGGTCCAGCTCTCCGTCGTAGCCGAGCTTGCCGAGGCGGTCGCGCAGCTCCGCGGACAGCGCTTCGTCGACGGTGAGCCAGTCCTCGGGCGGCGTGATCCCGAAGAGCTCGAGGTGCAATCCGTACAGCCGCAGCAATTCCACGATCGGGAGCTCGTGATCGTCGACGCGCAGATCGACGACGACGTCCGAGAGGTTCGCGTAGCCGGCGTCCTTCTCCACGATCAGAAGCGAGGCCGACTGCTGGCCGCGCCGGTCGCCGCCGGCGGCCTGCGCAGCGGCGAGGCACTCGACCAGGCGCTCCGCGAGTGACAGGTGTGCGTTCTGCTCGAACGTCACCGCAAGCGCGTCGACGGTCTCCTGCGACACGAGGATGTTCCCCTGAGCCGCGTAGTTCGTCCCCGTTCTCCCGCCGGCCCAGTCGTGGCACGCCTCGCCGGTGAACGTGGCGGCGCGTCCTTGCGCGTCGACGACGCCCACCTGCCGCTCGGCCCGGCCGTCGTCCGCAGCGGTCAGCAACTCGACCACCTCTTCGGCGGAGCGGCCCTCGCCCAGCAGGGCGAGGCCGTCGGGGCCGTAGCGTGGGTTCGCGTAGGACTGGGTCGCGATTGCGCCCACGCGCGGCTCGGCCCAGGGAACCACGGAGCCGACGGCGAGGAACTTCGATTGCACGGCGACGCCCCACTGACCCGCGTCGAGATCGCACGCGACGATCGAATACGTCGCGACGACGTCGCTACGGGCCATACGTGAGCTCGCGGAGGTCCAGGTCGAGCAGGTCGCGCCGCTCGGCCGGAACGAGCGCCGCCGCAACCTCCGGGTGTGCGAGCGCAGCCTTCACCGCCTCCGCCGAAGCGGCTCGCACGACGATCGGCCGCCCGATCGCGTGCGCTTCGTGCAGCTCGCGGCCATCCGACACGTCGTCGAGCACGAGCGCCTCGCCGAGGTCGAGCTCGCCCTCGACGGCGATCTCCGGGACACGCCGTCCCGTCGCTCCGAACCAGCGCTCTCTCACAGCTCGATCGACTCCCCCGGGTCGATGTCGTGCACCTCGACGCCCTTCGCCAGTTGCTTCAGCTCGTCAGGCGTTCCGGCCAGGAGTGGGAACGTCCCGTAATGACAGGGAACGACC
>JALYLY010000089.1 GCA_030773975.1 Actinomycetota bacterium | reverse complement strand
CTCCAAGAACGTGTGTCAGACGGGCCCACGGGCGGAGCCCGCGGGCCCTCTACACGGCGCCGCCAAGTCGGCGCCTATGATGATCGGCCGATGGGGTACCACGTCGCCGAGGCGTCGAAGCTGGACTGGGAAGAGCGGCCGCCCGCGGCCGAGGGCCAGGCGCCGCGGCAGGCTGCCGACGTCACCACGGCCGCAGGGCTGAAGCAGTCACGCGGGCGAGTCTGGCGCTACCCGGCGGGCACACGCGGCCGGCGTCACGCCGACAAAGCACAGGAAGAGGTCTTCGTCGTCATCTCCGGGGCGTTGACGATGCTGCTTGGCGATCCGCCCGAACGCATCGACGTCGGCCCGGAGAGCGTCGTCGCGGTCGAGCCGGGAACGCCGCTGCAGGTGCGGAACGAAGGCGACGAGGAGCTCGTCCTCTACATCTACGGCGCTCCGCCCGAGCAGGCTGGGGCCGACTTCTTCGACGACGTGGAGCTCTAGCTAAACGACGGCGGGCTCGCGCACGGGGGCACGCTCGAACACGAGCTGGCCGTCCTGCGCGTCGACGCGAACCGCGTCGCCTTCCCCGAAGTCGCCTTCGAGGAGCCGGAGCGCCAGCGGATTCTCGACCATTCGCTGGATCGCACGCTTGAGAGGCCTCGCGCCGTAGGTCGGATCCCAGCCGGCCTCGGCCAGGACGTGCTTCGCCTCGTCGGTGAGCTCGAGCTCGATGCCGCGGCCGGCGAGCCGCACGCGGAGCCGTTCGAGCTGCAGCTCGACGATGTCGGCGAGCTGATCCTTCGTCAACGGCGCGAACTCCACGATCTCGTCGATCCTGTTCAGGAACTCCGGCCGGAAGACCTCGCGCATCTGTTCCTGCGAGCGCAAGTTCGAGGTCATGATCAGGACGGTGTTGCGAAAGTCGACCGTGCGGCCCTGACCGTCGGTGAGACGGCCGTCGTCGAGGATCTGCAGGAGGACGTCGAAGACCTCGTTGTTGGCCTTCTCGATCTCGTCCAGGAGGATCACCGAGTACGGACGCCGGCGTACGGCTTCCGTGAGCTGACCGCCTTCCTCGTAGCCGACGTAGCCGGGCGGGGCGCCGATCAGCCGCGCGACCGTGTGCCGTTCCTGGTACTCCGACATGTCGAGCCGCACCAGGGCGCGCTCGTCGTCGAACATGAACTCCGCCAGCGCGCGTGCGAGCTCGGTCTTGCCCACGCCGGTCGGACCAAGGAAGACGAAGGAGCCGATCGGGCGATTCGGATCCTGCAGGCCGGTGCGTGCACGTCTGAGTGCGTTGGCAACCGCCTCGACCGCCTCGTCCTGGCCGACGACGCGCTGGTGCAAGCGGTCCTCCATGTGGATCAGCTTCTCCGTCTCCCCTTCGAGCAGCCTGTCGACGGGGATGCCGGTCCAGCGCGCGACGACCGCAGCGACGTCGTCCTCGTCGACCTCTTCCTTCACCATCGCGTTTTCGGGCTGCGAACCGTCGCGTTCGGCGAGCTCGCGTTCCAATTGGGGAAGCTCGCCGTGGCGAATCTCAGCAGCGCGGTTGAAGTCGCCGGCGCGTTCCGCGCGCTCGTACTCAGAACGGAGCTCGTCGATCCGCTGCGTGATCTCCTTGACGCGGTCGAGCGCCTCCTTCTCGTGGCTCCAGCGGGCGGTGAGCTCCGTGTGCCGTTCCTTTGCCTCGGCGAGCTCGCGCTCGAGCGGCTCACGAACGTCCTTCGACTCCTTCTGCATCGCGGCAAGCTCGATCTCGAGCTGCCGCACGCGGCGATCGGCCTCGTCGAGCTCGACCGGGCTCGAGTCGATCTCCATGCGGAGGCGTGACGCCGCCTCGTCGACGAGGTCGATCGCCTTGTCAGGGAGGAAGCGGTCGGTGATGTAGCGGTCGGAGAGCACCGCGGCGGCGACGAGCGCCGCGTCGCGGATGCGCACACCGTGATGCGCCTCGTAGCGCTCCTTCAGCCCGCGCAGGATCGCGATCGTGTCCACAACGGACGGCTCTCCGACGAAGATCGGCTGGAAGCGGCGCTCCAGGGCGGCGTCCTTCTCGATGTGCTTGCGGTACTCGTCGAGCGTGGTCGCGCCGACGGCGCGCAGCTCGCCGCGCGCGAGCATCGGCTTGAGCAGGTTGCCGGCGGAGACGGCTCCTTCCGCGGCCCCGGCACCGACGATCGTGTGCAGCTCGTCGATGAAGAGGATGATCCGGCCCTCCGCAGACTGGATCTCGTTGAGGACGGCCTTGAGCCGCTCCTCGAACTCGCCGCGGTACTTCGACCCTGCGAGCAGCGCGCCGATGTCCAGCGCCCAGACGCGCTTGCCCTTGAGGCCTTCCGGTACGTCACCCGCGACGATGCGCTGGGCGAGCCCTTCGACGATCGCGGTCTTCCCGACGCCCGGGTCACCGATGAGGACGGGGTTGTTCTTCGTGCGACGCGAGAGCACTTGGATCACGCGACGCACTTCCTCGTCGCGACCGATGACCGGGTCGAGCTTCCCTGCCTCCGCCGCGGCGGTGAGGTCGCGGCCGAACTTCTCGAGTGCCTGGTAGGTCTCCTCGGGATCCTGCGACGTCACCCGCTGACCGCCGCGGACGGCTTTGATCTTCGCCTCGAGCTGATCGCGCGGAACGACGTCGAGTGCGAGCAGCAGGTGCTCGGTGGAGACGTAGTCGTCCTCCATCCGCTTCGCCTCGTCGGCGGCCCTGTCGAGCGCGCGCGAGAAGGCAGCGGAAACGTTCGGCTGCTGCTGCATCCCCTGCACGGACGGCTTCGCGCTCAGCGCAGCCTCGGCGTGCGCGCGCAGCTCGGCTGGGTCCGGTACGAGCTGCTGCGACAGCTCCTGGTCGAGCAGCGCGAGCAGCAAATGCTCCGGGTAGAGCTCGGGGTTCCCCATTCGCCGCGCAAGCTCCTGCGCAGCCGCGACGGCCTCCTGGCTCTTGATCGTCAGCTTGTTGAAGTCCATACCTCGTGCGCCTCTCGTTTCAGTTTCGTACCCGTGCCTGGCACCGGCACGCTCCCTGCTGGATGCAGGCGAATCGCAGATCTCGTAGCTGTCGCGTCACGGTTTCGTCGCCGTGCCTGGCACCGGTACGTGTCCATTAGTGGCGCGTCGGGATCAGGTCGATAGGCGGCTTCCACGGGACCAGGTCGCGGCGATACTGGCGATGCACCCGGTTGACCGCCTCGCGCATCTCGCGCTCCATGCGGTCCAGCGTTCGCCGCATGCGCTGCACCTCGTCCTGCAGCTCCAGTACCTGCTCGACGCCCGCCAGGTTGAGGCCGAGGTCGTTCGTCAACTGCTGGATCAACCGCAGACGCTCGATGTCCACCTCGGAGTACAAGCGCGTGTTCCCGGCAGTGCGCTTCGGGCGGATGAGTCCCTTGCTTTCGTAGATCCGCAGCGTTTGCGGATGCATGCCGACGAGGTCGGCGGCGACCGAGATCATGTAGCGCGGACGATCGTCCATCACTCGCCCTCCTTCAGCCGCCGCAGCGCCTCGAGCTTGCGGCGCATGATCACGAACGTCACGAGGACGCCGACCGTGCCGACACTGACGAGGACGATCGCCGCGGTCTTCACGAGAACAACGCCTCCCGTGGATCGTCGCGGGACAGCTTCTGCAATTCCTCGAGCGCCTCGCGCTCCTTCTTCGACAGCTTCTTCGGGACGCTCACGCGCAGGCGCGCGATCAGGTCGCCCTTGCCGCTCCCGTCGAGCTTGGGAGCGCCGTGGCCGCGGATGCGCAACTGGCGGCCGTCCTGCGTTCCCGCGGGAACCTTCAGCGATACGCGCTCGCCGTACGGCGTCGGCACCTCGACCGTCGCGCCGAGCGCGGCCTCTGTGTACGTGACGGGAACCTCGATGACAAGATCCGCTCCGCGGCGTTCGAACCTCTTCGACGGCTCGACGCGCGTGACGACATAGAGATCGCCCGCGGGCCCACCGCCTTCGCCGACCTCGCCCTTGCCCTTCAGCCGGATCCGGGTACCGTCCTTGACTCCCGCCGGGATCTTGACGGTGTAGCGCCGAGTGCGCCGCTCGCGGCCGGAGCCCTTGCACTTCTTGCACGGCTTCTCGATGACGGTGCCGTTTCCGCGACAGCGAGGGCACGGCTGCGACAGGGCGAAGAGTCCCTGGCTCTCCGAGATCACACCGCGCCCGTTGCACTCGGGACAGATCACGGGAGACGTCCCGGGCTCGGCGCCCGTGCCGCCGCACTCGCGGCACGCGGTCGTCACTTCGACCGGGATCTTCGTCTCGAGCCCGCGGAGGGAATCCTCGAACGACAGGCTGACCGGAATCTCGATGTCGGCGCCGCGCTCGGGTTGAGGCCGCCGCGCACGTCCGGCCTGGCCGCGATTGAAGATCCCGCCGAACAGGTCGCCGAGATCGCCGAGGTCGTTGACGGTGAAGTTGCCGCCGCCGCCGAAGTCGCGCGGATCGAAGCCCGTCGTCCGCCGGCCGTTGGCCGTGCCGAACGCGTCGTACTGCTTGCGCTTCTCCGCATCGGAGAGCGTGTCGTACGCGTTCTGCACCTCCTTGAACTTCTCTTCCGCGGCGTCGTCGCCGGGGTTCTTGTCGGGGTGGTACTGGGCGGCGAGCTTGCGGTAGGCCTTCTTGATCTCGTCCGCCGAGGCGCCCTTCTTCACCCCGAGCGTGTCGTACAAGGTCGCCACTTAGCCCTCCGGGGCCGCCGCGATGACGACACGAGCAGGCCGAAGCACCTTGTCGCCGAGCCTGTAGCCCTTCTGCACGACCTCGATCACGGAGCCCTCCTCCGCTTCGGACGGCTGCGAGAGCAGCGCCTCGTGGACGTGAGGATCGAACTTGCCGTCGGTCTCGATCTCGGTCAGTCCCTGCTTCTGCAGAAGGTCCGCGAGCGAGCGATGCACGAGCCGAACGCCGTCCTCCAGCTTCGCCTCTTCATGATCCGCCGCAGCCTCGAGCGCCCGCCCGAGATCGTCGAGGATCGGGATCAACTCCTTCACGAGCCGCTCGTTCGCACGCTCGGCGAACGCCGCCTGCTCGCGTGCGTTCCGCTTGCGGAAGTTGTCGAACTCAGCGGCGAGCCGCTGCAGCCGGTCGAAGAGCTGATCGCGGTCAGCCTGGAGAGCGTCGACGTCGACGCTCTCCTCGGGCTGCTGTGTCACCTGAGACTCGTCAGTCACGCCTTCGGAGCCTCCTGCTCCTCGTCGATGACCTCGTAGTCACCCTCTTCGACGACCTCCTCATCTGACGCACCGCCGTTACCGCCGGCGGAAGCCGAAGACGTCGTCTGCTGCTGCGCTGATGCGTACACCGCCTCTGCGAGCTTGTGCGAAGCCTCCTGCAGCGCCTCCGTCTTCGCCCGGATCTCGCCCACGTCGTCGCCTTCGAGCACCTGCCGGAGCTCCATCACCCGGCCCTCGATCGTTGCAGCGTCGGCTTCGTCCAGCGCGGAACGGTGCTCCTTCAAGGAACGCTCCGTCTGGTAGGCCAACTGCTCGGCCTGGTTCTTCGTGTCCGCGACCTCACGCAGGCGGCGCGCCTCGTCGGCATGCGCCTCGGCTTCGCGGATCAACTGCTGAACCTCCTCCTCCTTGAGGCCCGAGCCGCCCTCGATCCGGATCTGCTGCTGGTTCCCGGTGCCGAGATCCTTTGCGGAGACGTTGATGATCCCGTTCGCGTCGATGTCGAAGGAGACCTCGACCTGCGGCAGTCCCCGCGGCGCCGGCGGAATGCCGACGAGCTGGAACTTGCCGAGCGTCTTGTTGAACGCGGCCATCTCCGACTCGCCCTGCAGCACGTGCACTTCCACGGAGGGCTGGTTGTCCTCCGCCGTCGTGAACGTCTCGGACTTCTTCGTCGGGATGGTCGTGTTGCGCTCGATTAGCCGCGTGAACACACCACCCTTGGTCTCGATCCCGAGCGACAGAGGCGTCACATCGAGCAGGAGGATGTCCTTGACCTCGCCCTTGAGCACGCCACCCTGGATCGCGGCGCCGACCGCAACGACCTCGTCAGGGTTCACACCCTTGTGCGGGTCCTTGCCGATCAGCTCTTTGACCTTTGCCTGCACCGCAGGCATGCGTGTCATGCCGCCGACGAGCACGACGTGATCGATCTTCGACTTGTCGATGCCGGCGTCGGCGAGCGCCTGCCGCGTCGGGCCGACGGTGCGCCCGAGCAGGTCGGCAGTGATCTCTTCGAGCTTCGCGCGCGTCAGCTGGAGGTCGAGATGCTTCGGGCCGTCCTGCGTCGCGGTGATGAAGGGGAGATTGATCTGCGTCGTCATCGTCGACGACAGCTCGATCTTCGCCTTCTCCGCCGCCTCGTAGAGACGCTGCAGCGCCATCCGGTCGGCCGCGAGGTCGATGCCCTGGTCCTTCTTGAACTCACCGACCATCCAGTCGACGACCGCCTTGTCGAAGTTGTCGCCGCCGAGGTGGTTGTCCCCGTTCGTGGCCTTCACCTCGAAGACGCCCTCGCCGAGCTCGAGGATCGACACGTCGAACGTGCCGCCGCCGAGGTCGAAGACGAGAATCGTCTGGTCTGAACCTTCCTTGTCCAGGCCGTACGCCAGTGCGGCGGCCGTGGGCTCGTTGATGATCCGAACGACGTTGAGACCGGCGATCTTGCCCGCGTCCTTCGTCGCCTCGCGCTGTGCGTTGTTGAAGTAGGCGGGGACGGTGACGACCGCGTCGCTCACCGGCTCGCCGAGGTACGCCTCGGCGTCCGCCTTCAACTTCTGGAGAATCATCGCGCTGATCTCCGGCGGCGCGTACTCCTTGCCGCCCGCCTTCACGCGCGCGTCCCCGTTCGGTCCCTTCACGACCTCATAGGGAACGATCGTCATCTCCTCGGAGACCTCGTCCCACTTTCGGCCCATGAACCGCTTGATCGAGAAGACCGTGTTCTCGGGATTCGTCACCTGCTGGCGCCTCGCGGGCGCTCCGACGAGCCGCTGACCGTCTTTCGTGAACGCCACGACGGACGGCGTCGTGCGGCCACCTTCGGCGTTCGGGATCACGGCCGGCTCGCCGCCCTCGAGCACGGCCATCGCGCTGTTGGTCGTGCCGAGATCGATGCCGATTGTCTTTGCCATACCTGATTTCGCCTTTCCTTGTGGGTCTACTGAGAAAATCTAAGCCGTAGGGTATCAAGTTTACCCGTCAGTACGCGGGCGGCCGCCGGCTCCGCCAGCACGATGCCCGCCATGATCGCAGCGCAGCCTCCCCAGCCCAGTGCGCCGAGCCGGTCGCCTGCGAGCGTGTAACCGAAGAACGCCGTCCACACGGGCTCCATCGAGAACGCCAGCGCGGTGCGGGTCGCCGAGGTGCGCCGCTGCGCCCAGGTCTGGACGAGATAGCCGAGCGCGCTCGCGAACACGCCGGTCACGAGCAGCGCGCCCCACACTGTCCAGCCATGCGGAACCGACAGATCGCCGAGGGCGAGCGCGACGACGAGCAGTCCCACGAAGGCCGCCGCCATCTCGACGAACGTGAAGGCGAGCGCGTCGTAGCGCGGCGCGTATCGCTCCATCAGGACGATCTGGAGCGAGTACACCGCCGCGGCCGCGAGTACGAGCAGATCTCCCGTGACCGGGCCGGCGTGAATCCCCGACAGCATCGCCAGCCCGCCCGTGGCGACCACAACTCCTCCCCACGCTGCGAGCCCAATGCGCGAGCGATAGAGCAGCAGGGCGATCAGCGGGGTGAGAACGACGTACATCCCGGTGATGAATCCGGTGCTCGAGACCGTCGTGCGTTCGAGCCCCGCCGTCTGCAGCGCGTAGCCGGCCGCCAGCAGGAGACCGAGGAAGGCCCCTCCGCCGATCCCACTCCGGCCGAGCCGGCGCACACGCTTGGCCGCAGGGAGCGCAAGCGTCGCCGATGCGATCGCGAACCGGACTGCGAGGAAGGCGAAGAGCGGGTAGATCGCGACCGCGTCCTTGACCTGGACGAACGTCACGCCCCAGACCGCAGTGACGAAGATCAGCGCGACGAGAGCCGGCACCGCGGGATTGTCTCCGAGAAACGTCGGCTAAGGTGACCATTGTGGAAACGCTGCGCGACTCGTGGGGCCGGGAAATCAAGTCGGTGCGGGTGTCGGTCACCGACAAGTGCAACTTCCGCTGCACGTACTGCATGCCGGCGGAGGGCCTGGAGTGGCTCGGCCGCGAGGAGATCCTGAGCTTCGAAGAGATCGCCCGTCTCGTCGGCGTGCTTGCGAGGCTGGGCGTCGACGAGGTCCGGCTGACCGGCGGCGAGCCGCTCGTCCGCAAGGACCTGCCGGTACTCGTCGGCATGCTCGCGCACACAGACGGCGTCCGCGACCTGTCCCTGACGACGAACGGGGTACTGCTCGACCGGCTCGCCGGTCCGCTGGTCGAGGCCGGCCTGCAGCGCCTCAACGTCTCGCTCGATTCGCTCAACCACGTGCGCTTCGCGGAGATCACCCGGCGCGATGCGCTCGACGCGGTTCTGCGCGGGCTCGAGGAGGCGGAGCGCTTTCCGGAGCTGCGTCCGATCAAGATCAACTGCGTCGCCGTCAAAGGGTTCACCGAGACGGAAGTCCCGGCGCTCGCGGAGTTGGCGCGGCGCAAACCGTACGTCGTCCGCTTCATCGAGTTCATGCCGCTCGACGCGGACGAGGCCTGGCGCGAGGACGACGTCCTCACGGGTGCTGAGATCCGCGCGATCATCGAGGCGGAGCACGGCCCTCTGGTCGAGGTGCCGGCCAAGGCCTCGTCTACGGCGCGACGCTTCCGCTTCGCGGACGGCATCGGCGAGCTCGGGTTCGTGAATCCCGTCTCCGAGCCATTCTGTTCGACCTGCGACCGCATCCGCATCACTGCCGACGGGCAGCTGCGCACGTGTCTTTTCTCACGACGAGAATGGGACCTGAAAACGCCGCTCCGCGAGGGCGCGAGCGACAAAGAGCTGGTCGAGCTTCTGCGTTTCGCCGTACGTCACAAAGAGCTGAAACACAGAATCAACGACCCCGGTTTCGTCCGTGCTTCGCGGTCGATGTCGCAAATAGGGGGATAAGGCCCCAAACCGGGGATTTCTGACAGCTTGTCCGACGTTTAGAATTCATAGGTCGTGACTGCCGCCATCGCAGCCGGAAGGCGCCTGTTTCCGCGTGGTTACGCGGATTTCGGCTACCAGCTACTGATCTGGTTCGGCTTCCTCGCGGCCTACCAGGTGGCACGCGGCGTGGCGGACCGCGATCCCACGCGTGCCTTCGCCAACGGGTGGCGCGTCATCGACGTCGAGCAGCGCCTCGCCGGCCTCGGCGAGCTCACGCTGCAGGGCTGGACGCAATCGTCGCGCGTCCTCGAGACGCTCGTCTCGTGGACCTACTGGAACTCCGAGTTCACGGTGATCGGGCTCGCGCTGCTCTGGGTGTACTTCCGCCGTAACGCGGCGTTCTTGCGGTTCCGCAACACGATCCTGCTCGCGAACGTGCTCGGCCTGATCGGCTACGTGTTCCTGCCGACCGCACCGCCCCGGTTGTTCACGTCAATGGGCTTCACGGACACCTTGAGCAAGTTCGGCGGATTGAATCACGGCAGCGGCCTCGTCGAGCTCGCCTCTAACCCGTACGCGGCGATGCCGAGCCTGCACGCGGCCGATGCGCTGATCGCGGGAGTCATCCTCGCGTCCGTCGTCAGGCGCCCTGTCTGGAAAGCGGTCTGGTTGCTGTGGCCGGCGTGGGTCTGGTTTGCGGTGATGGCCACCGGTAACCACTTCTGGCTCGACGTCCTCGCCGGCATCGTGCTCGCCGTGATTTCGCTCGCGATCGTGTACCGAGCCCGGTTCAAGAGCGCCATCGCAAGCCTGCTATAGTTCGCACATAGCAGGAATGCGATGGGCGAGGACATGAGGGAAACCGCCGTTCTGCAACGCCTGAAGCAGGGTTATACGACGGGGGCGCGCGTGCTGGCCTCCCGTTCGATCGTCGTCCTTGCTCGCACTCGCATCACGCCGAACGCGCTCACCACCTCTGGAGTCTCGCTTTGCTTGGCGGCCTCCGTGCTCGTCTTCTTCGAGTATCGCAACGAGCTTCTCTTCTATTGGCTGGGCGCGTTCGTCTTCGTCGTCGGCTCGATCCTGGACATCCTCGACGGAGCGCTCGCGCGCGCGGGTGGCAAGACCACGCCGTTCGGCTCCTTCCTCGATTCGACCACAGACCGGGTCGGCGAGGGAGCAATGCTGGGCGCGATCGCGCTGATCTTCGCGCGGCAGGGCAATACGGTCGCGCTCGGGGCGACCATCGCGGCCATCGCCGGCTCGTTCCTAGTTAGTTACACGCGCGCGAAGGCGGAGGCACTCGGTCTGCGCGGCGACGTCGGCTTCGGCTCGCGGGCCGAGCGCGTCGTGGCGATCACGGCGGGACTCGTGCTCGCACCGTGGGGCGTGCTGCAGTGGGCGATCTACCTCCTGACTGCGACTGCGTGGCTGACAGTTCTGCAGCGGATTCTCTTCGTCCGGAAGCAACTGGTCGAACGCAACTAAGCCGCGCATAAAATGGTTCGGTGCTGTTCTTCATCATCGGCCTGATCGTGTGGGGCTTCATCGTCGGCGGCCTGGCCCGACTCGCGCTTCCCGGCCCCGATCCGATGCCCTGGTACGCGACGATCGGCCTTGGCCTCGCAGGCTCCCTGATCGGCGGGATCATTGCTCGGATCCTCCTCGGCACGGCGGGCGGGCTCATCTTTGCCTTCCTCGGCGCCACCCTGCTGCTCTACCTGTATCGACGTTTCGTCCAGGGCCGAGGGATCACCGGCCCGTCCGCGGGTCGGCTCCCTCCTCGCTGACGTATCGCAAACCTGCTATCTTCCCGCCCATAGCAGGAATGCGATAGGAGGTCACCCAGGATGACTCAGCAGAACGGCAAGCAGAACGGGAAAGCACGCCAGGACAACCGCGTTCGCGTGGCTCTCGTAGGCGTCGGCAACTGCGCCAACTCGCTCTTGCAGGGTGTGGAGTACTACAAGGATTCGCCCGACGACCAGTTCGTCCCGGGCCTCATGCACGTGAACCTCGGCGGGTACCACATCCGGGACATCGAGTTCACGGCCGCGTTCGACGTCACGACCGACAAGGTGGGCAAGGATCTGTCCGAGGCGATCTGGGCGCAGCCGAACGACACGATCAAATTTGCAGAGGTGCCCAAGACAGGCATCAAGGTCCAACGCGGGATGACACACGACGGGCTCGGCAAGTACATCTCCGAGGTCGTCACCAAGGCGCCCGGTGAGACCGCCGACGTCGTCGGGATCCTGCGCGACACGAAGACGGACGTCGTCGTCAACTACCTGCCGGTCGGCTCCGACGCGGCCACCAAGTGGTACGCGGAGCAGGTGCTCGAGGCGGGCTGCGCGATGGTCAACTGCATGCCGGTCTTCATCGCCCGCGAGGCCTACTGGCAGCGTCGTTTCGAGGAGAAAGGGCTGCCGATCATCGGGGACGACATCAAGTCACAGGTCGGCGCGACGATCACGCACCGCGTGCTCACGTCGCTCTTCCGCGAGCGCGGCGTCCGGCTCGACAAGACGATGCAGCTGAACGTCGGCGGCAACTCCGACTTCCTCAACATGCTGGAGCGCGAGCGGCTCGAGTCGAAGAAGATCTCGAAGACGAATGCGGTGACGTCGATGCTCGACTACGACCTCGGCGCGAAGAACGTCCACGTCGGCCCGTCCGACTACGTGCCGTGGCTGAGCGACCGCAAGTGGGCTTACATCCGCATGGAGGGCTCGGCCTTCGGCGATGTGCCGCTGAACCTGGAACTGAAGCTCGAGGTCTGGGACTCGCCGAACTCGGCCGGCATCGTCATCGACGCCGTCCGGCTCGCGAAGCTGGCGCTGAACAACGGCGTCGCCGGCGCACTCGAGGGCCCGAGCTCGTACCTGATGAAGTCCCCGCCGAAGCAGGTGCCCGACGACGAGGCCTACGACGCGGCAGAGAAGTTCATCCGGGACAACACCCGGAAACCGGCGCAGGAACCGGCCCCGACCCGCAGCTAGCTCTCCTCGCGGTTGCACGAGCCTGAACGGGGCGACATACTCGTCCCGTTCACCATTCCGTCACAAAAGGGGAGAGTGATGAGGAGAACATTTCTTGCGGTCGTTTTTGGCCTGCTCGTGATCGGGCTCGGCGCCCTAGGCGCGCCGGCCGCGAGCGATCCAGGCTTCAAGACGGCCAAACGCCCGTATCTCGTACCGATCGATCCGGCCTCGGGAGTGATCACCGATCCGATCCTGTCCACCGGCGACATCGTCGGCGGCTACCAGATGTCCGGCATCCCGGACGGCCTCGGCGCGTACAAGGACAGCGGCACGCTCCAGCTCCTGATGAATCACGAGCTTGGCGCCTCGTTTCCGGGAAGTCCGCCACTCGTCGGCGTGGATGCGCGGATCTCCAAGGTCACGCTGAACAACAAGACACACGGCGTCCTGTCGGCGACGTACCTGTTCAACGGCAACCTCAGCACCGAGGGTTACGAGCGCTTCTGCTCGTCCACGCTCGAGGTGATCAACGGCACGCCGTACTACTTCACCGGCGAGGAGCAGATCAGGCCCACGGTTAGCGGTCATGACGGCACCTCGATCGTCATGAACGCGGTGACCGGCGAGTGGACTCCCACGCCGCAATTCGGGCACATCCAGCACGAGAACATCGTGCCGGTGGAGCGCATCAACAAGTTCATGGCTGTGACGACCGACGACGATTTCCGCATCGGCAGCCCGTCGTTGTTCCTGGCATACATCGCCGACTCGCTCGGAGATGCCGTTGCCGGTAACGGCCAGCTCTACGTCTGGAAGGCGACGAACCCTGCGGACACGCCTTACACGATGCACGAGGGTGACTCGATCCCCGGTGAGTTCGTGCCCCTGAGTCAAGCGGACAACACCAACTCCGTGACGATCAAGACCGCCGCTACGGGGAAGGGGGCGTTCCCGTTCTCCCGCCTCGAGGACGTCGCAACGGCGCAGCAGACGCCCGGTCGCTTGTACTTCTCGGACACGGGGAAGATCGGAGACGTCACGGAGACAGGTCGCATCTACCAGATGGACATCAACCCGTCCGATCCGACCAAGGCGTCGGTCACATTCGTGCTCGACAGCGCAAACCACGGCTTCGCGAATCCGGACAACCTCGATACGTCGGCGCACTCGCTCGTCTTTCAGGAGGACCGCGAGTCAGCGTTTCGCGGAATTCCCAACCGCGTACTCGTCTACGACTTCGGGAGCAAGACGGTGCGGGTGGTCGCACGGGTCGACACGACTTCGCCGCTGGCGCCGGGACAGTGGGAATCGTCCGGAGTAATCAATGCCCAGACGCTGCTCGGCAACAATTGGTGGCTCCTCGACGTGCAGGCGCACAACCAGGCTGCTTCGCAGCCTGGAGTCACACTGCCCGGTCTCCAACCGACTCCGAACACGGGTGTCGGCGAGGACGGTCAGCTGCTGGCGGTCTACATCCCGAACAGCTAGCTGCCCTTTGAGGAGGGCTCGGTCGTGACGGCCGGGCCCTCCTTGCTATCGTCGGAGCCGTGTTAGGCGGAGGAATTGGGGTGCAGGAAATTCTTCTCCTCCTCCTGCTCGCGGCTCTCCTCTTCGGGGCGAAGAAGCTCCCCTCGATCGGCCGTTCCGCCGGCAAGGGCCTACGTGAGCTCAAGGAACCCTTCGACGAGGTGAAGGCGGCCGTCGCTGCCGAGGACGTCAAGAAGATTCGGAAGGTCGCCGCCCTGACGACAAACCCGAAGAAGGCGTTGACCAGAGCGATCTTCGACAATCCCGAAGAGGCTCCGAAGCCCGTGCCCGACGAAGTACGAACCGAGACGTAGCCCCGATCTACACTCGGACGAGGATGGCACTGCGTATCTGCCTCGTCACGCCCTTCGCCTGGTCGCAGCCGCACGACGTCAACGAGCACGTGGCCGGCGTCGCAAAGGAGCTGCGCGCGCTCGGCCACTCGGTGACGGTGCTCGCGTCCTCGAACCGTGCTCGGGATCTGGCCGCGGGGCGACGCGCCCTGCTTAATGGGCTCGAGTCGGAAGTGATCGCGCTCGGCCCGGCGGTCCCCATCTCGCGCCGCAGTCGGATCGGCGTGCCGGTCGGGGCGCGTGCGAACCTGGCGCTCGCGCTCGCACTCGGTCGGTTCGACGTCGTCCACGGCTTCGAGCCGGGGCTTCCTTCACTCTCGTATCTGGCGCTGCTGGACGCTCAGGCGATGACCGTGGCGACGTTTTTGAACGCCGAACGGCTCGGCTATCCGCCCGGACGAGCGCAGCGCGACCGCCTGCTCGGGCGCATCGACGCGCTCGTCGCGACCAGCGAGGAGACTGCCGAGGCGGCCGCTATCCGCTTTCCCGGCCACTACCGCGTCGTCAGCGAGGGGATCGAGCCCAAGCTCTTCGAGTCCGGGCACAAGCGCGACCTGATCGTCCTCGAGTGGCGGCCGAACGAGCGCGCCCTCCTGCGCGGGGTGTTTCGCGCGCTGGAGGAGCTGCCGGACTGGGAGCTCGTCCTGCTGCGCACGAAACCGCTGGCCGGCCGCCCGACGATCCCGCGGGCCCTGCGTGACCGCGTGCGCGTGCGAACGGCGCGGGACGGTGCTGCACGAGCGCCGCTACTCGCGGAAACGAGCATCTTCGTCCCCGCGCTCGCCGGGCTCCAGCGCGTACGGCTCGAAGCATCGGCGTCCGGATGCGCGATCGTCTTCCCACCCGGCGTGCGCGACCAGCTCGAGCTTGCCGGCGCCGAAGTTGCACGGCTTGCCGAGGACCCCGAGTTCCGCGC
>JALYLY010000088.1 GCA_030773975.1 Actinomycetota bacterium | reverse complement strand
GCAGTGGCCCTGCCCCTGGGCATCGTGTACTTCTTCGTCGGGCCTGACGCCGAGACGATCATCTACCAGGCGTTCAGCGTCTCAGCACTGGTCGCGATCGTGGTCGGGATCCGGCGCTACCAACCGGCCCCGTCGCACCACTGGTGGTTCTTTGCCGCAGGGCTCGGGATGTGGTGCCTCGGAGACGCGTATTGGGACTGCTACCGCTGGATCCTGAAGACCGAGGCGCCTTACCCGTCTCCCGCGGATCTTGCATTCTTCTTGGGCTATCCCTTCCTCATCGCAGGCCTCTTGACGCTTGCACGCGGCTGGGGCCGGCCCCGACTCGGAGACATCCTCGACGGCCTGATCATCGTCGTTGCCGCGGCGATCCTGACCGGGCTCTTTCTGCTGGGGCCGATCTTCGGAGCCGAATCGTCTTCGCCGCTCGAGACCGTCAACGCGCTCGGAATTCCGGTTGCCGACGTCGTGCTGCTCGCCGGGTTGACTCAGCTTGTCTTCCGCGGCCGTGTTGCGAGCTTCGCGCTCCGCTGCATCGTCGTGGCGATCATCTCGACGCTTGCAGCCGACCCCGTCTACAGCTATCTGAACCTCAAGGGCACCTACAGTCTCGGCATGCCGGTCGACGCGGGCTGGCTCATCCTCTACGCACTCTGGGGAATCGCTGCCCTGCATCCGTCGATGGCACGGATGGCGTCTCTTCCGGTGAGGAAAGCGGACACGCTCTCGCTCTGGCGTGTCGGTGCTCTCCTGACGGCCCTCCTCGCTGCGCCGGCGGTGCTCATCGCCGAGACGGCGCTCGGCACGCCCATCGACGCGTACGACCTGGGTGGCGTTGCAATCCTGACGACTTTGCTGGTGGGCATGCGTGTCGCGCTGCTTCAGCGCGAACGGAATGCGGTCCAGGGGGCGCTCTCCGAGAGCGAGCGAAGGTACCGCGAGCAGTTTGCGGAAGCCGAGCACGCCCGCGAAACCCTCCACACTCAGAACGAACGGCTACGCGAGGTCGACGGCCTCAAGGACGACCTGATCGCTCTCGTCTCGCACGAGCTCCGCACGCCGCTGACCTCCATCGTCGGCTACCTCGAGCTCGTCCAGGACGACGAGGACGAGCTCAAGGAGGAGCATCGGAGCCATCTCGAGGTTGTCCAACGCAACGCGCATCGGCTTCTGGGCCTCGTCTCAGACCTGCTCTTTGCGGCGCAGGTGCAGGCGGGCCGCGTAACGCTCGAAAAAGATCTCGTGAGCGTGCCCGAGCTCATCGACGAAGCCGTCGCGGCCGCGCTTCCAACGGCCGCCGACCGTCAGATCGACGTGACCGTAAGCGTGGGCGAGGTCGCCCACGTGATCGGCGACAAGCAGCGGCTCGCACAGGTGATCGACAACCTCCTCTCGAATGCGCTGAAGTTCACGCCCCCGAACGGCTCGGTCGAAGTCTCAATGGTCGCTCGGGAGACCACCGTCCTGATCGAGGTGGCAGATACGGGCCTCGGCATATCGCCTGCGGATCAGAAGAAGCTGTTCACCCGCTTCTTCCGCACCGAAGCAGCGATGCGAAAGTCAATCAAGGGAACCGGCCTCGGTCTCTCCATTGTCAAGGCGATCGTGGAGGGTCACGGCGGCGAGATCACGGTCGAGAGTGCGGAAGGCAAGGGCGCAACGTTCAGGATCGTTCTACCACTCGCAGCGGGCGTTCCTCTTCAACCGGTCAAGGAGGCTGCATGAACGGCAACGTGAGCAACTCTCAGGGAGACGACGTGACGACGCTCCTGATTGCGGACGACGACGAGGACATTCTGGAGCTCGTGCACCGCGGGCTCTCTGCAAGCGGCTACGAGATCCTCCTCGCGCGCGACGGCGCGACCGCGCTCGCCACCGCGCGTGAGCGGAAGCCGGCGTTGGTCTTGCTCGACGTCGCCATGCCGACCCCGGACGGGTACGAGGTGACGTCTGCGCTGAAGAACGACCCCGCGACGAAGGACATCCTCGTGATCCTCTTCACCGCCCGCTCCGAGGCGTCGGACGTGGAGAAGGGCTACGCAGCAGGCGCCGACGACTACATCATGAAACCGTTCACGCTCAAGACGCTGCAGAGCCGCGTCCGGGCCGCGCTCGAGAAATAGGCGATCCGCGGCGTACTAGCGCTCGTCTGCGACCGCTGCGCTCAGAATCTCGACGACTCGTTGCTGGTCGGAGGCGTCGATCTGCGTGAAGAACGGCAGTGCGAGCGTTCGGCTCGAAGCGTCCTCTGCAACGGGGCAAAGGCCCGGCGCAAACCCGTACCGCTCGCGCATGTACGGCTGCAGATGGATGCATGGCACGTACTCGGCCGTCGCGACTCCCTCCCGCCTCAGCATGTCCATCACGGCGCTGCGATCTAGCCCGGCCTCGAGCTTGACCACATAGACGAACCACGAACGCTTGTGCTCGGCATCCCCGCCGGACGGGCCCTCGACACCATCCACGTCCTCGAGCAGCTCGTGGTACCGCATCGCCGCTGCCTCACGGAGCTCGATGATGCGGTCGAGCTTCTCCAGCTGCCCCAGGCCGATCGCAGCCTGCACATCCGTCCAACGGTAGTTCAGGCCGAGCCGGACGTGATGAAACCACCCGCCGCCTCCGTCATAGGAACGCCCCTGGTTCCGAAGGCTGCGCAGCAACCGCCACTCCTCCTCGGAATGAGTCGTGACGACCCCGCCTTCGCCGGTTGCCATCTGCTTGTTCGGATAGAACGCGAAGACCGCGGAAGGCCCATGTGCTCCGAGCGGACGGCCGCGATACTCCGCTCCCAGCGATTCGCACGCGTCCTCGATCAGGGCCAGGCCGTGCAGGTCGGCGATCGTCCGTAGCTCGTCGAGCTCGCACGGCAGCCCGAACATGTCGACCGCCACGATGGCGCGGGTCCGTTCCGTGATCGCCGCCTCCACCGCAGCCGGATCCAGATTGAGCGTGACCGGGTCGACGTCGGCGAAGACGGGTGTCGCACCCTCGAGGATGAAGCAGTTCGCCGAGGAGACGAACGAGAGCGGTGACGTGATCACCTCGTCGCCGGGCCCGAGCGCTGCGATCTTGCAGAGCAGGTGCAGCCCGGCCGTGCCGCTGGAGAGCGCCGCCGCGTAGGGCGCGCCGACCCGCTCGGCAACCTGCTCCTCGAAGCGGTCGATCCACGGACCGAGCGACAGGCGCCCGGACCGCAGCACCTCGAGGACGAGCTCCTCCTCACGCTCGTCGAGCCACGGCCGGGAGAGTGGGATCTCCCGGACTGCTTCGGTCATGCCTCCGCTCGCGCCGGTTCGGTCGAGGCGTACTCGAGCCAGTGCGACCAGCGCTCGCTGCCACCGCGCACCGTGTCGAGGTACGCCTTCTGAATCGCCAGGGTCACGGGCCCAGGAGGGCCGACCGGCTGATCGTCCACCTCGCGCAGCGGGGTCACCTCGGCGGCGGTCCCGGTCATGAAGACCTCGTCTGCAAGATAGAGATCGGTGCGGATCAGCTGCTTCTCCACAACGGAGTGGCCGAGGTCCTGCGCGATCTGGATGATCGTGTCGCGCGTAATGCCACGCAGGATCGACGCCGAGAGATCCGGCGTGTAGATCGTCCCGTCCTTCACGATGAAGATGTTCTCCCCGGAGCCGTCGGCGATGTAGCCGTCGTCGGTGAGCAGGATCGCCTCGTCGTAACCCGCACGGTTCGCCTCCATGACCGCGAGCATCGAGTTCAGGTAGATGCCCGTTGCCTTCGCGACGTGCGGGATGACGTTCGGGCCA
The DNA here is from genome assembly GCA_030773975.1 of Actinomycetota bacterium. Lineage (GTDB taxonomy): Bacteria > Actinomycetota > Thermoleophilia > Gaiellales > Gaiellaceae > 3-1-20CM-4-69-9. Next base: position 11,083 of record JALYLY010000088.1, on the reverse strand, counting down.
ACTCGAGTCCACGACGAAATCTTCGCGCGAATGCCGTTCTTCAGCGCCTCGGGCCCGAGGTACGTCCCCCAGGGCCAGCTCATGATCACGACGTCGACGGGATTGCCGGTCGAAGCGACGCCCAGCTCCCCGAACCCGAAGAAGGCAATCGGCCTGATGTAGCACTCGGCGACGCCGTTCGCGCCGATGAGCTCCATCGTGGCGGATCGAAGCTCCTCCACCGTGTACGGGAGCTCCATGTTGAGAACCTGCGCGGAGTTCTGGAGGCGCTGCAGGTGCTCGGTCAGCCGGAAAACGGCACTGCCTTTAGGCGTCTCATACGCGCGGATTCCCTCGAACACGCCGGAGCCGTAGTGGAGCCCGTGCGACCCGACGTGGATCTTCGCGTCGGCCCAGTCCACGAGCTCGCCGTTCATCCAAATCTTCTCGAGTTCCTGCATGAAGAGTTTCTCCTTTGCGGGCGGGCTGGACCGGAGTCGAATTCTACCCGGGCCGCACGCCGTCGACCTCCCCCCTTCTAGCCTTCCCGAAGGAGATCTGCGGTTTCCGCGTTCGTCACGCGGGCGAGCTGGACCGGAGTCAATCCGAGGATGTGACGCGGCGAGCCCGCCTCCAACCAGACTGCGTCGAAAGACAGGATCGACTGGTCCATGAAGACGCGGGCTTCCGCGAAGGGAAAGACGGTCGCGGGCGCAGGCCGCATCTCGTTGCAGCCCGCGGCCGCAGCGAGCTTCCGCTCGTCGACACTGCGGCCCGCGGGAAAGATCGCGACCATGGCAGCGCCGTTTCCGTCGAACCCTTTTACCGACAGCTGGTGGCCCGTCGGCGGCCCAGCCCCGGGCAGCAGCTCCTCGAGCCTTCCCTCGACGCCTGAGACTCGCAGGAACGCCGCAATGCGTTCTACCGCCTCAGGCCACACGAGGCACAACCGATTTGACGCCTTCGCCGTTCTTGAACTGACAGTCAATCGACGGGAGACGATGATGGCCGAACGCGAAGTGCGGATTGCGCACACGGAGGCGCTGTTCAGAGACGTCAACGAGAGAATCGCCGAAAACGCCGACCGGTTCAACGCCGTCGACGCCGAGTTCGTCTGCGAATGCGCTGATCCCGAGTGCGCCGAGCGAGTTCCCGCGACACTCGACCAGTACGAGGAGGTCCGTTCCGACGGGACGCACTTCCTGCTGCACCCCGGTCACGAGGTTCCCGAGGTCGAACGGGTCGTGAAAACACCGCACAAGCGGTTCGTCATCGTGGAGAAGTTCAACTCGGTCGTGGCGCGAACCGTTCGCCTCCTCAATCCACGCGCCGGCGAGGTCTAACTCACTCCAGCGAGATGAAGCGGGCATCATCGAACTCCGAATGGATCTGCTGAACCAGTTCCGGCGGTGCGGGTGAGTCGATCGACAGCGCCATCAGCGCCTGCCCACCCTGGCGTGTTCGCGACACGGTCATGTTCGCGATGTTGACTCCCGCCGCGCCGAAGAGCGTCCCGACCTTGCCGATCACGCCCGGAACATCGTCGTAGCGGAAGACCACGAGCAGCGGTGCGAGCTCCATGTCGAGCTCGAAGCCAAGTGCGCTGACGAGCCAGAGCCGGTTGTCGTTGCCCATGGTCGTGCCGGCCACGCGGAGGGGCTGTCCGCCGGAGACGGCTTCGACGCGCACGAGGTTGGTGTAGTCCCGCGCCGACCGGCTTCGCTCCTCGCGGACGTCCACGCCCCGCTCGGCGGCGATCATCGGCGCGTTGACGTAGTTCACCGGCTGGTCGGAGCGTCCCTGGAACGCTCCGTTCAATGCGGCGACCGTCAGCAGCCTCGTGTCGTACTGGGCCAGTGCACCGAAGTAGGTCAGCCGCAGTTCGTCGACGTGCCCTTCCGCGAGCTCCATGGCGAGACGCCCGAGCTTGGCGGCGAGTGGGATGTAGGCCCCCAGCACTTCGAGATCCTCCGCGCCGATCACGGGGATGTTGACGGCGTTCGACACGAGGCCGCCTTCGAGCGCGGCCGCCACCTGCTCCGCGATGATCACACCCGCTCGATCCTGCGCCTCTTCGGTCGAGGCGGCGAGATGCGGCGTGACGACGACATTGTCCAACTCCAGCAGTGGCCCCGAATACGGCTCGCTCGAAAAAACGTCGAGTGCGGCGCCGCCGACCTTGCCCGACTTCAGTGCATCGAGCAGGTCGCCTTCGTCGACGAGGGCGCCTCGAGCGGCGTTGACGATCCTGACCCCGTCTCGCATCTTCGCGAACGCGTGCGCGTTGAGCGATTCGCGGGTCTCGTCGGTCAGCGGCAGATGGAGCGTGAGGAAGTCGGCGGCCGCGTAGACGTCGTCCTCATTCTCGACTCGCTCGACTCCGAGCTCGCGAAACCGGTCAGGCGAGACGAACGGGTCGTACGCGACGACGCGCATGCCGAGCCCCGCGGCACGACGGGCGACCTGCTGGCCGATCCGGCCGAAGCCGAGTACGCCGAGCGTCTTGTCGGCCAGCTCCACCCCGCCGTACGTCTTGCGCTCCCACCGGCCCTGCTTGAGCGCTGCGTGGGCCTGCGGGATGTTTCTCGTCAGTGCGACGAGCAGGCCGATCGTGTGCTCCGCCGCAGAGATGACCGTCGACTCCGGTGCGTTCGCCACGACGATTCCCCGCCGCGTCGCCGCGTCGACGTCGACGTTGTCGATGCCGACTCCGGCGCGTCCGATCACCTTCAAGTTGTCCGCGCGCGCGATCAGGTCCGCTGTCACCTTCGTCGCCGAGCGGACGATGATCGCGTCATAGCGCCCGATCGTCTCGGCGAGATCGGAGTCACCGTCGACGTCGACCTCGAAGCCACGGTCGCGCAGGAGGCGAATGCCGGCCTCCGCGATCTCCTCGCGGACGAGAACCTTGCTCAAACGGGAGTGTGCTCGGCCCAGGCTTCGAGCGCGCGGGTGACTGCGACGCCGCGTTCGATCTCCGCGCCCGCGTCCGCCAGGACGAGCTCGACCGCCGCCAGCGCGGTGGTGATGTCGAAGATGTCGAACCAGCCGATGTGCCCGATGCGGAAGATCTTGCCCTTCAGGTCGGCCTGGCCGTTCGCGATCGTGATCCCGAAGCGGTCACGCAATCCTTTGACGACCTCCGTCGAGTCGACGCCGTCCGGGGCCCGAATCGCGGTCACGACCGCGGATCGCTCTTCGTCCGGGGAAAACAGCTCCAGCCCCATCGCCTTCGCTCCTTCGCGGCACGCTCGCCCCAGCCGTGCGTGCCGATCGAACGCTGCCTCGAGCCCTTCGTCCAGCAGCAGCCCGAGCGCGACGTCGAGCGCGCGGACGAGGGAAACGGCAGGGGTGAACGGCGCGTCGAGCCTCGCCTGCCCCTTACGAGTGCGTTCCCAGTCCATGACGTAACGGGGAGACCCGGCGCCCGTGGCTGCTGCGAGCGCAGCGGCAGAGACGGAGGCGAAAGCCAGACCAGGTGGGCACATGAGCGCCTTCTGGGAGCCGGACACGACGACGTCGATTCCCCACAGATCGGACTCGAGCGGCACAGCCCCAAGGCTCGACACCGCGTCGACGACCACGAGCGCGTCGGCTTCCTTCGCGACGGCCGCAAGCGCCTGCACGTCGCAGACGACGCCGGTCGAGGTCTCCGAATGAGTCAGGTATACGACCTTCACGTCGCCGGCATCGACGAGCGCCGAGCGCAGGTCCTCGGGCTCCGGTGTCTCCCCCCACTCCAGCCGCGCGTGCACGAGGTCGGCGCCAAAGGCCTTCGCCATTCCCGCCCAGCGCTCGCCGAAGTTTCCGGCCGAGAGAACGAGCTGCCGATCGCCCGGCGAGGTCAGGTTGGCAACCGCAGACTCGAACGCGCCCGTCCCTGAGGTCGTGAACATCAGGACGCTGTTCCGAGTCCTGTAGACGTCCTGGAGCCGCACGAGGCAGCGCTCGTAGATCTCGCGGAAGTCGCGCTCACGGTGGTGGATGACCGGTTTCGCGAGCTCTGCAAGAACCTCCGGGGGCACCGGAGTCGGCCCGGGAGTAAGCAGGTAGCGCTTCTCGGCCATCGGGTCTGAGACTAGCGTGGCCTGTGGCTGTCGAAGCTGATGATCTGCTGGAAGGTCGGGCGGTTCGTCCAACGCGCCGTCTGCGGCAGGAAACCGAAGGTCAGGCGCTCCCCGGTGGCGTCAGCGCGCCAGCCGGTCGGGTCCGGCCCTTGCGCGGCCGCGAGAGCTGACCCCGCCTCGTCGATCGCGTGCCAGAGCGAGGCCAGACAGCGTCCGGGGTCGCCGCCGCCGCAAAAGGTGGGAGTCGACGCGGTCAGATCGCGCACGACGTAGCCGTACCAGCCGCCGAAGTACGAAGAGCCGCCCGGATTCGCCTGGTCGTCGACGCCGAGTAGGGCTTTGAGCCGGTCTGTGAGCGGACCGAGGGTCGGGCGCATCAGAACATCCGCCAACCTGGGCCAGACCGCGTCCATGATCGCGGCGCCAGGGTCATCGATCTTCCCGTCGAGATCGACGTCGAGACGGCTCGCGCCGTTCTTCCGCCAGTCGACCATGAGACTGAGCAATTGGTTGTCGAACGCGTTCGGCGCGGTGCCGCTCAGGTAGTGCTCGAGCACCGGCAGCACGGCCACTGTGCGCAGATCCTGGGTCGCGGCACGGTTCATCGCCCCGGTCAGCGTCGCGAGCGTGTGCACCTTGCGCAGCGCCACCGCTTCCCGGAGCAACCGGACCCGCTGCACCGGGCCGAACGACCAGTTGTCGTCGGAGGACGAAAACCCCCGACCCGGCTTGTTGTTCCAGTTGAGGATCACGCCCGAGGTGGGATTGATCCCGCGCACGTGCCGGCTGAGTGGCAGGATCCCGCGCCACTCGTGGTCACCCGTTCCTTCCGTGGGCAGCCCGCTGCCGACATTCGCGGCACGAATGGGCAGGCGTCCACTCGAGAACATGGCGATGTCGCGGTCGTCTGCGTAGAACCAGTTGAAGGTGAACTCGAGCTGGTTCATCGCTCCGAAGAAGCTGCGCGCATCGTGAACGCGGTTCGTGTTCAGATCCTGGAAGGCGAGGGCCGAGAGCAGCTCGCGGCCTCGCGTGGATCGCTTGGTGGAGATTGCGACACGCTGTCCGTCTGTCGATGTCGCGTAGCCGAGTACCGGCCCGTGCACGGTCTCCCGGAAGGCGATCTCCCGGTCCGGTTCAGAGGCGGTGCCCTTCAAGACGCCGGCGTCGAAGGTCGTCATCGCGCGACACTCGCCCATGTACAGGTAATGCGCGTCGTCCCCGCCACAGAGCGTCTCGACGTACTGGTCGACGATGTCCGAGTTGGCGGAGGTGGCGCTCCACGCGAAATCCTTGCCGCGTCCGAGCAGGACGTAGAAGCTGAGGCCCGGGAAAGAGGCACCGCGCGCGTCGATTCCGCCCCCGTGCAGGTCGAGCTCGAGCAGCAGCTCGGGGTACGTGTAACCGACCTGGGGACCGGCGACGAAAAGGGGATGGTGGGTCGCGGAGAGCCGGGCCGAGACGAGGAGCGCGTTGCTCGCCGCAACCGGATTCTCGAACTGGAAGGTCGACGGAGGGCTGCTGGGCTCGAAGCTCCCGTCCTCCAGGAGAACGTTCCCGCTCTGCAACGCGGGGCCCGGGTCGTACGGGAAGCTGCCGTCGACGCTCACCGGGGCTGACGGGTCCTGCTTTTCCGCCAGCCAATCCCAGAGCACGGGAGCGCGTTCTAGCCCGACGCGGCGCCGAAGTGCGTCGAAGAACATCGACCTGCGCGTCTCGTCACCGCCTCCAACGCCGAGATCCGCGCCGAGCAGCGAACCCACCGCGATCACATCGGTGGTCGTCCACGGTCGTAGTCCCTGGTTTCGCTTCTTGTAGTACGCATTGATGCCTGCCACGTAGGAGCGCACGTCCGCGTACAGCTGCCGGCCCTTGCGCCCGGCGGCACGCACGAGCTTGAGCTGCGCAGCGACGCGCTCTTCGGTCGCCTGGGTTGGCACGAACTGCCGTCCGGAGGTCGCAAGAGCGAACGGATCGAGGCCGGGCGCATCGAGGGCCGCGAGTCGCCCGGGCCCACGCAACAGCTCCATCAGGATGAACCTGTCCTCCGCTGTTGCGTACCCGGCGCCGAACTCCACATCGGCGCGCGTACGTCCGTAGACGTGAGGCACGTCCCAGCGATCGCGCAGAATGCGCAGGCCCGGACGCGGACGCTCGGTGCGGACGACCTTTCCGGTCACACCGAACCGCTCCGGCTTGAAGTACCTGGTGAGGTCGGCCGGCCGCACGTTGGCGCCACGCGGTGTGAGCCCGTCATACAGCTTCAATTGATCCGAAGCGGTCGGCGGAAACAGCAGGTCGCCCGATTGCCCTGGGGGCAGGACGTTGAGGGCCACCGCTGCGTACTCCGTCGAAGGGGCCCCACCGGCGGCGGAGAGCGCCACCAGCGCCAGACCTGCTGCCAGCGCAACAGCGCGAATCATGCGCAAACGACCTTACTATCCGGCCGCTTCGAGGCAATCGGCACGAGCGATGTCTAACTTCTGCCGCGTCGGGGCAGTCTTAACACTTCGAGACAACCAGCCGACCTCGGCTGCGGCACAGTCACGAGGCGGCGTTGATCCGGGGGGATCACTCAGATGCGTTCCAAACTCACACTCGCATTCGCGTGCGCCTGCGCCCTTGGTGTGGCGCTAGCCTGCGCTGCGACGATCCGCGCGGACTCGACTCCTGAGCCCCCTCCGGAGATCACGACGGCTGAACCGCAGTGGGCCCAGCGCGACATTCAGCGTCAGATCGACAGATACCGCCATGAGACGTGGCGGTGGCAACGCACGATGGGGCGCAAGCTCACCCGCAAGCTCAAGGACCCGCCCGCGGACGTCCAGACGAAGATCGCGGTGTGGCAGCGCGTTGCGCTCAAGACGCGCATGCGAGCCGAGAATCCGCCGCACAGGCGCCAGTGGCTCTGCATCCACCACTTCGAAGGCGCCTGGAACGATCCGAGTCCGCCGTACTACGGCGGCCTGCAGATGGATCTCAGCTTCCAGCGTGCGTACGGTGGCGGGCTGCTCTCACGCAAGGGGACGGCGAACCACTGGACGCCGCTCGAGCAGATGTGGGCTGCCGAGCGAGCGCACCGTGCGGGGCGCGGCTTCTATCCCTGGCCGAACACGGCCCGCTACTGCGGCTTGATCTAGCGCAGCTCCCGCATCACCTGTTGAACGAGGTCGTCCGCTTCTGAGACGGCGCGCCTGTCGGGTCGTCGACGAAGCGACCCTGCGCTGTCCCGCAACGAACGCGAGTGTCGCGTGCGCAGGACGCTCGCCAAGACTCCGAGAACGACGATCGCGACGACCACCCCGATCACGATCCAGACCCACGTGTCCATCTCGACTCCTTTCGGTCGCTAGGAAAAACCGAAGGGGGTAACAAGGGGTACCCGGGAAGGAGCGGGCGAAGCTAGGCGAGTTTTTTGCGCAGAAGGTCGTTGACGACCTTCGGGTCGGCCTTGCCCTGCGTCTCTTTCATCACCTGGCCGACGAAGAAACCGAGCAGGCCTTCCTTGCCGCCTTTGTACGCGGCCACCTGGCCAGGGTTGTTCGCGAGGATGCGCTCGACGAGCGGCTCGAGCTCCGCCGTGTCGGCGACGAGTGTGTCGGCGAGATATGTCTCCGCGCGGAACTCAGGATCGGCGCTCTCGGTCAGCGCACGCGCGAAGGTCTCTCGAGGAATCGTCGTTCTCGCCTCGATCAACTTTGCGAGCTCAGCGCCGTTGACGGCGGCGGGATCGACTCCCGTCGCGACGAAGTCGTTCATCAAGACGTTCGACGCCTCCTTCGCGTCGATTCCGTCGAGCGCGACCTGTTCGTAGAGTGCGGCGCGCGCAGCCGAGGCGTTGAGCACCTCCGCGTCGTAGTACGAAAGCCCGTACTGCTGCTCGAAGCGACGGATCCGTGCTCCGGGGAGCTCCGGCACCTCGCTGCGAAGCCGCTCGACGACATCGGCCTCCGGCTCGACGGGCACGAGATCGGGCTCCGGGAAGTAGCGGTAGTCGTCGGCCTCTTCCTTGCGCCGCCGCGACGTGACCTTGTCCGACTTCACCTCGTAGTCGAGCGTCTCCTGGACGACCTCGCCGCCGGACTCCCACGTCTCGATCTGGCGCCGGAGCTCCGCCTCGATCCCGCGGGCGATGTGGTTGAACGAGTTCATGTTCTTGAGCTCGGTGCGCGTTCGGTATCCCGTCTCCCCCACCTCGCGCACAGAAACGTTCGCGTCGGCGCGCAGCGTGCCTTTCTCCATCTCCGCGTCCGAGATGCCGAGCTCGACGATGGTCTGGCGCAGCAGCTGCAGGAAACGCTTCGAGTCGTCTGCCGATCGGAGGTCCGGCTGCGTCACGATTTCGACGAGCGGGGTGCCACCGCGGTTGAAGTCCACGTTGGAGTGGGCCGACCCGACGATGCGGCCGGTCGCGCCGCCAACGTGAATCGTCTTCGCCGCGTCCTCTTCGAGGTGGGCCCGCACGATGCCGACCTCTGTGTCGCCTTCGGGGCCCGGGACGACGAAGGAACCTGCGATGCAGAGCGGCTCGTCGTATTGAGAGATCTGGTAGCCCTTGGGATTGTCGGGATAGAAGTAGTTCTTGCGGTGGAAGATCGCGCGCTCGGCAATCCGGCAGTTGAGCGCGTGCCCGAGCTTGATCGTCCATTCGACGGCGGTCTGGTTCGGCACAGGAAGAGCTCCGGGGAAAGCAAGGCACACAGGACACGTGCGCGTGTTCGGCTCACCTCCGAATCCCGCCTCGCAGCCGCAGAACATCTTCGTGCGCGTCTTGAGCTGTACGTGGATCTCCAGGCCGATGACCGGTTCCCACTCAGGCATGCAAAAACTCCCTCGCCCGCAGCAGCGGCACCTCGATATCGCCACGCACCTCGAAGATCGCGAGGTATTCCTCCAGCAAGCCATGCATGCGGATGAGGCAGAGCTCTCGTTCGCCCGCCTCGAGCGACAGGCGAACGTCGTCGATCTGCACTGCGCGCGACCCGTCGAGCACACGCGGAGGCGTGCCGAACACTCGCTCGACCGCGAGCACGAAGTCGGCAGCTCGATCGACGATTGTCCTCATCGCAGTCGCTCCGGGACGGTGTCGAAACCGATCGCGCGCTCGAGCGCGTGACCGGTGCGGAAGAGCGTGTTCTCGGAGAACTGCGGGCCGATCAACTGCAGGCCGACCGGCAAGCCCTCGGAGAGCCCGCACGGAATCGAGAGACCCGGCAACCCGGCCATGTTCGGGGGGATCGTCAGCACGTCGGTGAGGTACATGGCCAGCGGGCTCTCGGCCTTCTCGCCGATCTTGAAGGCAACGGTCGGAGAGGTCGGACTGACGAGGACGTCGAAGCGCTCGAACGCGTCGGCGAACTCGCGTGCGATCACCGTTCGAACCTTCTGCGCCTGACCGTAGTACGCCTCGTAGTAGCCCGCGGAAAGCGCGTACGTCCCGAGCATGATCCGGCGCTTCGGCTCGTCGCCGAAGCCTGCGTCGCGCGTGCGCGCAACCATCTCGTAGTAATTCTCCGCAGGAATACGGAGCCCGTAGCGAACGCCGTCGTAACGCGCGAGGTTCGAGGACGCCTCCGCCGGAGCGATCAGGTAGTAACACGGCAGGCCGTACTCGACGGAGCGCGGCAGCTCGCATTCGCCCACGTCCGCGCCCAGCTCGGAACAGAGGTCGATGGCGCGGCGTACTGCCTCTGCGACTCCGGGCGAGATCCCCTCGGCCTCGTTCAGCTCCTTCGGGACACCGACGCGCAGACCCTTCAGGTCCTCCGCTTCCGGCAGCTCGACGGGCGGAACGTCGACGGTCGTCGAGTCGCAGTCGTCACGGCCGCTGATGATCCCGTAGAGAAGCGCGTTATCGCGCACAGTCCGCGTCACCGGGCCGACCTGGTCGAGGCTGGAGGCGAAGGCGACGATCCCGTAGCGCGAGACGGTGCCGTACGTCGGCCGCAGACCCACGTTCCCGCAGAGAGCCGAGGGCTGCTTGATCGAGCCGCCGGTGTCCGATCCGAGCGCCCACGGTGCCAAGCCCGCCGATACGGCAGCAGCCGAGCCGCCGCCCGAACCGCCGGGAACACGCGTCGGGTCCCACGGGTTGCGGGATGGTCCGTAGGCGGAGTTCTCGGTTGACGAGCCCATGGCGAACTCGTCCGTGTTCGTCTTTCCGAGCAGCTGCAGCCCGGCGGCCTTGCAGCGATCGGCAACGGTCGAGTCGAACACGGGCACGTAGTCCTCGAGGATCCTCGAGCCCGCGGTCGTGCGCACGCCTTTCGTCGTGATGACGTCCTTCAGGGCGATCGGGACACCTTCGTTGTCGTCGCCGTCGACGAGCGTCAGGAAGCAGTGCAGCTCCTCGTTCCGCGCGTCGATCGCTTCGCGGTACGCCGCGCGCAGCTCGGCGCCCGAGACCTCGCCGCGGTCGAGCAGACCTTTTGCGCCTTCGGCCGTAAGCCGGAGCGTGTCGATCACGCTGAGGACTCCTCGGTGACGCCGGTCGGCGGGACGCGGAAGAGGTGGCCATCGCGCTCCGGGGCGTTGGCGAACGCATCGTCGAGGGGCAGCGAAGGCCGTGGCACGTCGGGCCGGAAGACGTTCACGACCGAGAGAGGATGAGACGTCGGCGGCACATCCGAGAGATCGAGCTCCGACACCTTCCCGACGGCGGCAAGGATGTCGTTCAGCTGCTCGGTCAGCCGCTCGATCTCGTCCTCGCTCAGTTCGAGCTGCGCGAGTGCCGCGACGTGCAAGACATCTTCTCTCGAGATCGCCATGTGCTCCTTCTGATCAAAACAAAAGGGCCCCCTTCCGGGGGCCCTTGACACTTGGTTCCGAAAGGAAAGCTAGACAGGCTGGACGTTCGCGGCCTGAGCGCCCTTGGGGCCCTGCACGACCTCGAACTCAACTCGCTGACCCTCGGTCAGCGACTTGTACCCCTCCTGCGTGATGGCGGAGAAATGAACGAAGACGTCCTCGCCACCCTCACGCTCGATGAATCCGTAGCCCTTCTCGTTCGAAAACCACTTCACGGTGCCCTGAGCCAA
>JALYLY010000087.1 GCA_030773975.1 Actinomycetota bacterium | reverse complement strand
GGAGCGCCTGCGCATACGCGGCGTAAGGAACGCCGATGATGCGGCCCTTGGAGGTGGTCGCCTCCGCGATGATCGTCTTCTGGAACTTCTTGAAGTAAGCCCACTTCTTCACACCAGCGGTGATGTCGGCGACCTGACGGTGCTCGCCGAGCGTGCGCGCGTCGGTGAACGGGACCGTGAAAACCGTCGGAAGGCGCCCGGCGGCCAGCTGCGCCGCAAAGGTGGCTCCGTTCCACGCGTATTCGACCGCCTTGACATCGATGTTCGGATGCTGCTTCTCGAACAACGCCACGTTGTCGTCGAACTGCTTCTTCGCTTCATCCGAGCTACCCGGACGCAGCGCTGCCACGTTGATCGTGACCGTCGCACCGGGGGACCCGCTTTTCGCGACCGCGCTCGAGACCGAGCCGGCGCACACAGCCAGCAGGCTCGCCACGGCGACGGCGCCGGTCGTGGCTCTACGGGTGAACTTCATGGTCCTACTCCTTTCGTGCGCACCATGTCGCTGAGCCGGTGCGGGTCCGTATTGACCTATCCGATGCGCTGTTCTTGTCCGTTCGCCTGGCGGAGCCAGACCGTAGTGTCCTGCGGGAGCTCACCTCCTTCGAGCTCGTTGCTGGTGATGAGGACGTCGGCGCCGACGGGCAGCTCGACCGGGTCGGGACCGAAGTTGACGATGCAGGCGAAGCGCTCGCCGCGCGCGAACGCGAGGACCGAGTCGCTCGAAGGAAGCCACCGGAGAGCCCCTTCACCCGACCACGGGGCGGCTCGACGGAGGCGCAACCCGGTGCGGTAGAGGGCGAGCATCGAGGTCGCGCTCTCGGACTGCGCGGCGACAGTGAGTCGCTCCCAGTCGTCCGGCTGGTCGAGCCACGGCTGGTCAGCTCCCTCGGGACTGAACCCGTACGAAGGCCGGTCGCCTCCCCAGGGCAGCGGAATGCGGCAACCGTCGCGACCGGGATCGACTCCACCTGAACGGTGCCACATCGGGTCCTGGCGGCGCTCGGCCGGGATGTCCTCGACCTCGGGCAAACCGAGCTCCTCGCCCTGGTAGATGTACATCGATCCCGGCAGCGCCATCGCGAGCAACGCTGCCGCTCGTGCCGCACGAGTGCCGCGCTCCAGGTCCGTGGGGGTGCCGGCTCGCTTGGACTCGAACGAGAACGACGTGTCGGTCCGGCCGTAGCGCGTGACAGGCCTGGTCACGTCGTGGTTCGACAGCACCCAGGTCGTCGGCGCGTCCACTGGAGCATGCGCCGCAAGTGCGGACTCGATCGACGCGCGCATTGGTCCCGGCTCCCAGGGGCATGACAGGAAGTCGAAGTTGAACGCGGTGTGCAGCTCGTCCGGGCGGAGATAGCGGGCGAGCCGGTCTGGGTCGGGCAGCCAGACCTCTCCAACGAGGAGGCGCGGCTCCGGGTAGCCGTCGGCAATCGCGCGCCACCGGCGGTAGATGTCGTGAAGCCCATCCCGGTCCATGAACGGGTGCTCGCCGGCTTCGTACTGCGGTGTCTCTTCGGCGAGGTGTGGGTCCTTGACGAGCAACGCTGCCGAGTCGATCCGCACACCCGCCGCGCCGCGATCGAACCAGAACCGGAGGACGTCCTCGTGCTCGGCCCAGACGTCGGGGTGCGCCCAGTTGACGTCCGGCTGCTCGGGCGCGAACAGGTGGAGGTACCACTCGCCGGGCACCCCCGCGTCGTCGGTGCGCGTCCACGCGGGGCCGCCGAAGATCGATTGCCAGCCGTTCGGCGGTAGCTCCCCGTCCGGCGCGGCGCCGGGCCGAAACCAGAAGCGTTCCCGCTCAGGCGACCCGGGCGGTGAGGCCAAGGCAGACCGAAACCACGGGTGCTGGTCGGAGACGTGGTTCGGGACGATGTCGACAATCGTGCGGATCCCGAGGGCCCGGGCCTCGGCGATCAGCTGCTCGGCCTCCTCCAGTGTCCCGAAGGCCGGATCGATCGACCGGTAGTCCGCGATGTCGTAGCCCCAGTCCGCCAGCGGAGACGGGTACCACGGGCTGAACCAGAGGGCGTCGACACCGAGGTCGCGCAGGTAGGGCAGCCGATCTCGAACGCCCGCCAGGTCCCCGACTCCGTCGCCGTTCGCGTCGGCAAAGCTGCGGACGTACACCTGGTAGACGACAGCCTCACGCCACCAGCGAGCAGCAACTCCAGCCCCGTCCAGTGCAACCCGGTCGTCGGGCTCGGGTGTCTGCGGCGTCGTTGCCGTCGATCCCGGACGTGTCATCTGCGGCGAGGATCGCACATCCGACAATCGAATGCAATACCCGAACAATCATTTGCATTTTTCCTACTTTGCGCTCAACCGCCGCAAGTCTTGCGCTGTCTGAGTCCCGAGGGCGGATCCCCTTTCAGGCGGAGGCCGAGGCGAGCGTGACTCGTGCTGCGGCCGTCGAGCCGCGGGCAACGATCTCGGGCTCGAAGAACAACTCGTCGGTGGAGACCGCCGCGCCCTCGATCTGTCCCACCAGCATTTCGACCGCGGCGCGCCCGATCGCCTCGATCGGCTGGCGAACCGTTGTCAGCGGGGGGTCCGTGCAGCTCATGAACGCGGAGTCGTCGTAGCCGACGACCGAGACGTCGTCCGGAACCGAGAGCCCGGCCCGCCGTGCCGCGCGGATCGCACCGAGCGCCAGCGGATCGCTGGCGCAGACGATCCCTGTCACCCCGTGCCCGATGAGCCGGGTTGCGGCGGCGTGCCCACCCTCCAGGGAGAACCGCGTGCGCTCCACGAGCTCCCCGACGAGCTCGCGTCCGGTCGCGCGAGCGGCCATCGCCTCGAACGCCGCCAGCTTGCGACGCGACGGAACATGGTCGGGCGGCCCGAGGATGAGCCCGATGCGCTCATGGCCCAGGTAGGCCAGATGACCGTATGCCTGCTCCATCGCGACCGCGTCGTCGGTCGACACTCGCGGGAAATCGAGGTGCTCCGCCGCGGCGTTGACGAGGACGACCGGCAGACGCAGCTTCAGCAGGCGCGCATAGTGATCGTGCGGCGCATCGGCCTCGGCGTACTGCCCCCCGGCGAACACCATGCCGGACACCTGTCGCTCCAGGAGCATCTCGACGTACTCGGCCTCGGACATGCTTCCGGTTCGCGTGCACAAGACCGCGTTGAACCCACGCTGTGCAAGCGCGCCGGCAACCACTTCCGCAAGAACCGGAAAGATCGGGTTCTGCAGCTCGGGCACAACGAGCCCGACCATGCGCGCACGCCGCACCCGCAGATGCGTCGGTCGCTCATAGCCCATCACATCGAGAGCAGTGAGAACCGCGGCACGGGTGGCATCGGAGATCCCAGGCTTCCCGTTGAGAACACGGCTCACGGTCGCCTCACTGACGCCGGCCTGCTTCGCCACGTCTGCAAGCTTGCGCGCCACCCTGCAACTATACGACAAATCAGTGCAAATCCTGCCTCCGCCCGACGTCGAGTCTCACTCGGTGTTGCGGACGGAGCCCCCCTACGTCTGCGCCGCGGCTCGCTCGAGTTCCCCGATGTCGATCTTCTTCATCTTCAGCATCGCTGCCATGACGCGCTGCGACTTTTCCCGGTCGGAATCGGTAAGCAACTCGGGCAGTACGGTCGGAACGATCTGCCAGGACAGGCCGAACCGGTCCTTCAGCCAGCCGCAAGGGCCCTCCTCGCCACCTTCGGAGAGCTTGCTCCAGAACGCGTCGACCTCTTCCTGGTTCTTGCAACTCACCTGGAACGAGATCGCCTCGCTGAACTTGAATTCGAGCCCGCCGTTCAAGGCCATGAACTTCTGCCCGTCCAGCTCGAAGATCACGGTCATCACCGTCCCTTCGGGGCGGGGTCCGGCTTCGCCGTAGCGTGCGATCTCCACGATCTTCGAGTTCGGGAACACCGACGTGTACAAGCTCGCCGCCTCTTCCCCTTCGGTGTCGAACCACAGGCACGGAGTGATCTCGTTCATCGTTTCGCCTTTCTGTTGGTGGCCATCGCCTGTTAGACGACCACACATCAGAAAAGTCATCGGCCAGCCCGAGCCTGCTAGGTATTCGCAGGAAAGACGATGCGGAAGGTCGCGCCGGCGTTCTCTGCGCTGGTGACTTCGATCAGCCCGCCGTGAGCCTGTGCGATGGCCTGCGAGATCGCGAGTCCGAGGCCGCTTCCTTGAATGGCGTCCTGCTCCGCGGCTTGCGTGCGGAAGAAACGGTCAAACAGGTGCTCCTGCTCGCCGGCGGGGATTCCCATCCCTGTGTCTTCCACCTCGAGCACGGCGGAGCCGTTCGACCGGCTCGTACGTACGGACACTCTTCCTCCTTGCGGAGTGAACTTGAGCGCGTTCGAAATCACGTTGTCCAGTAGTTGGCCGAGCCGCATCTTGTCGCCGGTCAGGCAAAGAGGGCTCTCAGCCAGAAACTCGAGTGTGATGCCACCCTCCTCTGCCCGCGGACGTGCGGACTCGAGGCTCTCGTGGGCGAGGGCGCGCAGGTCGACGTCGCCTAGCTCGAGTCTGAGCTTGCCCGCGTCGAGCTCGGACACGAGGAGCAGGTCGTCGACGAGCCGTCGCAGACGGTCGGTGTTGCGCTCGGCAATCGAGAGGAAATGACGTTGTTCGTCGCTGAGCTCTCCGGCTTCGTCCCCGACGAGGAGGTCGAGGTAGCCGTGGATGGATGTCAGGGGAGTGCGCAGCTCGTGCGAGACGGTCGCTATGAACTGATCCTTCAGTCGATCGAGGTGGAGCAGCCGGTCGGTCGTCTCACGCAGCGCTTGCTCGCGAGCTCCTGCTGCCTCCTGTCCCTGGACGAGCTCGACCATTCGGAGGAGGACGAGGCCGAAGAGGACGATCGCGGAGCCGGCGATCACGATCCTGTCGCTTCTGGTCACCGGCCCCAGCAGTCCGGTGATCGGGGCTACGAACGCGGCGAGAGCGAGCATGACGAGTCGTGTCCGTGTGAGCTGCGTCGGCTTCGCCGTTCCGTTTGCCACGGCCATGGAAGGGTGAAGCGCCGCGGCCCCCCACAGCAGATAGAAGGCGATCCAACCTCCGTCCAGCAGGCCGCCGGGCTGGTACGAGGAATGCAATTGGAGCCATCCGTAGGTGGCGTCGGACGCGAAGAGGGCTGCGATCGACGTGATGGTCAGGTAGTAGGACCTGCCACGGTTGCCGCCGCTGACCGCAAGCCTGACGGCCACCGACAAGACCAGGAGGTCCATCAAGGGGTACGCCATGGATGTCAGCCGCGCCGGCGTCGAGAGGCTGCCGTCGTGCGCATAGGGCGCGATCAGGAAGACCCACGAGAGCAGCCCGATGCCTGTCGCGATGATCAGCGAGTCGATGAGGCTCGCTCGGTCTCGGCCGCGTTTCCGCCGCCTGATCAGGAGGAGGAGGCCGGCCACGATGACCGGGAAGACGGCGAGGTAGAAGACGTCGGCGATCGAGGGGAACGGCAGCGGCCGGCCGAAGAACCGCTCGTAGTTGTAGGCGATCACGTCGCCGAAGACGAACAACGCCTGGCCGGCCGCGAACAGGTACCAGGGCAGCGTGTCGCTCGGACGATGAAGACGCACGCCGACGACGATCGCGACGACTGCGGTAAGACCGATCGCGTTGAAGACCGGGCCTGCGTTGAACGCCGCCGGACCGAACAGATAGAGGCCCACAATCGGGGCCATTACTACGAGGAAGAGCCACCAGGCGCGCAGTTTCATCGCTTGCCTCGCCATCGACGAGAACGCAGCCGTCCTGTACCGCGGAACCGCGTAGCCGATGCCCCCCAGAAGGGGCACGCGCAGGCCGCTTGCAATCCGCCGCCCGACGTGAGAGAGTCGTTTCGTCAAGTCCTGTGGGCCCTCGGGTTCGCAGGACTTGGCGTTTCAGGGCACACACTCGTCTTTAGACTTCAACGATGAGCGCGACGCCCAAGCATTCGCCGGAGCCGGAAGTCTGGTCGCCCTCGTCCTGGCGCGCGTACCCAGCACTGCATCAGCCCGAGTGGCCGGACGCCGAGCAGGCTGAAGCCGCCCGCTCCCGCCTCGCATCCCTGCCGCCCCTCGTCTTCGCCGGCGAGGCCCGGCAGCTGCGCAATGCGCTCGGTGAGGTCGCCGCTGGGCGGGCATTCGTCCTCCAGGCCGGGGACTGCGCCGAGTCCTTCCACGAGTTTTCGGCACCGCTCATCCGCGACAAGCTCAAGATCCTGCTGCAAATGGCGGCAGTCCTGACCTACGGAGGGATGCTTCCGGTCGTCAAGGTCGGGCGAATCGCGGGTCAGTTCGCGAAGGCCCGCTCTTCCCCGACCGAAACCGTTGAAGGCGTGGAGCTCACGTCCTTCCGGGGACACATGGTCCACGGCGACGAGCCGACACTCGACGCGCGCGTCCCGGATCCCGAGCGGATGCTGCAGGTGTACCACCAGTCCGCGGCCACGCTCAACCTGCTCCGTGCGTTCACCAAAGGCGGTTTCGCCGACCTCATGCAGGTCCACGCCTGGAACCAGGAGTTCGTCGCGAGGTCGCCCGAGGGCCGACGCTACGAGGTGATCGCCTCGGAGATCGAGCGAGCTCTCCGCTTCATGGCGGCCTGCGGGATCAACCTGACCTCCGCACCGCAGCTCCACCAGATCGACTTCTGGACGAGTCACGAGGGGCTGGTCCTCGACCACGAGGAGGGCTTGACGCGGCGCGACTCGCTGACCGGGGAGTGGTACGACTGCAGCGCGCACATGCTCTGGATCGGTGAGCGCACGCGGCAGCCGGACGGAGCCCACGTCGAGTTCTTCTCCGGGGTGAACAACCCCATCGGCTGCAAGATCGGGCCCGACGCCTCGCCAGAAGACGTGCTCCTCCTCTGCGAGCGGTTGAATCCGGAGCGGATTCCCGGGCGACTCACGCTCATCTCGCGGATGGGAGCCGATCGCGTCTTCGAGCTGTTGCCGCCTCACCTGCGCGCGGTGCGCGAGGCCGGACATCCCGTCGTCTGGGTCTGCGATCCGATGCACGCGAACGTCTTCACGACGGACTCCGGGCTCAAGACGCGTCACCTCGACGCGATCATGGGAGAGATCGAAGGCTTCTTCGCCGCGCACCGGCAAGAAGGGACGTGGCCCGGCGGGGTCCATCTCGAATTCACCGGCGAGGACGTGACCGAATGCCTCGGCGGGTCCGAAGAAGTGCACGAAGACGAACTGAACCTGCGTTACATGACCCTGTGCGACCCGAGACTGAACGCGCGCCAGTCGCTCGATCTCGCGTTCCGCGTTGCCGAGCTCATGCGCCGTTACCCGACCTCGCGCTGACCAGGTCGTGACCTCGCGAGCCGCGGCGTCGCTGGGAGTGGGCCTCGCCGCACTCGGCCGGCCCGGCTACATCAACCTCGGCCACGGCGACGATCTCGAGGGCCACACGGCAGTCGCGGCGATGGAGCGCAACGCCCACGAAGTTCTCGATGCTGCGTACGCGGCCGGCGTCCGTTACTTCGACGCCGCCCGCTCCTACGGTCGCGCGGAGTCGTTCCTCGCGTCGTGGCTCGAGGCCCGAGGCACTGAGCCCGGCGAGGTCTTCGTCGCCTCGAAATGGGGCTACACGTACACCGCCGATTGGCAGGTCGACGCCGAGCAGCAGGAGGTGAAGGATCTCTCCGCAGGAACGCTTCGCCGCCAGATCGAGGAGAGCCGCGCCCTGCTCGGTCCTTACCTGGACCTCTACCAGATCCACTCGGCCATGCTCGAGAGTGGCGTCCTCGAGGACGAGGACGTGTTCGACGAACTGCAGCGCCTGCGGGAAAGCGGGCTCGAGATCGGGCTCACCGTCACCGGTCCGGCACAGACAGCGACCGTCGAACGAGCCCTCGAGACGGGCGCCTTCGACACGGTGCAGGCGACCTGGAACCTCCTCGAGCGCTCCGCCGGCCCGGCGCTAGCTGCCGCGCACGATGCGGGGCTTCGGGTGGTCGTCAAGGAGACGCTCGCCAACGGGCGGCTGACGAACCGGGGCGACACCCCCTCCTTGCCGAGGCGGCGCGCGAGAAGGGAACGACTCCGGATGCCCTCGCGCTCTCCGTGGTGCTCGCGCAGCCGTGGGCCGACACCGTGCTGACAGGGCCCTCCACAGTCGAGATGCTCGAGAGCAATGTGGTCACGCTCGAGCTTCACGTCGACGAAGAGCTCGACGCTCGGTTGGTCGCGCTCGCTGAAGAGCCTGGCGCGTACTGGTCGAAACGCGCGCTGCTAGCCTGGAATTAGGAACCTAGCGTCGCGACTAGGGCTTCGGCGATCACCTTGAGCGGACGTCCCGAGACCTGGCTCGCCTTGCGCAGCCGGACGAACGCCGCCTGTTCGCTCAGCCCTTCGCGCTCCATTAGCAGTCCCTTCGCGCGCTCGATCACCTTCCGCGCGGCCAGCGCCTCCGAAAGCGAATCGGTCTCTGCGCGCAACGTCACCAGCTCGTCGTGCCGAGCCCGTGCAGCGCGGATCGCGGGCAAGAGATCCTGCTCGCGGAACGGCTTCACGAGGTAGCCGAAGACACCGACCTCGACGGCACGAGCAACGATCTCGTCCTGCCCGTACGCGGTGAGCATCACGATCGGGACCTGCCGCTCGTCGAGGATGCGGCGCGCGGCCTCGATCCCGTCGAGCCGCGGCATCTTCACGTCCATGATCACGAAGTCGGGCTCGAGATCCCTCGCGAGCGCGACCGCCTCTTCGCCGTCATGCGCCTCTGCGACGACCTCGAAGCCGTTGCTCTCGAGCAGGCCTCGGAGGTCGAGCCGGATGATCGTCTCGTCCTCGGCGATGAGCATCCTCATCGCGCATCGTCTCCCGCCTGCGGATCGCGGAGAAAGACGTCGGCACTGCCGTCCAGGCGGCGGGCCACGGTAAGCGGCCAGCCCCCCTTGCCTTCGGCTGCGCGAATGAAGAAGTCGATCTTCGGACTGTTCGCGCGTCGTGACGAGGTGAGGTCCGAGTGTCGCGCGAGCGCGGTGTGGAGCGCGGGCAGCAGGTCCTGCTCGCGGAACGGCTTGACGAGGTAGCCGAAGACCCCGATGCCGACCGCGCGGGCGACGAGCTCCTCGTCACCGTGCGCAGTCAGCATCACGATCGGCAGCGGCCGCTCCTCGAGGATCCGTCGCGCGGCTTCGATCCCGTCGAGTCGCGGCATCCTGACGTCCATGAGCGCGACGTC
>JALYLY010000086.1 GCA_030773975.1 Actinomycetota bacterium | reverse complement strand
ACCCCCGTTCACTCAGCTACATTTCCGCCTAGATGCAGCAGGTTCTGGTTTTGAACGCGAGTTACGAGCCGCTGAATGTCACATCCGTGCGGCGTGCCCACGTGCTCGTGTTCAAGGGGAAGGCCGAGGTGATCGAGGAGCTCGACCAGCCGCTGCACTCGGCGACCGACACGTATCCGTGGCCACACGTGATCCGGCTCGTCGCCTACGTGCGCGTGCCGCGAGCCGTGCAGCGCAAGATCTCCCGCCGCGCGCTCTTCGCGCGCGACAGTTGGCGTTGCGTCTACTGCGGCACCACTGCTGGTCGGCTGACGCTCGACCACGTCATCCCGAGATCACGCGGTGGGGAATCGATCTGGGAGAACGTCGTGACGGCGTGCGCGCCTTGCAACCACCACAAGGGCAACCGAACGCTGGAGGAGGCGCGCATGGAGCTCGTCCATCCGCCGAAGGCTCCCGCGCCGGTGCTGTTCATCCGCCTCGCCGCGCCGAAGATCCCGAACGGCTGGCAGCCGTACCTCGCCCACTTCGGCGGGGCGGCAACTTCCACCGCCTAGTCGTCGCGCTCGACCGGTAGGTCGAGCTGCTCCCACTCGCTCCAGGATCCGGGGTAGAGCTTGCCGTCGCGACCGCTGAGGTGGAGGCGGTGCAGCAGTACGGTTGCGGTCACGCCTGACCCGCAGTAGGCGACGAGCTCACCCTCCGGAAGCTCCGGCGGTGCTTCGTTCCACGGCGCGTTGAGCGCACCCGGGATCCGGCCGGGCACCTTGTCGATCGGATTGGGCTCGCCGCGCCAGCGGGGCGGGAGACGTGCGTCCACGACGATCAGGTCGTGCCGTCGGCGATCGAGCTCCTCGGCTTCGATCGTGTCGTCGTCGCGCGAACGCAGCATCAGCTCCGCCGGCTCGATGTCTTCCAGGCCTGCGACGAGGGGTCCGCGCCAGGACTCGAAGCCGACCACCGCGCAGCGTTCGTGGCCGAAGTGGCGCAACAGCCACCAGAGCCGTTCGGCGCCGCCCATGTTCCCGTACGCGACGACGAACATCTCGTCGCCGATACCTGCCCGCGCCGCGGCGCGGGCGAACTGTTCTGGGTCGGGTAGCGGATGTCTGCCGCCAGGGCCTGCCGGTGACGAAAGATCGGTGTCCACATCAAGAAAGCTCGCACCGGGGATGTGTCCTTCGAGATACAGCTCGCGGCCGCGATTCGGTTTTCCGAGCTCCCAGCGACAGTCGACGAACTGGTACTTCATCTCGCCGCATCTTTACCCGGAAGCTCGAGGGCGCCGCTGAGTTCGCAGCGCCCTCGAGGAAGCGTTCGCTAGCCGGGTGCCGGCTCGGGCTGAGCAGCTGGCGCCGCGGGAGCAGGCGACGTGTGCCCGTGCCCGTTCCCGTGGGAGAGGCCGAGATGGCCGTGCGTCTCGGTGCCGTAGCCGCCCGGGACCGGAATGTAGAACTCGGGATAACCCCACATGCCGTGCTCCGACACGTCGAGGCCGGCCGTCTCCGTCTCCGGCTCGACACGGATACCCCACAGGCGCTTCATCACCCAGAGCGATCCGAACGAAGCGGTGAACGTGAAGCCGCCGACCGCGACGAGGCCGAGCGCCTGGACGCCGAGCTGATGGAAGGAGCCGGTGTAGACCAACCCGCCGGTGCCGGTCGCGAGATTCGACGCGAGTGCGGGCACCGCGAAAATTCCGGTCGCCAGCGTTCCCCACACGCCTGACATCCCGTGCACGGCGACGGCGCCGATGGGATCGTCGATGCCGATCCGCTCGACGAACAAGACGCCCGCGACGGCGATCCAGCCCGATACGCCGCCGATCACGATCGCCGCCCACGGCGCCACGAATCCCGAGGCGGCAGTGATCGCGACCAGTGCGGCGAGGACGCCGTTCAACATCATCGACACGTCGGGCTTCCGCAGGATCAGCCAGGCGCTCGCGATGCCGCCGATCGCCCCGGCCGCAGCCGCGATGTTCGTCGTCAGCGCGACGTAGCCGAAATAGCCGATGCGATCACCGGTGACGACGCCGAGCGTCGAGCCCGGATTGAAGCCGAACCAGCCGAACCAGAGGATGAGCGTTCCGAGAACCGCATACGGCATGTTGTGTCCCGGGATCGGGTTGGCACGACCGTCGCGGCCGAACTTCCCGATCCGCGGCCCGAGCAGAAGTGCGCCCGCGAGCGCGGCGAGCGCGCCTTGGTAGTGCACGACTGTGGAACCCGCGAAGTCCTGCATGCCCTTGCCGAACAGCCAGCCGCCGGCGTGCCAGACCCAGTGCGACGTCACCGAATAGATGAGCGTGAAGATGACGCCGAAGGCCGGGTAGACCCACAGCTTCGCCCGCTCGGCCATCGCACCCCACACGATCGCAAGCGAAACGCCCGCAAAGACGACCTCGAAGAGATAGCCGCTGGCTGCGGGAATCCCGGTGAAGAACGAGTAAGGCGCCTGGCCGATCGCGAGCAGCTCATTGCTGGAGGGGAAGAAGCCGCTCGTCCCGACAAAGCTGTTGCCGTCTCCGAAAGCGATCCCGAAGCCGACCGCCCAGTAGACGATCGAGCAGACGGCGAAGATGAGGACGTTCTTGCCGGCGATGTGCGCCGCGTTCTTCATGCGCGTGAGGCCGGCCTCCAGGAAGGCGAAGCCTGCCTGCATGAACATCACGAGGATCGCCGCGATGACGACCCAGATCGTGTTCGCCGCGATCAAGAGATCCTTGGTCCCCATCTAGGCTTCCACCTCCTTCTCGAGCTTCGCGCCCGTTCGGTTGTGCGTGACGTTCTCGATCGCCGACGTCCACACCAGACCGTCGCCGGATTCGTTGCCGCTGCGCGCCGAGTCGACGATCGCCTCGACGACCGCGTCGGCGAGCTCGTCTTCGAGGATGAACGTGAGCTGGGCCTTCGGGAGGAACCGCGATTCGAAGATGCGCCCGCGGTACTCGTGGGTGACGCCGCGCTGGCGCCCGTGGCCGATCGCCTCGATCACAGTGACGCCGATGTGGCCCGTCGCATGCTCGACCGCGTCGATCACAGTCTCGACACGCTCGCGGATGACCACTGCTTCGACCTTGGTCATGAGATGGCCTCGCTTCTCCGCTCGAGGAACACCGTGTCGCGCCAGATCCCGTCGCGCTTCGCGATGCGCTCACGCGTTCCGACGACGCGGAACCCACAACGCTCGTGCAGCGCGAGCGAAGCACGGTTCTCCGGGAAGATCGACGTCTGGATCGTCCAGATCCCGGTGGCCTCCGCACCCGCGATCAGCTCCTGAAGCAGTGCCCGGCCGATGCCGAGGCCGCGTGCCTCACGCCCGATGTAGACGCTGTCCTCGACAACGCCGAGGTAGCACCGCCGCGTCGATGCGGGCGACAGGGCCGCCCACCCCACGACCTCGCCGAGCAGTTCGGCGACAAGGCGGTGCCCCCAGAGGTGAGCCGCGTTCCAGGCTTCCCAGGACGGAACCTCCGTCTGGAACGTCGCCATCCCGTCGCGCATCCCGTCCCAGTAGATCTCTGCAACCGCCGGCCAGTCGTCCGGCTCGAGATGCCGGAGCTCGACGGACGGCGGATCTGCAAGCGTGTCGTTTGGCCGTACGCCGAGCTCCAACACGTTCGCCTCCTTTCAGCAGTCGTAGTACAAAGAGAACTCCGCGGGATGGGGCCGCAGGCGCACGACGTCGGCCTCGTTCTCGCGCTTGTAGTCGATCCACGTCCGGATCAGTTCCTCGCCAAAGACGCCCCCGGCCGTCAGGAACTCGTGATCCCGCTCGAGTGCGTCGAGCGCCTCGGTGAGCGAGCCCGGAACCTGGGCGACCCCGCGGTCCTCTTCGAAGAGGTCCCAGTCCGCCGGCTCGCCGGCGTCGAGCCCTTTCTGGATGCCGTCGAGCCCCGCCATCAGCATCGCCGCGAACGCGAGGTACGGGTTCGCAGCCGCATCGGGGCAGCGGAACTCGATCCGCTTCGCTTTGGGCGAGTCCGAGTACATCGGAATCCGGATGCAGGCACTGCGGTTCCGCATCGAGTACACGAGGTTGACCGGCGCCTCGTAGCCCGGCACCAAGCGGCGGTACGAGTTCGTCGTCGGGGCGCAGAACGCGAGCAAGGCGGGCGCGTGAGCAAGCAGACCACCGACATAGGCGCGGGCCAACTGCGACAGACCTGCGTAGCCCGACTTGTCCGCCATCAGCGGCGTGCCCTCCTTCCAGAGGGACTGGTGCGTGTGCATGCCCGAGCCGTTGTCGCCGAAGATCGGCTTCGGCATGAACGTCACCGACTTGCCGGCCGCATGCGCGACGTTCTTGACGACGTACTTGTAGGTCATGACCTGATCGGCCATGCGAGTCAGCGCCTGGAAGCGAAGGTCGATCTCGCACTGGCCGCCGGACGCGACCTCGTGATGATGGAACTCACAAGGAATGCCGAGGCGTTCCAGCGTCAGCACCATGCGCGTGCGCAGATCGTGGAGCGTGTCGTGCGGCGCAGGTGGGAAATAGCCCTCCTTCTCGCGAACCGTGTAGCCGAGCCCCGGCTTGCCGGAGTTCCAGTGGCCCTCACCCGAGTCCACGGAGTAGTGCGAGCGATTGGGGCCGAGCTCGTACGAGACCTCGTCGAAGACGAAGAACTCGCACTCCGGGCCTATGAAGGCCGTGTCGGCGATCCCCGTCGAGAGCAGGTACTCCTCGGCGCGCTTCGCGAGCCGGCGTGGATCCTTGGCGTACGGCTCGCGCGTGATCGGATCGGCGATCTCGCAGATCAGTGACAGCGTCGGCGCCTCGGTGAAGGGATCGAGGATCGCGGACGAGGCGTCCGGCATCAGCAGCATGTCCGACTCGGAGATCCCCTGCCAGCCGCGAATCGACGAGCCGTCGAAACCGAGGCCGTCGTCGAAAGCCGACTCGTCGAGAGCCCTGATCGGCAACGTCATGTGCTGCCACGTCCCGAGCAGGTCACAGAACTTCAGGTCGACCATCTGTGCCGTGGTCTCGCGGGCCCACTCGAGGGCCTCACGGGCATCGGGCGCGCTCGCCTGCCCATTCGCCAGGTAGTGCTTCGTTTCTTCGACAGACATGCCGCTCCTTCCGACTCGGGACCACAAAAAAAGAGCCCAGGACTCTCTGAGTCCTGAGGCTCCATTGCCTCGGCGCCCGCCTGCGGCGGCGAGCGACCTGGACGGCACCTTAGCGGGGTGACCGGACTGCGGTCAAGCGCTGTATGCCAGGATCGGCCGATGAACGTCTGGGCCGACGAGTGGGACGAAACCGACGACTGGTCGGGGGGCGGCGCGAAGAGCAAGCGGCTCGTCGACCGCGGTCCACTCCTCGGGGCGAGCCTGTACGAACTCGGTCCGGGGAACTTCGTCGTCTACCACTTTCACCACGGCTCCGAAGAGCTCCTGATCGTGCTCCGGGGACGGCCGACGCTGCGCGGTCCCGAGGGTGAGCGGCAGCTCGACGAGGGCGAGGTCGTGCACTTTCCGGCTGGGCCCGACGGTGCGCACGGACTGCGCAACGAGACCGAGGAGATTGCGCGCTATGTCGTGGCGGGCATTCGTGTCTCCCCCGAGGTCGCGGAATACCCGGACCTCAAGAAGATCACGGCGCAGGCACGAACCGCATCGCAAACCGGCGATCGGCTGTGGTTGATCCACGACGTGGAGCCCGGTTCCAATGGACCAGACGCTTGACACGTTTGCTACCGTCTTGACGGTATGACGCTCTTCTTCGGCTGATTCCGCACGTCCCGTGCGCCGCCTGCATTCAGCAGGTGTCTTGCGCGTATCCGTGTCCCGCCGAATTGTAGGAGCAATGAAGTGTTCGCAGTAGAAGTCGACAACTTGCGCAAGGAGTTCTTCCGCCGCGATGCGGCGCGAACGCACATGCGCAAAAGGCGTAAGCGCGTGGCGGCGCTCGAGGACGTGACGTTCACGATGAACCGCGGCGAGTGCGTCGCGATCCTGGGCCAGAACGGCTCGGGGAAGTCGACGCTGGTCCGGCTGCTTTCGACGCTGCTGCTCCCGGACGGCGGCAGTGCGAAGATCTTCGGCCACGACGTCGTGAAGGATTCGCGTGCGGTGCAGAAACTGGTCAACCGCGTGTCCGTCGAGGCGTCGTTCTTCAAAAAGATGTCGTCGGAGGAGAACCTTTCGTACGCCGCGAGGTTCTACGGCATGGGCCGGACCGAGACTCGGGAGAAAATCCCGAAGATCCTGAGCTGCGTCGGCTTTCCGACCGGCCGAAAGCACGAGGGCATGGAGCACCTCTCACGAGGAATGCAGCAGAAGGTCGCGCTCGCGCGTGCGCTGCTCACCTCACCGGTGGTGCTGCTGCTGGACGAGCCGACCACCGGTCTCGACCCGCGGTCCAAGCTCGAGGTCCAGGACTTCATCCGCGAGGTGCGGAGGACGCACGACGCCACGATCCTCCTCTGCACGCACGATCTCCAGGAAGCCGAGATCCTGGCCGACCGCATCGGCATCCTCGACCGCGGCAAGCTGATCGCGCTCGCGCCGGCGGACGAGCTGAAGGAGCAGTACGAGGCCGACACGCTCGAGGATGCCTTCTTCTCGGCAACTGGTCGCTCGTTCGAAGAGGAAGAGGAAGACGAGGACGCGGAACGAGGTGTGTTCGCATGAGCGTGATTCCCGGTCCCAGCTCGTCGCTCCGCCACGAGGCCGTGTCGTTCGCCGGCGTGGTCGAGCGGAACTGGTACCTGATCAAGCGCTACGGCTGGTGGGAGCTCGCGTTCTTCTTCTGGTCGCTCGCAAACACGCTCACGATCGTCTTCATCGCGAAGGGGATCAAGGCGGCGGGGGGCCAGATCGACGTCAACCGCGCAACGACGACGCTGCTCATCGGCGCAGTCATCTGGTCCTTCCTCGGCCTCGTCTTCGAGTTCATGACGGAGACGGTCGCGTGGGAGCGCTGGGAGGGCACGATCGAGTACACGTTCATGGCGCCGATCCGGCGACCGGTCCACCTAGCCGGCGTCGGCATCTTCGCGGTCCTCTACGGCGTTCTGCGCAGCGCGATCCTGTTCGTCGTCATTGCACTGATGTTCGGCTTGCACATGCCCGACGCGAACTTCCTCGCGGCGGCAATCATCCTCGCGATCGCCTCGATCTCGTTCATGGGCATCGGAACGATGACTTCCGTACTGCCGCTGATCTCACCGGAGAAGGGTGCGCAGCTCGGGTTCATCGCGCAGGGAACGCTGCTCGTGATCTCGGGCGTGTACTACCCGGTGTCGGTGCTACCCGGCTGGATGCAGTGGCTGTCGACCATCTCGCCGGCGACGTATGCGCTGCGCGGCATCCGGGCCGCGATCCTGGACGGAGCCGGGATCACCTCCCTCTGGGGCGACATCTGGCCGCTGATCATCATCGGCGTGATCGCTTTCCCGCTCGGCGTGTGGATCTTCAAGCAGGGCGAGATCTACGCCAAGAAGCACGGGAAGTTGAAGCGCTCAGGCTAGAGCCGGCTCAGACACTCGCGTAGACC
>JALYLY010000085.1 GCA_030773975.1 Actinomycetota bacterium | reverse complement strand
TGCGACCGTGAAGGTCTCTCGGCGCATCGTCATGGTGGCCGAGAGCTCGCGGACCTCGCCGAGGCAGTAGCACAGGGCGTCCGCCGTGTGGCCGACTGCGATCGAGAGCATCGTCGCGCCGTTCTTCCTGTCGTTGAGGTAAGCGTTAAACGGCTCCACCGTCGGCCCCCAGCCCATTCCCGAACCGATCAACGTGGTGGAGAGCACCTCACCGACGTAGCCTTGCTCGACCAGGTCGCGGACGTAGGCGACCACCGGTGCGGAGCGGGCCTGCAGCCCGGCCACGGCGAGGACGCCCTGCTTCTTTGCAAGCGCGGCCAAGGTCTCCGCCTCGTTCAAGCCGTTGCCGAGCGGCCATTCGCAGTAGACGGCCTTGCCCGCCTCGAGCGCCGCAGTCGCCAGCTCGAGGTGATACGGCACTTTCACGGTCACCGCAACAACGTCCACGACCGGGCTGTTGACCAGCTGCTGGTGATTGTCGAACGCCGCAGCTACATCGAAGAGCTTGCCGGCGGCGTCGGCAGATTCGCGTCGCGTGGTCGACAGCGCCGTGAGCTCGAAGTCATCCGAAAGCGACCTCAACGCAGGAATGTGCGCCTGCGCGGCCCATCCGCGATCCGGATTGGCGCCGATGATGCCGACACGAATCCTCGTGGCCGTTGCGGAGGCGGTCCGCATCAGGCGAGGACCTCGGCACCTTCGCGTCGTCCGACTTCAGCGCACAGTGACTCCACGGCTTCGGCAAGCCTTGCGCGGATCTCGTCGTCGGTCAGCCCGCCGTCCTCGAAACAGGCGTGTGCGTGCGGGACGGGGAGTTCGACATCGAGCACCCGCGCCCCGAGCGCGGCCAGGACCTTGCGGAGCTCGGCCTGCGCCCAGACCGCCCCGAACGCGCCCGTGCTCGCACCGACGACGGCCACGGGCTTGTTTCGCAGCGCGTTTGTCGCGATTGGGCGCGAGATCCAGTCGACGGCGTTCTTCAGCTGCCCCGGGATCGACGAGTTGTATTCCGGCGTCGAGAAGAGGACAGCGTCCGCGTCCGCGATCGCCGCGTTCAAGCGAGCGACGCTGGAAGGGCGCAGGTGCACGTCGTCGTCCTCGTCGTACGGCGGAACCTCCTTCAGGCCGTCGTACAACTCGAGCTCGACGTCGGGGCCGGCGACCTCCGCCGCTGCGCGCAACAGATTCGTGTTGTGCGAGTCGCGGCGGAGGCTGCCGGAGATACCCAGGATGCGCGGCACTAGCTCGTTTCGCCTCCAGGCCTCACGAACTGCAGCTCGGCGAGGATCGTGACGTCGTTCGCAAGCGACGGCTCACCGCTCGGAAGCGGGTTGTTCCAGTCGACTCCGAAGTCGGTGCGGTCGATCTTCGTCGTCAGATTGAGGCCGATACGGTCGTTTCCGTAGGGATCGGCAATCGGCGCGGTCACCGTCCCAGTCACGGTCACCGGCTTGGTGACGCCCTTGATCGTCAATTCGCCGTCGACCGAGACCTTGCCGTCCCCGTCGAGGCGGATGTCCGGGGCGGCGAAGCGGAGGTCGGGGTTTCGCTCGGCGTCGAAGAAGTCCGGCGACTGGAGATGAGCCGAGAGGTTCTCGTCCCTCACGTCCACGCTCGCGACCTTCGCCGTGCCCTCGAGCGACGCGCGCTCGCCGTCGACGGTCAGCTCGGCTCCGATCTCGTGGAACTCCCCCTTGAACCTCCCGGCGAGGTAGGAGACCTCGAAGTCGACCCGCGAATGGACAGTGTCGAGGTTCCAGATACCGGCCGGGGCAATCGTCAAAATCGGCGTGCTCATCGGTTTTGCTGCTCCTTTCCGAAGCGTTTGGATATACTTGCACTTGCAAGTACATTACCGATTGGTTGTTGCGCATGCAAGTACATTCAAAATCCGACATTGCCGGTCTTCTCGGTCGGTTGGTGGCTCGAGAGCTGCCGAGCGGGATCGGACTGGAGGCCTGGGACTCGTTCCTGCGGGCACACGCGACGCTCATGCGCCGCCTCGAGGTCGATCTCGCGCAGGCGACGGGACTAGCGCTGGCAGACTTCGACGTACTCGCTCAGCTGGCGCGCGCCGGCGGTGAGTTACGCATGACGGACCTCGCAACCCGGGCACTCATCTCGCGGTCGGGCATGACCCGACGTGTTGCCCGGCTGGCCGAGGAAGGCCTCGTCCGGCGAGCCAACGCCGATGCGGACGCACGCGGTGTCGTCGTCGCGCTGACCGACGCCGGCGTGGCGCGTCTTACCGAGACCGCTCCAGTCCACCTGCGCGGGATCTCGGAACTGTTCGTCGCGCAACTCGACGATCAGGAGCTCGCCGTTCTCGAGAAGGCTTTGGACAAGGTCACTGTCGACTGCACGTTTGGCTAAGAGCTTCAAAACCGATGCGGTCGTGCAACCCACGGCTCGGTAGGTTCGACTCCTGCGCCGCTCCGTCGAAAGGCAGGTGTGGGAATCCATCTGTCGATCTGGCTAAGGGCTTGACCGGTAGCTGCGGCGTCTGAGAGGGTCGTCGTCGGATCGTCGCCGCGTTCTCGTGACGCGACGGTCTCGGTCACCGAGGTCGTGCATGCGACGTCCAGAAACGGAGGCCGCCATGGCAACGATCGAAAGCGCGACGGAGATCCGTCCGTTCAGCGTCGAGGTGGCGGAGGAGGATCTCGTCGACCTCCGCCGACGCATCGCGGCAACTCGCTGGCCCGAGAAGGAGACCGTCGCGGACGAGACACAGGGCGTGCAGCTCGCGACGATGCAGGAGCTCATTCGCTACTGGGGCACCGAGTACGACTTCCGGAGATTCGAGGCGAGGCTGAACGAGCTGCCTCAATTCATCACCGAGATCGACGGCCTCGACATCCACTTCATCCACGTCAAGTCGCCGCACGAGGACGCGTTGCCGCTCATCATCACGCACGGCTGGCCGGGCTCGGTCGTCGAGATGCTGAACGTCGTCGGCCCGCTGAGCGACCCGCCGGCATACGGCGGCGACGCGGAGGACGCGTTCGACGTGGTGGTTCCGTCGATGCCCGGCTACGGGTTCTCGGAGAAGCCGAGCGCGACCGGCTGGGACCCGGTCCACATCGCGAAAGCCTGGATCGCGCTGATGAGTCGTCTGGGATACACCCGATTCGTCGCACAAGGCGGCGATTGGGGTGCGCAGATCACGGATGTGATCGGTGCAGAGGCACCTCCGGAGCTGCTCGGCATTCACTCCAACATGCCCGGCACGGTCCCAGCTGACGTCGTGAAGACGCTCGGGTCAGGCGGCCCGGCGCCGTCCGGTCTGTCAGCCGACGAGAACCGCGCGTGGGAGCAGCTGAACTTCCTCTACACGAAGGGCATCGGCTACGCGACCGAGATGAATCTGCGCCCGCAGACGTTGTACGGGCTCGCCGATTCGCCCGTCGCCCTCGCCGCCTGGATGCTCGACCACGACGCGCGCAGCTACGAGGACATCGCAGCCGCCTTCGACGGGCACCCGGTGGGCAACCTCACGCGAGACGAGGTTCTCGACAACATCACCCTCACCTGGGTGACGAACACGGGGATCTCCTCGGGTCGTCTCTACTGGGAGAACACGCTCGGCTTCTTCGACGTCAAGGGCGTCACGGTTCCGGCTGCCGTGAGTGTCTTCCCGCGAGAGCTCTATCAGGCGCCGCGCAGCTGGGCGGAGCAGGCCTATCCCAACCTCATCTACTTCAACGAGGTCGACGAAGGCAACCACTTCGCGGCCTGGCAGGAGCCGGACATCTTCACGACCGAGGTGCGAGCCGCGTTCAAGTCACTGCGTGACGAGAGGAGGTCGTCATGAGCACCACCGTCGAGACCGCCACCGGGATCCGGCCCTTCCACTTCGAGATTCCAGAGGAGCAGCTGGACGACCTGCATCGGCGGATCGCCGCGACGCGCTGGCCCAGCAAGGAACTCGTCGAAGACCGGTCGCAGGGCGTCCAGCTGGCGACGATGAAGGAGCTCGCACGCTACTGGGCCGACGAGTACGACTGGCCCAAGGCCGAGGCGAAGCTCAACGCGCTCCCGCAGTTCGCGACCGAGATCGACGGGGTCGAGATCCACTTCATCCACGTCAAGTCGGCTCACGAGAACGCGTTGCCGCTGGTCATGACGCACGGCTGGCCCGGCTCCGTCGTCGAGCTGCTCGAGGCCATCGGCCCGCTCACGGACCCGACCGCGCACGGCGGAGACGCCGAGGATGCGTTCGACCTCGTGCTGCCGTCACTGCCCGGCTACGGCTTCTCCGGCGAGCCGATCGAGCTCGGCTGGAACGTCGGCCGCGTCGCGCAAGCCTGGGCGGAGCTGATGCACCGCCTCGGCTACACCCACTACGTCGCCCAGGGCGGCGACGTGGGCGCTGCCGTCACCGATGCGATGGGCCGCCAGGCACCCGAGGGGCTGCTCGGCATCCACGCGAACCTGCTCGTGACGGTCCTGGCCGGCGGCCCGCTGCCGTCGGAGTCCAAGGAGGAGCGCGCAGCGCTCGAGCAGATCAAAACGTTCACGACGAGCGGCAACGGCTACTTCCAGGAGCAGGCCACCCGGCCGCAGACGATCGGTTACGCCCTCCTGGATTCACCCGTCGCCCTCGCGGCCTGGATGCTCGACCACGACACGGACGCCTACTACAAGATCTCCGGCGCCTTCGTCGACGGGAAGCCCTCGGGCAATCTCACGCGCGACCACATCCTCGACAACGTCACGCTGTACTGGCTGACGGGCACCGGCGCCTCGGCGGCGCGGTCGTACTGGGAGAACGGACAGGCCGCGGCAGCAGCTCAGGCGGCCGGCCAGGCTCCTCCGCCGGTCACGCTCCCGGTCGGCTTCACCACCTTCCCCGGCGAGATCTGGCGGACCCCGCGCAGCTGGGTCGAGGCGGGGTACCCGAACGTCACGTACTTCCACGAGGCCGAGAGGGGCGGCCACTTCGCCGCCTGGGAGGAGCCGGAGCTCTTCTCCGCCGAGGTGCGAGCTGCATTCAGGTCACTACGTCCGGAATGATGAGCTCCGTCGACACAGCCCTTCAGCCCGCGGTCGCGCGCGACCAGGCGCGCGCGCTCTTCGGGCAGACGATGGGCCTTGTGGCGGTCACGGCCGGGCTGTTCGCGCTCGGTGCGTACGTCGGGCGGGACCTGTCCTACGGCTGGGGGCTCGCCGCCTACATCGCGAGCTTCGCCGTCCTGATCGGCCTCTACGTCGCCGCGTCGCGCTCCGAGCAACTCGCGATCGGGTTGCTCTTCGGTTTCGGTGCCCTGATCGGGGTGGGGACCGCGCCCACGATCGCGTACTACGCGTCGACGAACCCCCAGTCGGTGTGGCAGGCGGGCGGGGCGACGGCGCTCTTCATCGCCGGCTTCGGGGCAGCCGGATACGCCACGCGCCGCGACCTCTCGGGACTCGCCCGATTGTGCTTCTGGGCGCTCCTCGCGCTGATCGTCTTCGGGATCGTGGCGATCTTCGTGCAAATCCCGAACGGCGCACTGATCTACTCGATCGCCGGCCTCGTGATCTTCGCGGGATTCACGGCCTTCGACTTCCAGCGTCTGAGGCGGACGCAGGACATTCGTGCCGCACCACTGCTCGCCGCCTCGATCTTCCTCGACGTGCTGAACGTCTTCCTGCTCTTGCTCTCCCTCTTCAACCGAGACTAGCCACGAATCCCGAGCGGAGGCCGCCATGAGTACCAGCGAGACCGGAACGCAGCAGAAGGTCGACTTGCCCATCGAAGGTCGGTTGCCGTCGCTCGGCGGCGCCACTGGGTGGCTCGATTCGCAGCCGCTCGAGACCGCTGACCTGCAAGGGAAGGTCGTCCTGGTCGACTTCTGGACGTACACCTGCATCAACTGGCTTCGGACGCTCTCGTACGTCCGCGCCTGGGCAGACAAGTACGGAGAGCACGGCTTGGTCGTCGTCGGCGTCCATACGCCGGAGTTTCCGTTCGAGCGAGACGTCGACAACGTCCGTCAAGCCGTCAGCGACATGAAGGTCGAGTATCCGATCGCGCTCGACAGCGACTACGGGATCTGGCGTGCCTTCAGCAACAGCTACTGGCCGGCCGCGTATGTCGCGGACGCAGAGGGTCGGATCCGACACCATCGCTTCGGCGAGGGCGGCTACGAAGAGCTCGAGCGGGCAGTGCAGCAACTGCTCCGC
>JALYLY010000084.1 GCA_030773975.1 Actinomycetota bacterium | reverse complement strand
CCCTCGAGTCGTCTGCTTGTCGGTGCGAGCCTAGCGCCGCTCGCGGTCGCGGCCACCGCGGCCGCCGCGCCGGTCGCCGTCACGCGGCGGTCGGTCCTCGCGCTCGCGAGGCGGAGCGTCCTTCGCCCGCTCGATCAGCTCCTCGGGGCTGACCGTATTGCCGTTCTCGTGCTTCTGGATCAGCTTCAGGCCGATCCGCCCGCGCGCCTTGTCGACCTCCTGCACGAGGACGTCCAGGATGTCGCCGCGGTTGATCACGTCCTCGATGTGGCCGACCCGGCCCGGGCCGACGTTCGAGACGTGGAGCAACCCGTCGGTGCCCTTCTTCAGCTCGACGAAGGCGCCGAACTGCGTGGTCTTCACAACCTTCGCATTCCGGAACTCGTCGCCGACCTCGGGCTCCTTCGTCAGCGCCTCGATCGCGGCGATCGCCGACGCAGCCTTCTGGCCGTCGGTCGCGTAGATGAGGATCGTGCCGTCCTCCTCGATGTCGATCTGGACCTCGTGGTCGGACTCGAGCGCGCGGATCGTCTCGCCACCCTTGCCGATCACCATGCCGATCTTCTCGGGGTCGATCTTCACGGTCGAGATACGCGGTGCGTTCTCGTTCAACTCGGACCGCGACTCGGGGATCGCCTCGAGCATCTTGTCGAGGATGATCTCGCGCGCCCGCTTGGCCTGCTCGAGCGCGGCCTGCATGATCTCCCGCGTCACGCCGGTGATCTTGATGTCCATCTGCAGGCCGGTGATGCCTTCGCTCGTGCCGGCGACCTTGAAGTCCATGTCGCCGAGGTGATCCTCTGCGCCCTGGATGTCGGTGAGGATGACGTAATCGTCGCCCTCCTTGACGAGGCCCATCGCGATGCCGGAGACCGGTGCCTTGATCGGCACGCCGGCGTCCATCAGCGCGAGCGTCGAGCCGCAAACGGAGCCCATCGACGACGAGCCGTTCGACTCGAGCGTCTCCGAGACGATCCGGATCGTGTAGGGGAACTCGTCGGTCGACGGGATCACGGGCTCGAGCGAGCGCTGCGCCAGTGCACCATGGCCGATGTCACGGCGTTTCGGGCCGCGCATGAAGCCGGTCTCCCCGACCGAGTAGGGCGGGAAGTTGTAGTGGTGCATGAAGCGGCGGTCGCTCTCGAGCGAGAGGTCGTCGATCCGCTGGCCCTCCTTCGCCGTGCCGAGCGTCAGCAGCGACATGATCTGCGTCTGTCCGCGTGTGAAGAGGCCCGAGCCGTGCACGCGCGGCGAGACGCCGACCTCGCACTCGATCGGGCGGATCTCCTCCGGACTGCGGCCGTCGGGCCGGTGCTTGTCCACCGCGATCTTGCGGCGTACCAGCTCCTTGTAGACCGCCTCGGCCGACTTCTTCACGTAGTTCTTCGTGATCGAGTCCTTCGCGGTCGCCGCCTCGCCCTCGCCGACAGATGGGCCGACCGGGAACGGCAGCTTGACCGTGTCGATGATGCGGTCGAAGAGCAGTTGGCGCTTCGCAGACTTGAGCTCCTTCGAGTCCTGCTCCGCGTCGGTCAGTGCCCGCAGGTCGCTCTCGAACTGCTCGCGCACAGGTTGCAGCACCGACTGCAGGCGGATCTGCTCGAGCACCGTCGCAAGGCTCATCTTGCGCTGCACATGCCGGAGCACGTCGTCCTCGGTCGAGTCCATGCTCAGTTCGCCCAGCGCCTCTTCGCTGACGGCGTCGGCCGCACGCAGGCCCTCGGCGGTGATCCGCTCGCGGATCTTGTCGCCGAACTCGCGCTCGACTTCTTCCGTCACGCTCGAATCGAGCCACTTCGCCTTCCCGGCCTGGCGCTGGAGATCGACCTGCGCGTCGCACAGCTTTCTGATCTCGTCGTGCGCAAGGTCGAGGGCCTCGAGCAGCTTCTCCTCGCTGACCTGGTTTGCGCCGGCCTCGACCATCGTGAGCGCGTCGGGTGTGCCGACGACGATCAGGTCGAGCTCCTTGTGCTCCTCCACCTCCGGCAGCGTCGGGTTGAGGACGAGCTGGTCGTCGATGATCGCGACCCGTACGGCTCCGACGGGGCCGAGAAACGGCATCGGCGAGAGCATCAATGCGGCCGATGCGCCGTTGATGCACAGGATGTCGTGCGCGGTGATCAGGTCGGCGCTGAGGACCGTGCAGATCACCTGGGTCTCGTTCTTGTACCCCTTCGGCCACAGCGGCCTGATCGGCCGGTCGATCATGCGTGCGGTCAGAATCGCCCGCTCTGTCGGGCGGCCCTCACGCTTGAAGAAGCCGCCGGGGATCTTGCCGGCCGCGTACATGCGCTCCTCGACGTCGACGGTGAGCGGGAAGAAGTCTGCGCCCTCGCGCGGCTCCATCCGGCCCTGCGCCGTCGCCAGCACCATCGTGTCTCCGGAGCGGACGACGACGGAACCATCCGCCTGCTTCGCCAGCTTGCCGGTCTCGAACGTAGTCTCGCGCCCGCCGACCGTCACGCTGACGTCGGCCCTGCGCTCAGTGGCAATTGCCATCAGTTGTCCTCCACTCTGCTTTTGCGGGAGAGTGGGGACTCGAGTCAGCGTCGGGGAGCGGCGCTCGCTCGAATCTCCACCCTCTCTGGTTACGACGGGACTACCTGCGCAGCCCCAGTTCCTTGATCAGTGCTCGGTACCCCTCCAGATCGTGCTTCTGCAGGTACGTCAGGAAGCGCCGTCTCCGGCCGACGAGCTTCAGCAGCCCGCGGCGTGAGTAGTGATCCTTCGGGTGCGCACGCAGGTGCTCCGTCAGATCGTTGATGCGCTTCGTGAGGAGAGCGACCTGCACCTTGGTCGAGCCCGTGTCGGTCTGGCTCGCCCCGTGCTGCTGGACGATCTCCTGTTTGACTTCCTTCGTAAGGCCCATCTCACCTCCGTATCGTCAGTCCCAGCAATCCGCCGGAAGTAGACGGAAAGCCGCGGCTGCGGTCGGCGGAAAGGGTAGCAACGATGCGGGTTACTTGAGCAGCAGCTTCGCGATACGCCGCTGAGCGAGAAACAAGCCACAGCATCCTAGGATCAGCAAATAGCCGACGTTTACGAGCTGAGGCCAGCCCACCGTTCCGAAGTTGAGCGCGCGCAGGAGCGCGATCGCGTGGTACAGCGGTGAGAAGCGAACGACCCATTGAATCGCGTCCGGATACGTCGTGATCGGGAAGAACGTCGCCGAGAACAGGAACATCGGAAGCTGAACGAGGGCGACCAACTCGAAGTCCTGCCAGCTGCGCATGAACGTCGTCGCGGCCACGCCGAGACCCGCGAACGCGAAGCCGATCACCACTGCGCCCGGCAATGCGAGCAGGCCCCATGGCGATTCGATCAGGCCTAGCGACCCGGCCACAGCCATGAACGAGATCGCGTAGAGAAACCCCCGGAACAGGGCCCAGGCCGTCTCGCCGACCGCAACGTCCGCCGGTCCGATCGGCGTCGAGAGTACTGCGTCGTACGTCCTCGCGTATTTCAGCTTCCAAAAGACGTTTGTCGAGTCGTAGATCGCGCCGTTCATGGCCGCGGAGGCGAGCAGCGCCGGTGCGATGAAACTCGAATAGTCGACAAGCCGGCCACCGGGTCCCGGGACCTTGCCAACGAAGTGCCCCAGCCCGATGCCCATCGAGAAGAGGTAGAAGAGCGGCTCGAAGACGCCCGAGAAGATCACCATCCAGGAGCGGCGGTACACCATCAGATTGCGCTCGAAGAGCAGGCGGCCGCGGCTCCCGGCAAACGCGGCTGTGGTCACTTCAGCAGTCTTTCGGAGTACGTGCGCTGCGCCCAGACGAAACCGATCACGACGAAGAGCAAGAGGTAGGCCGCGTGCGCCAGCGCGCGCACGACGTGCACGTCGCCGAGCGTGAACATGCGGCAGAGCTCGACCCCATGCCAGAGCGGCGTCGCGTAGGCGAGCCATTCGAGTGGCAGCGGCAGACGGGAAACCGGGAAGAACGTGCCCGAGAAGAGAAACATCGGGACGACGATGAAGCGGTTGATCGGCACGAAGGCGGCGTCCGAGTCCACGGTGGCTGCGTACGCCGCGAAGGGCGTCGTAAAGGCTGCGCCGAGCAGGACCGCCGCCGGCAGAGCGAGGATTCCGAGCGGCGAGTTGACTCCGCCGAACGCCGCGATCACGACGAGGTAGACAGCACTGGTCGATGCGACGCGTGCGGTCATCCAGAGTTGGTGGCCGATCACGATGTCTCGCGTTCCGAGCGGCGTCGCGAGCATCGCAAAGTACTGGCGCGTCCACTTGATCGACCCCATCACCGGCCACGAGGCCTCGCCGGAGGCGATGGTCATCGCGGTCGCCGCGAGCATCCCGGGAGCCACGAAGTCGATGTACGGGACGCCGAGCGACGCGCCGCTGGACTTGTTCACGAGCGTCCCCAGTCCGACGCCGAGGGCGCCGAGATAGAACACCGGGTTGACGATGCTCGTGATCGCCGTGCCGCGCCAGACGCGCCGGTACTGCAGCAGCCAGTACTCGAACACTCGAAGCGGTAGCGCCAGAGAGCTCACTCGTCGACCAGAGTCCGCCCTGTCAGGTGAAGGAAAACGTCCTCGAGCGTGGAGCGGCGCACCAGCACGCTGTCGGGCTGCAGGCCGAGCTCGTGAACGTGCGAGGCCGTTGCGTCGCCGTCGTCTGTGTAGAGCAGCAGCCGGTCCGGCAGCGCTTCGAGCCTGCGCACGAAGCCGTCCAGGCGTGAGGAGAGCTCGGCCGCGACTTCCTCCGGGCGGTTCTCCGCGCGGAAACGAAGCTCGACCACCTCGCGGGTGGAATAACGGCGGATCAGCTCCAGCGGTGAGCCCTCGGCGGCGATCTTGCCCTTGTCCATCACGACGAGCCGGTCGCAGAGCTGCTCGGCCTCGTCCATGTAGTGAGTCGTGAGAATCAGCGTGACGCCGCGCTGCTTCAGCCGGAAGAGCCGATCCCAGACGGTATGCCGTGCCTGCGGGTCGAGCCCGGTGGTGGGCTCGTCCAGCAGCATCACCTCAGGATCGTTCACGAGCGAGCGCGCGATCGTGAGCCGGCGCTTCATGCCGCCGGAAAGCGGCTCGACCTTGTCGTTGGCCCGTTCGTTCAGCTGGACGAAGTCGATGAGCTCGTCGGCGCGCCGGCCCAGGTCGGCCCGAGGCAAGCCGAAGTAACGGCCGTAGATGATGATGTTCTCGCGCACCGTCAGCTCCATGTCGAGCGTGTCCTGCTGCGGCACGACGCCGAGCCGTGCACGAATGTCAGGCCCTTGTGCGATCGGATCCAGCCCGAGGATGCGCAGCGTGCCGCCCGAAGGCGGCGAGACGCAGCCGATCATCCGCATCGTCGAGGTCTTGCCCGCTCCGTTCGGTCCGAGGAAGCCGAATGCCTCGCCGCGTTCGACGTCGAAGTCGACACCGTCCACGGCGACGAGCTCACCGAACCGCTTTACAAGTCCGCGAGCGTGCACCAGCGGCAGGTGTGCGCCTGCGTCCACCACTCCTCCAACCTACCGGCCCCCGCCGGCGTCGGCGCGGTAGCTTCTGTCGCGATGCAGGCGGCTGTAGCGGCCGGCCATCCGGCGACGGTGGCGGCGGGAATCGAGATCCTGGAGGGCGGCGGCAACGCAGCGGATGCGGCGGTCGCATCATCGCTTGCGTCCTGTGTCGCCGAGACGGTGATGACGGGGCTGCTCGGTGGTGGTCACGCCGTGTTCTTCGACGGCGCAACTGGCCGCGCCCGCAATCTCGACTGCTTCGTCGCCGTGCCCGGTTTGGGCGAGGAGCAGCGGGACGCGGAGCTGATCCATCTGGACGTTCCCTTCGGCGCCGAGCTCGTTCACTACGCCGTCGGACCGGCGTCGTGCGCAGTTCCAGGGCTGCCGGCGGGGCTCGAAGCGCTTTCGCGCGAACACGGACGGCTGCCGTGGCGGCGGCTCGTGGAACCTGCACTCCGGCTTGCGCGCGACGGTGTCGACTTTCCGCCCGCTCACGCGGCCTGCCTCGCGATGCTGGCGCCGGTGATGACGATGAACGAAGGCGCAGGTATATATGCGCCAGGCGGCGAGTTGCTGCAAGGCGGTGACCGGCTCGAACAGCCCGGGCTCGTTGCGGCGCTCGAGGCGCTTTCCGAAGACGCCTCGTCGGCGTACCGCGGCGCCATCGCAACCGAGCTGCTCGTGCTGTCCGCGGAGCGAGGCGGCCTCCTCACCCGCGCCGACCTCGACGCGTACGAACCGCGTTGGACCGACCCCGTCGAGGTCGGGTATGCCGGTGGCCGGCTCGCAACGCGCGGCGGTCTGTCGGCGGTCCCCGAGACGGTAGAGCGGCTGCCGCGTCTCTACGGCCTCGACGACACCGAACGTGTCCTCGCACTCGCCGACGCCTTCGGAACGCCGGCCGATCTGCACGGTGACACGACGAACGTGTCAGTCGTGGATCGGGAGGGCAACGCGTGCGTCGTCACGTCCAGCCTGGGGCTCGGCTCCGGGGACTTCATCCCGGCGCTCGATCTCCATCTCAACAGCATGCTCGGCGAAGCCGACCTGCTCCGCGGGCGGCTCGAGCCCGGTTCGCGGATGCAGAGCATGATGGCCCCGCTGCTCGCGTTCGACGGTGCCGGTCTTTCGCT
The DNA here is from genome assembly GCA_030773975.1 of Actinomycetota bacterium. Taxonomy (GTDB): domain Bacteria; phylum Actinomycetota; class Thermoleophilia; order Gaiellales; family Gaiellaceae; genus 3-1-20CM-4-69-9. The sequence continues at coordinate 8,425 of JALYLY010000084.1, read as the reverse complement.
CGCCGCGGGCGCGGCTGGAGGGACGCGGCTCAGAACTGCGCTCCTCAGCGTCGTCGCCGGCATCCTCGACGAAGGCCTCGCGGCAGGTGACGCAGTGGAGCGGCCGCGCTTCCATGCTGCCCCCGATGTGGTCAACGCCGAGCCGGGCGTGGACGAGGCCGCGCTGAACGAGCTCGAAGGTCGTGGCCGCAGCGTCAGACGCTGGCCTGCGCCGCATCACTATTTCGGCGGCGTCAGCGTTGTCAGCCGTGCTGGTGCGGCAGGCGACCCGCGGCGGAACGGCGCGGCGTCCACGACTCACTGAAGGCGGCGACGCGGGCGCCGGCCCAGCCCACGTAGCCGCAGTCGGGACACCCTGGGTTCTCCTGGACCGTGCCACCGCCCGACGGCTTGGCATAGACGGCCCCACACTCGAGACACCGCACGCTTTCGAGAACGGTCAAGGTGGGTGCTTCGCCTCCCGAATCGGACCTCACGTGCAAGAAGACTCCGCTCTTTGCGGAAACTTGCGTACCGCTCGTTACAGGAAGTACTACTGGCGCGGCGACGCGGCGGATTCCTCGATCGGGACCCGTTCGGCCGGCCGGCCGGCCCCGCCGCACTCCGGGCAGCTCACTCCGCCCTTTGTCGGGATCCTTGCGAAGGCGAGGTCGTACACCGGTCTGCAGGAGACGAGCGCACAGCTCCGACCAGTCGAACCTACTTTCCAGGTTCAAGACGATGCCGACGAGGATTGAAACTTGTGCCTCGCTTACGATGGCCTCTGTGCGGCACGCGTCTCCTCCACGTCGCGAGTGATCTGAGCGACGAGCTCATCCTCGGTCGCGAACGCCCGCTCTTCGCGGAGGCGCCGCCAGAGCTCGACCACGAGGCGGCGGCCGTAGAGATCGCCCTCGAAATCGAGCAGATGCGGTTCGATTCGCCGCTCTTCGCCTCCGTAATGCGGATTTACCCCGATGGAGATCGCCGCCTGGTGGCCGAGCGCGGAGCCCGCGTAGATGCCGTATGCCGGGACGAGCAGGTCGGACGGAACGGACAGGTTCGCCGTCGGGTAGCCAAGCGTCCCGCCTCGCTGATCTCCGAGGACGACCGTTCCCTCGATCTCCGGCGGCCGCCCGAGCAGCCGCGCCGCCCCGACGACGTCCCCCTCGCGGAGGAGGCCGCGGACCTCCGTCGATGACACGCCGTCCAGCGTCGGGACAGTCCGCACGTCGAAACCGAGTCGCTCGAGCAGAGCAGCGTCGCCGCTAGCCGCGCGCCCGAAGCGGAAGTTCTCGCCGACGACGATGACGTTCGCGCCGATCCGTCGCAGCAGCGATTCGGCGAACTCGTCCGGCTCGCTCGCCGCGAGCTCGGGCGTGAACTCGACCACGAGAACCTCGTCTACACCCGTCTCCTCGAGGAGCTCAAGGCGGCGTTCGAGAGTCGAGAGCAACTCCACCCTGTTTCCGAGCACGAGCCGCGGGTGTGGCCAGAAGGTCACGACGGTGACGCGTCCCCCCGTGGCGCGGGCGGTCTCCAGCACGCGACGGTGGCCGCGATGGACCCCGTCGAAGCTGCCGATCGCCGCGACACACTCGCCGGCTGCAAGCTCCTCTGGACGGCGCGCGACCTTCACAGCCGCGCGAGTGCCTCATCGGCTGGTATGAAGCGACCCGGGTCGGCTTCGTCGACCGAGAACGGGCCGATCTCGAGGCGACGCAACGTGCGGCAGTGGCCGCCCAGAGCATCTGCGATCGCCCGAACGTAGGTTCCGGAGCTGACGCGAAGATCGAGCCGTACCTCCTTGCCGGTATACGAGATGACGTCGAGCGCGTCCACACGAGAGCGCCGCAAGGGCATCTGCACCTCGATGCCGCGACGGGCGAGCTTGTAGGCGCGCTCCCCGCCGATCTTCACGGCCGAAGCGGCTGGGATCGGCAGCTCGATGTCACCCCGGAGGCCCGCGAGCCGCCGTTCGAGCTCTGCTCGTGTCGGCGCCTCCAGAAGTTCCGAGACGTCTCCCTCCGGATCGCCGGTCGAGGTCCGCGCCGTGAGGTCGACGTCCGTCACGTACCGCTTGTCGAGCCCCACGAAGCATGAAGCCAGCTTAGTTGCCGAACCGGACAACAAGAGCAAAAGCCCAGTCGCAAAAGGGTCGAGAGTTCCCGCGTGGCCCGTGCGGGCGCCCGTCCGGCGGCGGAGATCGGAGACGATCGCAAACGAGGACGGGCCGCCCGGCTTGTCCACGAGGACGATGCCCGCCGGATTAAGCGCGCGAGGAGGCAAGGAACTCCCGGCGCACGAAGTCCGTGATCTCCTCGATCGACGCCTCGCTGGAGAAACCCGCGGCCTGACGATGCCCGCCTCCGTCCGACTTGCGGGCGATTGCGGAAACGTCGAGCTCGTCGATGCTCGCTCGCAAGCTGACGCGTCTGGCCGGGCCGTCCTGGCGCGGGGGCTCGCGGATGAGTACGGCCATGTCGGCTCCCTCCACTGCACGGAGGAAGTCGATGATCCCTTCCGAGTAAGGCTCCGCGGCCCCGACTTCGGTGAAGTCGGTCCGCAAGAGATAGGAGACGACGATGCGTCCACCTTCGAAGACCTGGGCACGCTCGAGAGCGCGCGCGAGCAGCTTGAGCTTCGCGAACTGCACCGACTCGTAGACGCCCTGGAACACGCGGTGGACATCCGCTCCGGCCTCCACCAGCTCGGCCGCCAGGCGCAGGGCCTTGGGCGTCGTGTTCGTGTACTGAAACCGGCCTGTGTCGGTGACGAGCGCGATGTAGAGGGCCTCGGCGATGTCCGGTGTCAGCTCGACACCGAGCTCGTCGAAGAGATCGCGCAGCACCTCGCCGGTCGAAGACGCATCGGCGACGATCAGGTTGATCCGGCCGAATCGCGTGTTGTCGTGGTGATGATCGACGTTGATGGAGAGCGGGACGCGCCCGAGGACCTCCGGGTCGGCTATCCGGCTCTCGTTCGCGCAATCGACGGCGAGGAGGACACGCTCCGCCACGTCGTCGGGCCAGCGCCGCTGCAGGTCACCGAGCGGCATGAACCCGTACTCGCCGGGCAGCGGCGCGTCGCCGTGCAGCACCATGACGGTGTCCTTGCCCAACTGCTCGAGGGCGAGGTTCGCCGCAAGCAGCGAGCCGAGAGCGTCGCCGTCGGGGTTTTCGTGCGTCGTGAGGACGAACCGGTCGTGTTCGCGAATCGCGTCCGCGACCGCAGTCAGGTCACTCGCTGTCGTCTGGGGCGAGCTCATCGATCAGCTTTGTCATGCGGACCCCACGTTCGACCGACGGATCGTACTCGAACGCCAGTTGAGGAGTTCGTTTCAGGCGCAACTCGCGCCCAAGCTGCGCCTGCAGCAACGAACGGGCCGCCTCCAGGCCGGCGAGTGTCTGCGCACGCTTTCGCTCGGCACCGAGGACGGACAGGTAGACCCGTGCGTGCCGGAGATCGGTCGAGGTCTCTACTCCGGTGATCGTGACGAAGCCGATCCGGGGGTCCTTCAGCTGCCCGATCGCTTCCGACAGGACTTGGCGGACCGACTCGTTGACGCGGCGCATTCGATCTGTCATACGGGATATTCAAGCGCTTGCACGCTCTCCTCCTCGTCGTGGTCGGGCTCTGGTGCCTCCTCACCGCGCTGATGGGTGGCGTCGTGGGCCTTGTGCTCGGGAACATCAGGCTCCCGGTGCTCGTCCTCGCCGCCTCGAGCCCCGCGTCGGGTGCCGGCGCGAATATCGGTATCTCGGCGGTCGCCGCCCTCTCTGCAGCGGTCGCCCACATTCGGGCGGGCCGGATCGACTGGCGACTGTTCGCCTGGATGGCGCCGCCGTCCCTGATCGGGGCGGTAGTCGGAGGTCTCCTGTCGAGTGTCGTTCCGGGAAACGCGCTGCTCGTCGTGATCGGCGTGGCGCTGTTCGTCTTCGGGATCGATCTCCTTCGCCCGAACGCCGGCAGGCGGAACGCCGGCCCGGGGCGGGTCAGCGCACGAGCCGCGATCTTGAGCGGAGCGCTGATCGGGCTGCTCGGCGGTTTCGTCGGTCTCATCCTCGGCGCGCTGAGGCTTCCGGCGCTGCTTCGCTTCGTCGGCTCGGACCCGGCTCGCGCCGTGGGCACGAATGCAGCCGTCGGCTTCTGTCTCGGAGTCGGCGGCGTCTTCGGCCACCTGAGGGAAGGTGTGGACTGGTGGCTGCTCGTCGTAGGCGCGGCGACGTCGGTGCCGGGTGCGATCCTCGGCGCACGGCTCACCGGTCGCCTGGACGAGCGCCAGCTGCTCCGGGCGATCGGGCTCGTCTTGCTCGTAGCCGGTAGCGCCATGATCCTCCAGGGCGTTGCCTAGTCGAGCGTGACCACGTCGCGGTCCGCGCGCACGAGCTCGAATTCCTGCGCCGCCAGGTAGCGCTCTGCCGCATCGAGCAGCTGCTCCGCTTCGCGATGCTCCCTCGCGACGCAGGAGAGGGTGAGGCGCGCCCGCTGCCACAGCTCATGGTGATCGACTTCGGCGACCGAGACTCCGAAGCGATTTTGCAACTGTGCCTTCGCAGATTTGACGTGCTTCCGCTTCCCCTTCAGCGACCCGGCCTCCGGGAAATGCAGCTCGACGCTCAGAATGCCGATGTAGCCCGCGCCCATGTCCGGGCTCTGATCGGCTAGGAAGTGGAGGCGGCCGCGGCCGGCGGCTGGTCGAGCGTCGTCCGCTCGATCTCACGTGTCTCGAACGCCTCGATGATGTCGCCCTCTTTGACGTCGTTGAAGCCGTCGAGGAGGATTCCGCACTCGAAGCCTTCGGCGACCTCGCGCGCGTCGTCCTTGAACCGCTTGAGCTGTGAGATCGTCGTTTCGATGATGACGGTGCCGTCGCGGATGACGCGCGCCTGCGCGGAGCGGCGGATGACACCGCTCGTGACCATGCAGCCGGCAATCGTTCCGAGCCGCGAGACCTTGAAGAGCGCGCGTACTTCGGCTTCGCCGAGCGTCTCTTCCTTCTCGACCGGCTTCAGCATTCCGACGAGCGCCTGCTCGATGTCCTCGGTCAGCTGGTAGATGACACGGTACGTGCGAATCTCGACGCCTTCGCGCTCGGCGAGCGATCGCGCTTCGGCATTCGGCCGGACGTTGAATCCGACCACCGTTGCACCGGAGGCCGAGGCGAGCATGATGTCGCCCTCGGTGATGCCGCCGACACCCTGGTGGATGACGTTCACGCGCACCTCCGAGTGCTGGATCTTGCCGAGCTCGGAGACGGCCGCTTCGACAGAGCCGACCACGTCGCCCTTGAGGACGAGGTTGAGGTCCTGGACCGCGCCTGCCTCGATCTGCTCGAAGAGGCTCTCCATCGAGACGCCCCTCGACCCCTGAGCGAGCTGTTCGCGGCGCAGCCGCTCGCCGCGCGCGTTTGCAAGCTCGCGCGCGCGCCGTTCGTTCTCGACCACACGTCCGAGCTCACCGGCGGGCGGCGGCTTGTCGAACCCGAGGATCTCGACGGGATCGCCCGGGCGGGCGTCCTTCACCTTGTCGCCGCGGAAGTTGTAGAGGGCACGCACCTTCCCCCAGGCGTCGCCGGCGACGATCGCATCTCCGACGTGCAGCGTGCCGCGGTGGATGAGCATCGTCGCCACTGGGCCGCGACCGACGTCGAGACGCGACTCGATGATCGGGCCCGACGCCTCGGCGGTGGGATTCGCGGTCAGCTCGAGCTCGGCGTCTGCGACGAGCAACACTTTCTCGAGGAGGTCGTCGAGGTTCTGAGACTCCCTTGCCGAGACGTCCGAGAACTGCGTCGTCCCTCCCCACTCCTCCGGCTGCAAGCCCTCAGTCGACAGTTCGCTGCGCACGCGGTTCGGATCGGCGTCCGGAACGTCGATCTTGTTCACGGCGACCACGATCGGTACGTCAGCTGCGCGCGCGTGGGAGATCGACTCCTTCGTCTGGGGCATGACGCCGTCGTCGGCCGCCACCACGAGCACCGCGATGTCCGTGACCTTCGCCCCTCGGGCACGCATCGCAGTGAAGGCTTCGTGGCCCGGCGTGTCCAGGAATGTGATCCTGCGGCCGTTGTGCTCGGCCTGGTACGCACCGATGTGCTGCGTGATGCCACCTGCTTCGGTGGCGACGACGGAGGTCTTGCGGATCGCATCGAGGAGCGTGGTCTTGCCGTGGTCGACGTGGCCCATGATCGTGACCACGGGAGGGCGCGGCGCAAGGTCGGCCGCGCTGTCCTCATAGCTCTCGGGCTCCTCGTCTTCGTCCGCCGCATGCTTGATCGTGAACTCGCGCTCAGGCGCCAGTTCGGCGGCGATCAGCTGGACCTCGTCGTCGGCCAGGGTCTGGGTGATCGTCACGGCCTTCCCCAGGCCCATCATGAACATGATGATCTTGGGCGCCGGCACGCCGAGGGCCTGCGAGAGATCGCGGACGGTGACGCCCGACGGCACGGTGATCGGCCCCGTCGGGGCGACCACCTCGCGTGGCGTCTTGGGCCGCGACGCTTCGCGCTCGCGCTGCTGCTGCCGCGCGTCGCGGGGGCGTGCAGCCGCGTTGTCGATCACGACGCGGCGCTTGCGTCGCTGGCCTGCGCCGCCCTGGCGGGGACGCATCGGCCGGTTCGGTCTATTTGAGCCTGATTCGTTGGCCATCAGATGTTCAAGTGTAGAGGGCTGACAGTTTCCGATCGATCTGGACGGTCTTCCGCAGCGTCCGGTTGAACGCGCGGCGCGAGACTGCACGCTCGAAGCAAGCGAGCCGACGGCACGTATAGGCCCCGCGACCGGGAATCCCCGTCCCCGGCACCAGCTGCCCGGCCGCCGCCGCGAAACGCAAGAGCTCCCCCTGGGGAGCTTTCCGCCCGCAGCCGACGCAGCTTCTGATCGGTCCGGTCACGCAGCTGGGGGATGCTCCTCGGTGTCGTCAGGCACGGACGCCTCTTCGACCGGGACCCCCACCGGCACCTGGTCGGCGTCCGCGAGCTGCGGAACCGCATCGGGCTCGACCGCTGCGAGCTCGGTTGCGCCGTCATCTTCAACTTCCGCGACGAGATCGTCGGCCGCGGCTGCAACTGCTGCGTCGTCGGCCACCGCCGGAGCGTCGGCAGCCTCAGAGCCGTTGCCGTCCTGGAGCGCGAGCGCCTGGTGCGCGGGCAGCCCGCAGTAACGTGAGCCGGGGAGCGCCTCGTTCGGGCAACGTTTGCCGTTGGAGAGCACCGCCGAGCATCGGCCGGTGAATTCCTCGCCCTCGTTGGCTCCGCCGTATGCCGCAGCGGCTTCCGCCTGAGCGAACTCCGTGTCGGACTGGATGTCGACCTTCCAGCCGGTCAGCCGCGCGGCCAGGCGTGCATTGAGACCTTCCTTGCCGATTGCGAGTGCGAGCTGGTCATCCGGAACGATGACGGTCGCCTCCTTGGTCTCGTCGTCGACGAAGACCTCGCGCACCCGTGCGGGAGACAACGCCTTCGCGACGAATCGCGCCGGCTCGGGGTTCCACGGGATGATGTCGATCTTCTCGCCGCGGAGCTCCGACACGACCATGCGCACGCGCGAGCCTCGCGGGCCGACGCAGGCGCCGACCGGGTCGACGCCCTGGGCGTGCGACTCGACTGCGATCTTCGACCGGTAGCCGGGCTCGCGTGCGACGCCACGGATCTCGACCAGCCCGTCCGCGATCTCCGGCACCTCGAGCTCGAAGAGGGTCTTGATCAGCTCTGGATCGCGCCGCGACAGGATCACCTGCGGTCCCTTCGTGCCCGATCGGACCTCCGTGATGACGGCTTTGATGCGTGAGCCCTGCTCATAGCGCTCGCCGTCGACCTGCTCCGAACGCGGCAGCAGTGCTTCGACCTTCCCGAGGTCCACGAGCACGTTGTTGCGGTCGCCGGCCTGCTGGACGATTCCCGTCACGACTTCGGTCACGCGGTCGACGTACTCGTCGTACATCATCGCGCGCTCGGCCTCGCGGATGCGCTGCAGGATCACCTGCTTCGCCGTCTGCGCGGCGATGCGCCCGAAGTTCTCGGGAGTGACGTCCTCGCGCTTGATCAGGTTCTCGGGCACATCGGACCAGTCGACGTCGAGGTCGTCGTCGGAGATGAGCGTGTGCGAGCGCTCGCCCGTCTCCACCTCGAGCGCCTCGAGCTCCTCGAGCTTGCGCTCGCGCGCTTCTTCGATGAGACGCCCCTCGATGTCCGCGGGCAACTCCACCGCAAAGACGCGGAAATCACCCAGCTCGTCGATTTCGACGATCGCATGGCGCGCGGCTCCCGGCATCTTCTTGTACGCGGCAAGGAGGGCATCCTCGAGCGCCGCGACGAGCGTGCCGCTCTCGATTCCCTTCTCCCGCTCGATGTCTCGAACGGCCTCGACGATTTCCTGGCTCATCTCTTCCCCGCTTCCTCGATCAGATTGCCCCGCACGATCGCGTCATACGGGATGTCCACGGA
>JALYLY010000083.1 GCA_030773975.1 Actinomycetota bacterium | reverse complement strand
CGCCAAGCTCGACCGCGTCCGGACGCTGATGGCCGAGGAAGGGCTGGACGCGCTCGTCGTCAGGGCGCCGGACAACGTCCTCTATCTGACGAACTTCTGGGGAATGAAAGGGTACGACGCGGCGGTTTTCCCCCGCGAGGGGCCGCCGGTGTTGATCACGATCGAGCCGTCCGCCGCCGATGCGGCCGCGACCGCTTGGACGACGGGCGTCGTCCTCGTGTCCGGGTACGACCCGGACGACCCGCGTCCGCCCCTCTCGCGCACGCTCGAGGCCGTAGTGGAGGCCGCTCGGCCCTACGCGAAGGTGGGGCTCGAGCTCTCGCTCGGCACCCAGGCCTCCGACCGGATGGTGGGCGAGCCCACGACTTTCACGAAGGCCTGGTTCGACGCGTTCCCGCAGGCTGCCGACGCCACGCCGCTCCTCGCGCGCGCGCGTGCGCTCAAGACAAAGCAGGAAATCCAGCGGATGCGCCTCGCCAACGAGATCGCGGCTGCGGCAATGGAGCACGTGGCCGCAGAGCTCCGGCCGGGGATGAAGGAGAGCGAGGCAGCTGCGCTGTGGGAGGGGTTCGTGCACGGCGAAGGTACCGGCTGGAAGGGGCAGGTGGAGCTGGCACTCGGCTTCTCGCTCGTCTGGTCGGGGCGGGGGATCCGCACTTTCACCGCAACTGGGCATAGGCCCGCGCAGGAGCACGAGCCGACGCTGTTCGAGATCTGGGTCTGCGCAGACGGTTACTGGTGTGACCACACGAAGAACGTGTGCCCCGGGAAGCTCGACCCGGTCTACGGCGAGCTGCTCGACGTCCTGCTCGACGTCTACGGACGCGCGCTCGACCATTGCCGGCCCGGCGCCAGTCTCGCGGAGCTCGACGTCCTGATCCGCGACGGACTTGCGCAGGCCGGCTACCCCGGTCAGCCATCGCATCCAATTGCGCACGGCGTCGGCGCGCGTGCACACGAGCCGCCGTACGCACATCAGGCAGGCACAGGCACGATCGAGGAAGGAATGGTGCTGGCGATCGAACCGGGCGCATACTGGGAGGGCGGAGGCGGTCTGCGGATCGAGGACAACTTCCTGATCACCGCTGACGGTCCCGAGAAGCTGTCGAGCTATCCGGACGACTTCCGATGACTTTCTGGACCGGCGGGCTCAACAATCCGCACCATTTCGACGCACAGGTCGGCTTCTATGACACGACGCTGCGCGACGGCGAGCAGACCGTGGGCGTCGTCCTCAGCCCCGAGGACAAGCTCGAGCTCGCGCGAGGACTCGACGAGCTCGGAATCGAGCGGATCGAAGCCGGTTTCCCCCGCGTCTCGGAAGACGACTGGCGTGCCGTCGAGCTGATCCGCGCTGCCGGGCTGAATGCGGAGGTCTGGGGCTTCTCCCGTGCAGTGGAGGCGGACCTGAAGGCGCTCGTCGAGCTCGGCGTCCAGGCGAGTGTGATCGAGTCGCCGATCTCAGACCTTAAGCTGGAGGCGCTCGGCGTCGATCGCGAGGCGATGCTCGAGCGAATCGTCTATGCGATCTCGTTCGCAGTCGAGCAGGGCGTAACGGTCGCGTTCTTCGGCGTGGACGGGACGCGTGCGGATCCGGGGTACTTCGAGACCGTGTACAAGACGGCGATCGAAGCGGGCGCGCAGGAGGCGGTCGTTGTCGACACGATCGGCATCGCCAGCCCTGAGGCTGTTGCGGCGCTCGTCGGCAGGACGAAGGACTGGCTCGGGCCTGATGTCCCGATTCACTTCCACGGGCACAACGACTTCGGCCTGGCCACCGCGGCCGCTCTCGCCGCGGTGCGTGCCGGAGCAAGTTGGATCCAGGGCACCGTCAACGGCATGGGCGAGCGCGCGGGCAACGCGAACCTCCCCGAGATCGCGCTGGCGCTGCGTGGGTTGTACGGCGTGGACACGAACCTCCGCCTCGACAGGGCGCGCGCCTTCTCCGAGCGACTGCGCGAGCTCTCGGGCTACGAGCTAGAGCCGTTCAAGCCACTCGTCGGCGACAACCTCTTCCGCCGTGAATCCGGTGCGGTCGCGAGCCAGTTCCACGATCCCCCGGCAATCGAGCCGTACTCGTCTGAGCTGGTTGCCGCAGAGCGCAGCATCGTGCTCGGCAAGAAGAGCGGCATCGACTCGATCCGCATCAAGGCCGAAGAGCTCGGGCTCGATCTGTCGGACGACGCACAGCGCGAGCTGCTCGCGCGGGTGAAGGAGCTCGGAACGAGTAAGCGTGGGCTCGTGACCGACGACGAGTTCCGCGAGCTCGCGCGTGGCTGACTACGACGCCGTTCTCGTAGGCAGCGGCGTCAACTCCCTCGCGTGCGCGGCGTTTCTCTCGCTGGCCGGCTGGCGCGTCGCGGTCCTCGAGCGCGAGGCCGAGCTGGGCGGTGCGGTCCGCACGGCCGAGCTGACCGAGCCGGGCTTTCACCACGACGTCTTCAGCGCGTGGCATCCACTCTGGGTCGGAGGGCCGGCACATGCCGAGCTCGGCGCCGCGCTCGGCGAACGCGGCCTCGAATACCTGAACACCGAGCACCCGACCGGCACGCTGTTCCCCGACGGCGGGAGCGCGTTCCTGACGACGTCCACCGACGCAAACGCGGCGGAGCTCGAGCGCCACGCCGGGGGCGACGGCGAGGCGTGGCGAGAGACGATCGCGAACGTCGGCGCGCAGGCGGAGCTCGTCTTCGGCGTGCTCGGCACCGAGCTCTGGTCGCCCGCCGGGTTGAGCCTCGGAGCGAAGGCTTACCGCCGCCTGGGGCGCCGCGGTCTCGCCGAGTTTGGCGCAGAGGTCGTCCAGAGCAGCCGCGACTGGCTGACGACGACGTTCCGCTCGGAGCGTGCGCACGGTCTGCTCGCGCCCTGGGTCCTCCATACAGGGCTCGGGCCGGATGCTGCCGCGTCTGGATTCATGACCCGCGTGATCGCATTCGCGATCGAAGCCGGGGGCATGCCGGTTCCGCGTGGCGGCGGCGCGCGTCTGGTCGATGCGCTCGTCAGCCTCATCGAAGATCACGGTGGCATCTGCGAGACCGGCACGGACGTGGAACAGGTCATCGTCACTCGTGGGCGCGCCACCGGAGTGCGGCTCGCCGACGGCGGCACCGCCGGGGCGGAGCGAGCCGTCATCTGCAACGTGACACCCACGCAGCTCTACGGACGCCTGCTCGGCGCCGCCGACGTTCCTGCCGACATTGCCGAAGCGGGGAAACGGTTTCGCTTCGGCCGCTCCGAGATGCAGATCCACTTCGCGTTGTCGGAGCCGCCTCGGTGGGACGGCGACGACCGGCTCGATCAGACGGCCGTCGTCCATCTCACCCCCGGGCTCGACGCCGTTTCACGCGCAGTGAACGAAGCGGAACGGGGCTTGCTCCCGGCCGAAGCGACCGTCGTCGTCGGGCAGCCGCTTGCTGTCGACGACTCTCGTGCGCCGGCCGGAAAAGGCATGCTCTGGATCCAGCTGCAGGAGTTGCCCTGGCACGTCAAGGGCGACGCGGCGGGCGAGCTCGACGTCGGACACGGCGCATGGGACGAGTCTCTGCGTGAGCGCTACGCCGACCGGATCCAGGCGCGCATTGCTCGCCACGTTCCGAACCTCGAGTCCTCGATCGTGCGTCGCGTCGTGCTCTCACCTGCCGATCTCCAGGCTGCGAACATCAACCTCGAGCACGGCGACCCGTACTCGGGCTCGCTCGCGCTCGACCAGAACTTCCTCTGGCGTCCGTTCGCCCGACAGCCAGGGCACAGGACCCCGATCGAGGGCCTCTTCCAGATTGGCGCCAGCACGTGGCCCGGCCCGGGCCTCGGCGCCGGCTCGGGCACCCTGGTCGCGAAGGCCCTCCTGCAGCCCCCGGCGGCGCAGCGGCTGGTTGGGCGGCTCGGCGCGTTTCTGCGGCCTGGACAGGCATAGAATCACCTGCATCCGGCCACGTTTCTCGATCTCGCAGATCACGACCCTGGCATCGACGTTCGCGGCGGATGTGCGCGCGTACGCCCGCGCAGGGGTGGACGGGATCGGCATCTGGGAGATCAAGCTTCCGGCCGGAGGCGAGGCGGATGCGCTCGAGCAGCTCGAGGCGAGCGGCCTCGGCTCGGCCGCGGCGATTCCCGCGGTGCCGTCGATCCTGCCGCTGCCGCTGATGGAAGGCCCGAAAGATCCGCAGCGGCGTATCGAGGCGATCCGCGCTTCGCTGCACCGTCTCGCCCCGTTCAAGCCCAGCAGCGTCGTCTGCCTGACCGGGCCGGGTGAGGATCGCGACACGGTCGTCGAAGGTCTGCAGACGATAGGCGAGGAAGCCGCACGACTCGGTTTGCGCATCGGTCTCGAGCCGGTCAACCGCATCGGCGGCGAGAACTGGACGACGATCTCGTCCCTCTCCGAGGCTGTCGAGCTGCTAGAAGACGCGGACAGGCCCGCGCTCGGCATCCAGTTCGACAGCTGGCACGTCTGGAACACCCCCGGGCTCGTCGAGGACATCGAGACGTATGCCCACCATTTCGTCGGCGTCCACATCGCCGACTGGAGCGAGCCCACTCGCGGGTGGTGCGATCGCGTGCTACCCGGCGACGGCGTCGTCGACCTTCCCCTGATCCTCGGCGCGCTCGATCGCGCAGGCTGGGACGGCTACTACGACCTCGAGATCTTTTCCGACAACGGCACGTTTGGCAACAAATGGCCCGATTCGCTGTGGGATGTGCCGGCCGACGAGCTCGCTCGGAGGGGGAAGGACGCGTTCGAGCGCGTGTGGGAGGCGCGAATCCAAACGTCCCTTGACCAGGTATCGCCCGGTGCCGTGTAATCGACGAATGAGGACGACCCCAAGAGGAGGCAGTACATGAGAGCTCGAGGGAGGTGGGCGTTCGCCACGGCTGGGCTGCTGGCGCTCGTCCTGATCGGAAGCGCGCTCGCCGCGACCGCGGGGCACCGCACCGCACAGGCGAAGGCGCCGATCATCATCGGTTGGGCATTTGACGGCAAGGGCGCGATGGCGCCGTTCGACGGCCCTGCCCTGGCCGCGGCACAGCTTCGCGTCGCCCAGGTGAACGCGAAGGGCGGCGTCAACGGACGAAAGCTCCAAATCCGGACGTGCGACACCCAGGAGAACGCGCCCGCAACTGCCAAGGCGTGCGCCCTGCGCCTACTCGGCCAGAAGGCCAACGTCCTCTTCACGACCTGTGACGTTGACTTCGCCGCGCCCGTGGTTAGAGCGGCGATCGACCGCGGTGTCCTGGCGATCGCTCCTTGTATCGGCACCGATCAGATGGGCCCGAAACGGTTCGGCTCGAAAGGTCGCTTAGCGTTCAGCTTCGGCAACGTCGCGCAGGACGAAGGCTCGGCGATGGCGCAGTACGCGTGGAGCAGAGGCTGGAAGTCGGCCGCGCTCGCGACCGACACCGTCATCGTGTACTTCAAGAACGTCGTTCAGGCGTTCGAGGTGCGGTTCAAGCAGCTAGGCGGCAAGATCGTCGCAAAGGAGACGTACCAGTCGCTTGGCGGCAACAATGTTCAGAACGCCGTCAGCCGTCTCAACGACGTCAAGGCAGATGTGATCGTCACGTCGACCGCAGGTGCGTTCGGAGCGTTGTCGACCTTGATCTCCGGATTGCGGTCGCTCGGGAACAACACGCCGATCCTCAACTCCTGGGCCGGCGACGGCACGTACTGGCTGCCGGCCAACCCGAAGGTGACGAACTACTGGTTCGTCACGTTCGCTTCCTGCTTCGGCGACGACCCGAGCGCGGCGGTCAACACACTTGCAAAGCAGGTGAAGGCCGGAACGGGTGGCTTTATCACAGGCCCGTCCGCCATCGACGGTCTCGTCACCGCGATCAAGCGCGCGAACGGCTCGACAAAGGGAGCTGCACTGTCGAAGGTGATGGAGCACTTCAAGAAGGTGCCCACGATCTCGGGCAACGTCAGCTTCTCGGCGAAGTACCACACGGTGTTCGGTCGCCGGTACCGCGTGATCCGGATCCAGGACAACGTGCCGAAGGTCGTCGGCACGATCGTGGCCAAGGTCGTAGCAAAGATCTAGGTCAACTTGTCGCAAACGAGCGGCGACGAAACGACGAGGAGGCCCGGGGACATACTCCGGGCCTCCTCCGTGTCGCGCTCCTTCGAGGGCGTGCATGCCCTGCGCGACGTCACGCTCGAGCTGAGGAGGCGGGAGGTCGTAGGGCTGATCGGGCCGAACGGGGCGGGCAAGTCGACGCTGGTGAACCTGCTCAGCGGCTTCGACCGTCCGAGCGCTGGGACAGTCGAACTGGAGGGCCGTGACGTGACCCGCTGGAGCCCGAGCCGGCGAGGAAGGCACGGGCTGGTCAGGACCTTCCAGCACAGCCATGCCTTCCGCTCGTTGTCGGTGCAGGAGAACGT
>JALYLY010000082.1 GCA_030773975.1 Actinomycetota bacterium | reverse complement strand
GAGGTCGTCCTGCGCAACGTGAAGGCGAAGCACGACCGCGTCGGCCTCGTCTACACGCTCGACGCGAACTGCGTCGGGCTCGTCGACAAGCTGCCGCGCCAGGTACTCCAGGAGCTCTGCCACTACTTGTTGAGATTCCTGATCTTGAGCAGCCTGCCCACGGCTTCGGAAGGCAACGCGCCCTTGCCGAGCCAGTCCTTCACCTTGTCCTCGTCGAACTCGATCAGCGAAGGATCATGCTGCGGGTTGTAACGCCCGACGATGTCGATGAACTTGCCGTCGCGCGGTGAGCGCGAGTCGGCGACGACGACGCGATAGACCGGGTTCTTCTTCGATCCGACTCGCGTCAACCTCATGCGTACGGCCAAACGACTACCTCCTTGATTTCTGTCGCTTCTTGCGTTTGTTGGATTTTGTCGCTTTTCGCTGTCCGGGCTGCGGAGCCGCGGCCGGCGCCTGTCCCGTCAAGGCGCCGAGATCCGGCATCTTGCCTTTGCTCATGCCCTTCATGAGCTTCTCCATCTGCTTGCGCGCGTCCAGCAGACGGTTCACTTCCTCCACCGTCGTTCCCGATCCGTTCGCGATGCGCAGGCGCCGCGAGCCGTCGATCACCTTCGGCAACCCTCGCTCCTGCGGGGTCATCGACAGGATGATCGCCTCGACGCGACCCATTTGCTTCTCGTCGACCTCGTCCATCCCCTCGAGCTGCTTACCGAGGCCCGGAATCATCTTCAGCACGCCCTGGATCGGTCCCATGCGGCGCAGCATCTTGTAGCTCTTCAGGAAATCGTCGAAGGTGAACTGGCCCTTCATCATCCGGGCCTCCAAATCCTTCTGCTCGTTCTCCTCGACCGCTTCCTCAGCACGCTCGATGAGCGTGAGGACGTCGCCCATGCCGAGGATGCGCGACGCCATCCGGTCGGGATGGAAGTACTCGAGCTGGTCGAGCTTCTCGCCGACCGAGATCAGCTTGATCGGACGGCCGGTGACGGCCTTCACGGAGAGCGCCGCGCCACCGCGCGCATCGCCGTCGAGCTTCGTCATCACGACGCCGTCGAACGCGATCCGCTCCTGGAACGCGAGTGCGACGTTCACGGCCTCCTGCCCGGTCATCGCGTCGACGACGAGCAGCACGTTCGCGGGCTTCGCCTCGTCGCGGACGCGCTCGAGCTCCTGCATCAGGTCCTCGTCCACGTGCAGGCGCCCCGCGGTGTCGAGGATGATCGTGTCGACCCCGTCCTCGGAGAGCTGCCGTACGCCGTCGCGCACGACCGCGACCGGATCCGTGCCTTCGCCGCGATAGACCGGGACCTGGATCTGCTTGCCGAGCTGTTCGAGCTGGTCGATCGCCGCGGGCCGCTGCAGGTCGGCGGCGACGAGCCCTGGACTGCGGCCTTCCTTTCGCAGCATGAGCGCGAGCTTGGCCGCGGCTGTCGTCTTGCCCGATCCCTGCAAACCGGCGAGCAGGATCACGGTCGGCGGCCGACCTGTGAATGCCAGCTGTGAGCTGCCGGAGCCCATGAGGGCGGTCAGCTCGTCGTGGACCACCTTTACGACCTGCTGACCCGGCTGCAGACTCTTCAGGACCTCCTGGCCGAGCGCGCGCTCCCGCACCTGCGCGACGAACTGCTTGACGACCTCGAAGTTGACGTCGGCCTCGAGGAGCGCGAGACGGATCTCGCGCATCGCACGCGAGATCGCCTCATCGTCGAGCTTTCCTCGCCCGCGCAGGTCGCCGAGAGCGCCCTGGAGCCTGTCTGAAAGGGTGTCGAACACGGCCGGGAAGTGTACTTGCGGGTGTTTCCAGGCCAGACTTGGGCCGTGCCCGACCATCCCGAGCGCAAGCTCGCCACGAGCTTTGCGCGTGCAGCCGCCTTCACCGCGACCTGGGTCAAATCACAGCTGAATCTCGCCACGGCTGGCTAGGCACTCCAAGAATCGAGTCCTACACTCAGGACATGGCCGTAAGCCGAAGAACGGTTACCGTCCTCTTCGCAGACGTGGCCGATTCGACGCCGCTCGGAGAGCGCCTCGACCCGGAGACGCTCCGACAGGTCATGTCGCGGTGGTTCGACCGCATGTCCGAGGTGCTCGAACGCCATGGCGGCACGGTGGAGAAGTTCATCGGCGACGCCGTGATGGCGGTCTTCGGCATCCCGGATCTGCACGAAGACGACGGCCTGCGCGCCGTCCGAGCCGCGACCGAGCTGCGAACGGCGCTCGCTCGGCTCAACGAGGAGCTCGAGCGCGAGCTCGGCGTGCGCATCGGCATCCGCGTCGGCGTCAACACGGGCGAGGTCGTCGCAGGTGACGGCACCGGCGGCCAGATGCTCGTGACCGGCGATCCGGTCAACGTGGCAAAGCGACTCGAGGAAGCGGCAAGGACCGGCGAGATCCTGATCGGCGACGCGACGCGCCGCATCGTCGAGAACGCCGCTTTGCTCGAGCCGCGAGACGAGCTGACTGTGAAGGGCAAGGCCGGGCCTGTCGTCGCGTGGAACGTGCTGGGTGTGATCGAGGGCGCGCCCGCCTATGCGCGTCGCCTCGACGCGCGCCTCGTCGGCCGCACCGAGGAGCTGCGCACGCTGCGCAACGCGTTTGCGAGCGCGGTCGCCGAGCGCACGTGCCGGATCGTCACCGTCATCGGTCCTGCGGGAATCGGCAAGTCGCGACTCGCGTCCGAGCTCAGCCACGAGGTCCGCGACGAAGCTCAGACCGTCACGGGCCGATGTCTCCCGTACGGCGACGGCATCACCTTCTGGCCGCTCGTTCAGATCGTCGGCGCGCTCGGCAGCGACGAGGGCATTCGGGAGCTGCTCGCCGGGACCGAGGACGGAGAGCTGGTCGCGGAGCGAGTGCTGAGCGCAATCGGTCCGACCCGCTCGTCAGCGGCAGGCGGCGAGATGTTCTGGGCCGTGCGGCGGCTCCTCGAAGAGGCGGCTCGCGAACGGCCGCTGGTCGTGATGGTCGAGGACATCCACTGGGCCGCGCCGACGTTTCTCGATCTGCTCGAGTACCTCGCCGGCTGGACGCACGACGCACCCATGCTCCTGCTCTGTCTTTCGCGTCCCGATCTGCTCGACGAACGTCAGGGCTGGCTGACCGCGCCCAACGCCACCGGTATCTCCCTCGCCCCCCTCACCGATGCCGAGTCGGACGCATTGCTCGACGAGCTCGGCCAGGAATGGCCGCTCGACGAGACGGCGCGACGTCAGATCAAGGAAGCAGCCGAGGGCAATCCGCTCTACGTCGAGCAGATGGCGGCAATGTTGGCCGAAGGCGGACCTGCCGACGCGATCCCGCCGTCGATTCACGCTCTGCTTGCCGCGCGGCTCGACCGTCTCCCGCCGGAAGAGCGCGCCATCCTGGAGCGCGCCGCAGTCGCGGGCAAGGAGTTCGTCCGGAGCGCGGTCCTTCGACTCTCCGACGACTCGCAGCGCGAGGAAGTCGATGCGGGCCTACTCACCCTGGCGCGGAAGGATCTGCTCGCGGCCAAGCCCGGGCGGGAGGACGCGTACCGGTTCCGTCACGCCTTGATTCGCGACGCGGCGTACGCGGGGATTGCGAAGGAGTTGCGGGCACAGCTGCACGAGCGCTTCGGCGATTGGGCGCTCGGCACGAATGCGGGGCGCGCGGGCGAGCTCGACGAGATCGTCGGCTACCACTTCGAGCAGGCCTTCCGTTATCGGGAGCAGCTCGGACCGCTCGACGATGCGTCACGACGGCTTGCCGGCAGAGCCGGCGATCTTCTTGGAGGAGCGGGCCGCCGGGCCTTCGCGCGAGACGACATGCCTGCCGCGCTCACGCTCCTCGACCGGGCTGTCGCATTGATCACCGAGCAGGATCCCGCACGGCTTGAGCTCGTGCGCGAGCTGAGCATGGCGCTTTGGTGGGCCGGTGAGGTGGCGAGAGCCGAGCTCCTGCTCAACGGGTTGATCGAAGCGGCTGCCGCGGCCGGCGATCGGCAGCAGGAGTGGTCCGGCCTGATCGAGCGCGCAGCGCGCAAGAACGTGTCCGGTGGAGATACCGGCGCGGACGAGCTGCTGGAAGTCTCCCGTGAGGCGATCGAAGTCTTCGAGGAGCTCGGCGACGACGCAGGGCTGGCGCGCGCCTGGCGCCGGATCGCGTACGCCCATCAAATGCGCTCGCAATTCGGGGCGGCGGAGTCAGCCAGCGAGCAGGCGCTCATTCATGCGCGCAAGGCCGAAGACAGCCACGAGGAAGCGCGCATCGTCGATGGTCTTTGCACGAGCCTGCTCTGGGGCCCGGCGTCGGTGCCGGAGGCAATCGAACGCTGCGAAGACATGCTTGCCTTGTCACGGGGTAACCGAGTGATGGAGGCGAACATCGGGATCTCGCTGGCCGGCCTCAAGGGCATGCGCGGCGACTTCGAAGAGGCGCGGGCGCTCGCGGCTGCCGCACGGCAGACGTACCGCGAGCTCGGCCTGCGGCTTGCGGTCGCCGGCCTGACCCAGGTCTCCGGCCCACTCGAGGCCCTCGCCGGCGACCTCGAAGCCGCGGAGCAGGAGCTACGAGAAGGGCTCGAGATCATGCAACCGGTCGGTTCGGTCGGTTACCAGGCCGCCCTGCTCGCCGACGTGCTCCTGCGCCGAGGCGCCACGGACGAGGCCGAGAGGTTCGCGTCGATCGCACAGGCCGAGGCAGCGGACGACAACATCGCTGCGCAGGTCATCTGGCGAGGTGTCAAGGCGCGCCTCGACGCGAACCCCGGCCTGGCGGAGGAGGCGGTCGGGATCGCGGGGCTCACGGATGACCTGAACCTGCGCGCCGATGCAATCGTGAATCTTGCAGAATCATGGCGCCTGTCCGATGCGCAGGATCACGCCGTTGATGCATTGCAACGAGCCGTGCAGCTGTACGACCAAAAGGGAAACGTGGTCGGAGCGCTCAGAGCATCGAAGCTTGCCTCGACGCCGGTGCGCTAGGCGCAGCGCCCCGGACCGGGTTATCGTCCAGTTGTTTCCGAGACAGGAGGAACGATGCCCAACGTCAGCGGCAGGGTAGATGTGAAGAAGGTCACGGCCTCGCATGCTCAGGGCTGGGACCAGGCACTGGATCGTGCGCTCGCGAGTGCAAGCCGCCTTGGACAGAAAGGCACGTTTGACGTGAACGTCGAGTTCAGCGCGACCATCCGGGTCACGAATCCCGGGCAGATCCAGCGTTACATCGTCACGCTTTCGCCAAAGGGCTAAGCGTCAACGCATCCAACGACAAGGAGCTGAAATGGCCAACGTTGCCAAGGTAGTGACGATCATCGGTTCGTCACCCGAGAGCTTCGCAAAAGCCGCAGACGTGGCGGTTCAGGAAGCGGCGAAGACACTGCGTGGGATCACGGGCGCGCAGGTCGTCTCGATGAGCGCAGAAGTCGAGGGCGATCGAATCAGCGTGTATCGGACGACCGTGAACATCGCTTTCGCGATCGAGCGCGGCTAACCCGAGACCAGCGCCCGCGCAAAATCGTCAGCATCGAACGGCCTGAGGTCTTCGAGCTTTTCGCCGACGCCGATCAGCTTGACCGGCAAACCGAGCTCGTGCGCGATCGCGACGGCGATGCCGCCTTTCGCGCTGCCGTCGAGCTTCGTCAATGCGACGCCCGTGACCCCGACCGCCTCGCCGAAGAGGCGCGCCTGCTGCACCCCGTTCTGACCGGTCGTCGCATCGACGACGAGCAGAGTCTCGTGTGGCGCTCCTTCGAGCTTGCCTTCGATCACGCGACGCACCTTGGCGAGCTCCTGCATCAGATTCGACTGCGTGTGCAGGCGGCCGGCGGTATCGACGATCACGATGTCGCGGCCGTTGCGCGTCGCCGTCTCGATGGCGTCGTAGGCGACCGACGCCGGATCCGCTCCGCGCTCTGCTCCGACGAAGTCCGCGTTGGCGCGGTCGGCCCAGATCTCCAGCTGCTCCTCGGCCGCCGCGCGGAATGTGTCGGCCGCGCCGAGCACGACGGAGTGGCCGTGTTGGCGCAGGCGTTCCGCCAGCTTTCCGATCGTCGTCGTCTTGCCCGTGCCGTTGACGCCGACGACGAGCAGGACGCTCGGCTTTGCGCGCACGTTGAGCGTCGGGGGGGAGCCGAGCAGCTTCGCGATCTCCTCGGCCAGGGCCGCGTGGAGATCGGTCAGGTCCTGGCGCGCTTCCAGCCGCTGCACGAGCTCGGCCGTCGCGGGGACGCCGACGTCCGCTCGGATCAACGCTTCCTCGAGCCGCTCCCACGCTTCGGCGTCGCCGGGATCGAATGTCGCCGAGGCCAACTCGGCGGTAAGAGCCTGACGGCTCTTCGAGAGCGAGTCGCGCAGCCGCGAGAAGAGCCCCGCGCGCTCAGCCTCGGGCTCGGGCTGCGCGTTCTCCTCTCCTAAGAGCTCCCCCCAGCTACGAGGCAATCGCGGCGGCCTGCTCGCGTGGCAGGCGCCGGGAAACGATCTGCGAGACCCCGTCGGCGCCCATCGTCACGCCGTAGAGGATATCCGCGGCCTCCATCGTCCTCTTCTGGTGCGTGATGACGATGAACTGCGCGCGATCCGAGTAGCGGCGCAGCAACTCGACGAAGCGGCCGATGTTCGTGTCGTCGAGCGCGGCCTCGACCTCGTCGAGCAAGTAGAACGGGCAGGGCCGCGCGAGGAAGAGCGCGAACAGGAAGGAGATCGCACCGAGGGCCTTCTCGCCTCCCGAGAGCAGGGACAGGCGCGTCACCTTCTTGCCGGCCGGCCGCAGCTCGACCTCGATGCCCGGCTGCTCGTCTTCGTCCTCGGGCTCGGTGAGGCGAAGTCGGCCTTCGCCGCCGGGGAAGAGCGTCGCCGCGACCTCGGTGAAGTTTTCTTGCACGGACGCGAACGTCTCGGCGAACCGCAGCTCGACCGTGCGCGTGAGATCGTCGCGCAGCTTCTCGAGCTCCTTCAGGCTCTCCTCCAGGTCGCCGCGCTGCGTGGAGAGCTCGACCAGACGCTCTTTCTCCTCGTCGTACTCCTGCTTCGCGAGCGGGTTGACCTGACCCAATGATTCGCGGCGTCGCTCGAGGCGCTCGATGCGCTCGGCGAGCTCGTTGCGGTCGTCTCCTTCTGCAGGATCGGCCTCGGCAGCCTCGAGTCGGCGGCGTGCTTCGTCGGCCTCGGCTTCGATTCGGGCGCGCTCGACATCGACCGCGCTCAGGCGCTCGCCTGCCTCGGCTGCGGCCCGGCGTGCGTCGACCTCTTCGGCGCCGAGTCGGCGCAGCTCTTCCGCGAGTCCTCCCGTGCGGGACGCGCCTGCATCGGCGCGCGCGCGCAGCGGCGCCTCGAAGCGATCGTCCCCGATTCCCTCGAGCGTGTCGACGAGTTGCGCGGCGAGTCGCGCCAGCGTCACCGTCAACGGATCGCGTGTCGCGGAATACGCATCCTCGGGAATCGGGGCGTCGACGCGAGCCTCCAGCTCGTCCACCTCGGCGGCGAGCGCGCGTCGGCGTGCCTCGAGCTCGAGCCAGACAGCTTCGGCCGTCTCGCCTGCGAACCAGATCTCTCCACGCTCGGGGTCGTAGCCGAAGCCCTCCGGAGTCACCGCCGGAACCTTCGAGTGGAGCAGCTCCTCTTTCGACACGACCGGCAGCTCGCGGACGAGCTCGCGCGGGTCGCGCGTCAGGACTACGACGCTGCCGAGGCCTGCGGCCCTCGCGCGCTCCGCCAACGCGAGCGCGGCACGTGCGTCTGCGGCCATGAGCGCAGGTGCGCGGTGGCCGAGCGCCGCTGCGACCGCGCGCTCGCGGCCCGGCTCGACGTCGAGGAGCGACAGCGCGAGCCGCTCCCCCTCCTCTGCGAGCGCACGCGCCGCCGGCGGCAATCCTTCGCGCTCGGCAAGGGCCCGCTCGAGTGTCTGCAGACGGTCGCGGGCAACTCTTGCCTGTTCCCTGAGCGCCTCGCGTTCGGCGCGGACGCGTGCGTCGAGGACACGTCGCGGTCGCGAGAGCTCTGCGCGCAGCCGTTCGAGCAGCGCCTCGGCGCTTTCGCGGCGGAGCTCCAGCCGCTCGCGTGCGCTGCGCAGGCGGTAGAGCGTGGCGGTCGCCTCCTCACGCCGGCCGGCAGCGTCTGCAAGCTCCTCCTCCGCACGGCGTCGTTCCTCGAGGAGCGCGTCGAGCCGGTCGTCGGCGTGCTTGCGGGCGAGCACGGCCGCGGTGCGTCGACCGTCGCCGTCTTCGAGTCGCTCGCGCAGGTCCGCCAGATCGAGCTCTGCGACTCGCGCCCGCAGCGACGCGAGATCGCCGAGCAGCTTCTGGGCGCGCTCCGCGGCGGTTGCCTGAAGCGCCAGCGGCCGCAACCGCTTTTTCACCTCGGCCTCTACGTCGCGCGCGCGCTCCACCTGGATCGCGACCCGCGCAAGCTTGAGCTCGGCGCGATGCTTGCGCCGCTTGAATCGCCCGAGCCCTGCGGCTTCCTCGAGGAGCTCGCGCCGCTCCTCCGGCTTCGAGCCGAGGATCTCCTCCACCCGGCCCTGGCCGATGATCGAGTGCATCCCACCGCCGAGCCCGAGGTCGGCGAGCAGCTCGACGAGATCGATGCGGCGCACGGCCGTGCGGTTCAGCAGGTACTGCCCCTCGCCGCCGCGGTGGAGCCTGCGGGCGACGGAGAGCTCCGAGTACGGCAGGGGCCCCTCGCCGTCCGGATTGTCGAAGAGGAGCTCGACCTCGCAGAAGTCCTCGGCAGAACGGCCGCTGCCCCCCGCGAAGAGAACGTCGTCCGGCTTCTCGGCCCGGAGCTCCGAAGGAGCCATCGACCCGGCCGCCCAGACGATGGCGTCCGAGACGTTGGACTTACCCGAGCCGTTGGGGCCGACGACCACGGCGACGCCCGGCTCGAGGCGGATCTCGACCGGTTCAGGGAACGACTTGAAGCCGCGCAGCTTGATGGCGCGTAGGTTCACGCGCCAGGAAACCTACCCGGCAGCGCGGACGCCGCCGGAGCAACTACAAACCCCGGGCGAAAGCGAAGCTCTTGCTTATCCGCTTTGCTCCGCGAGCGGCTTTTGGGGTCGGGTGATTTGGCGGTAGGTGGTCGGTTCGCGGTCGGCTCCGAGTCCGAGCAGGGTTTGGAAGCCGGCCAGCGG
>JALYLY010000081.1 GCA_030773975.1 Actinomycetota bacterium | reverse complement strand
GAGCTGATCCGCAGGCGCGAGTCGCTGGACGACCTGCTCGCGTTCGAAACCTAGTGCCCCTGCCAGGGATGCTGGTAGGGGCACTAAGCCGCGAAGCCCGGCCGGACGAGCCGGGGCGGCGCGACGAGGCGCGCGTCCTTCACGGGGGGATTCCACGGCTCGGCCAGCGGCGCCGCGCCGAACGAGGCGAGCCGCCGCTCTTCCGGCGCGTCGTCGTAGAGCGTCGTGCGCTGCCGCGGGATTCGTCCCGCCGAACGAATCAGCTCCTCCATCGACTCCGGCGGGAACTCCTGCCCGTGCTCGGCGCCGGCCGACCGCGAGATCGACTCGTTCATCAGAGTGCCGCCGAGATCGTTCACACCTGCGCGCAACGCGGCAGCAACGCCCTGCGCTCCGAGCTTGACCCAGGAGACCTGGATGTTCGTGATCCACGGATGCAGCGCGAGCCGTGCGACCGCGTGTACCAGCAGCGTCTCGCCGAAGGTCGGGCCCGAGCGGGCCTGGCCGCGCAACCACATCGGGGCTTCCATGTGCACGAACGGCAGCGGCACGAACTCGGTGAAGCCGCCGCTCGAACGCTGCTGCTCGCGCGCGTGCAAGAGGTGACGCGCCCAGTTGTGCGGGCCCTCGACGTGGCCGAACATCATCGTCACGTTCGAGCGGAGACCGACCCGGTGCGCGACGTCGTGCACGTGCAGCCACTGCGAGGTCGTGACCTTGTCCGGGCAGATCACGCGCCGGACTTCGTCGTCGAGGATCTCGGCCGCCGTCCCGGGCAGGGAGCTGAGCCCGGCGTCACGCAGTTCGGCGAGGTAGTCCTCGAGCGCGAGGCCGAGCGTCGCAGCCCCCTGCCAGATCTCGAGTGCGGAGAACGCGTGCACGTGCAGGCCGGGAGCCGACGCTTTGATCGCCCGGACGACCGAGAGGTAGTAGTCGCCGGTGAACGCGGGATGGATCCCGCCCTGAAGGCATACCTCCGTCGCCCCGCGCTCCCACGCCTCCTCGCAGCGCCGCACGATTTCTTCATGCGGCACGAAGTACGGCGCGCCGCGCAGGTTCGCGGCCAGCTTCCCCTTCGAGAACGCGCAGAAGCCGCA
This sequence comes from Actinomycetota bacterium, assembly GCA_030773975.1. Lineage (GTDB taxonomy): Bacteria > Actinomycetota > Thermoleophilia > Gaiellales > Gaiellaceae > 3-1-20CM-4-69-9. Next base: position 7,432 of record JALYLY010000081.1, on the reverse strand, counting down.
GCGGAAGTAACAGACGTTCGTGTACTGGATGTTGCGCGTGACGACATAGCTGACCTCGTCGCCGCACACCTCGCGCCTGAGGCTGTCCGCCGCGGCAAGCACCCGGTCGCGTTCGTGGCCGCGGGCGCGGAAGAGACGCGCGATCTCCTCCTCCCCGAGCTCGGCGCGGGTGTCGATCGGCAGGGCGTCACGCGGAAAGAACGGGATCGACACGTCTTCGCCCGGCGACCAGCTGTCTTCCCGCGCCAGCCCCAGCGAGTCCGAGGAGCGCAAGACCGACGGCATGACGCCCGAGTCGATCCATTCGCCGGCGATCCACTCGGGATAGACGGGCAGGCGAGGCGCCAGCTCCAGCCCGCGGCTCTCGGTGGCCCTGCGCAGCCGCTCGAGCTCGGGCCAGGGCGCCTCGGGGTTCACGTAGTCGATCGTCACGGGCGAGACGCCGCCCCAGTCGTCGATCCCGGCGTCGAGCAAGCGCGGAAAGTCGTCGTAGGAAAGATTCGGCGGCGCCTGGAGATGCGCGTCCGGGCCGAGCAGGATGCGCGCCACGGCGATCGTCCAGAGCAGCTCTTCCAATTTCGGCTCTGACGCGTCGGCCATCCGCGTCCCGGGCTTTGCCCGGAAGTTCTGGACGATCACTTCCTGGACATGGCCATAGCGCTTGGCAAGCTCGCGAATCGCAAGCAGCGCGTCAATGCGCTCCGCGCGCGACTCGCCGATCCCAATCAGGAGCCCCGTCGTGAAGGGAACGCGCTCCTCCCCCGCTGCCGCAATCGTCTCGAGACGGCGGTCGGGGAGCTTGTCCGGTGAGCCGAAATGCGGCCCTCCGCGCTCCGAAAGACGCGGCGAGGTCGTCTCCAACATGAGGCCCATCGACGCGCTGACGCGGCGAAGTTTGTGGACATCGCCCTTCGTCATCACGCCCGGATTGAGATGTGGCAGGAGGCCTGTCTCTACGAGCACAGCCTCCGCCGCCCGAGCCAGGTATTCGAGAGTCGTCTCGCACCCGAGCGCCTCAAGCTCCTCGCGCGCAACCCGGTAGCGCAGCTCCGGCTTGTCCCCGAGGGTGAACAGCGCTTCGCGGCAGCCCACGGCGGCACCGGCGCGAGCGATGTCGAGAACCTCGTCGATGCTCAGATACGCCGGCTCGCCCCGGCGCGGCGGCCGAGCGAACGTGCAGTAGTGACACACGTCGCGGCAGAGCTTCGTGAGCGGGATGAAGACCTTCGGCGAGTACGTGACGAGCCGGCCGTGCCCCTCCGCGCGCAACGCCCGCGCTTCCGCACAGAGCTCATCGAGCGGCCGGACGAGGAGCTCCATCAATGGAGCTTAGACCCCAGCGCCGGGGCTACGGAAACTCAGAAATCGATCGAAACGACGCCAAGCGCCGTTGCAACCAGCACGGCTGCAACACCAGCCGCGGCCATCGACCAGCGGCGGGCCGGCGTCCCGGGAGCGGCCAGGATGGCCGCACCGCCGAGACCGAGCGTCACACCGACGAACGTCTCGACGGCCTGGAAGGCAAACCCGAGCGCCAGGGCAGCGCCGAGACCGACGCCCGTCCCGTGCAGGGCGAGCGTGGCCGCACCGGCACCGGCGCCGAAGTTCCCGGGAGTGAGGGGCAGCAGACCTGCGAGCGCCATCGCCGCCAACAGGACGACCGCCACCCAGATGGGGTGGGCGACGCCGAGTGCCATTGCAATCGCGACGGCGGCGGCGACACGGGCGACACACGAGCACCCGATCCAGCCAAACAGGGCAGCGCCCTCGCGGGGTGAGCGGCCGATGGAGCGGAAAATCTGGAGCAGGCTGCCGATCCGGCCTGCGGTCCTGGCACTCAGGCGCGTGCCGACGGCGAGCACGACGACGACACCGAGAGCGAGCAAAGGTGCGGGCCAGAGCGGGATCCGGCCGACCGTGGCAGCCGGAACGATCAGCGCAGCGAGGACGAGCGTGCGCGCAGCAGCGACGGAAGCGGCGATGCCACCCGCGCGCCAGAGCCGGTCGTCCCCGGGAAGTGTGCGCGACAGCAGTCCGAGCCGCACCGCTCCGCCGAGATGCGCGGGCGCTAGGGAGTTGACGAGTGAGCCGATCGTGTACCGGGCGGAGATCTGTGTGAGGCAAGCGCTGCCGCCGCACGCTCGGAGCCCGACGCGCCAGCCGGCCGCCGAGGCCAGGAGGCCGATGGCGAAGAAGGATGCTGCAGCGACGAGCCAGCCGGGCTGGGCACGGCCCAGATCGGCCACGGCGCTGCTCAGTGTCCCCCGACCCAACCGGGTCACCCCGATCGCCACGCCCGCGGCCAGGAAGAGGACGGCCCCAACGGCGTAGTTGCGGCGCATGGGACCGAGTTGGCCGAGCGCAAGCTCGTCGAAGAAGCGTGTCCTGGTGTGCTGGCCTACCACGTCATCCACGCTATCGGCACGAAATGAGAGCAACGTTAAGAATGCCCGGCTCCCGTGGGAGCCCATGCCATCATGGCGGCCGGTGACGACCAGGCCAAGACGGCGGACCAGGCGGCGGATGCGCGTTGCGTACGTCGCAGCGCTCGCTCTGATCGGAGCCGGAGTCGGCCTGATCGTCTGGAACCGGGATGGGGGTGACAGTCCGCCCGCCAAGGCGAGCCTCACGCCGACCCCCGTCCACCCGAAGAAGTCGAAACCCGTCCAGCGCCGCCTTACCCATGTCGGCCCACTCGACCTGTACGCCTACGACCAGGCCGGGATGATCAGCCCGGCGGCGCGGCAGGCCCTGCCCCGGGTCTACGTGCCCAACAGCGCCGGGGACTCCGTGGACGTAATCGACCCGCGCACTTACAAGGTGGTCGATCACTTCCCGGTCGGCGCCCTGCCGCAGCACGTCACGCCGTCGCACGACCTGAAGACGCTTTACGTCAACGACGACGTCGGTAACACACTGACGCCGATCGACCCGCTCACCGGCCGGCCCGGAAAGCCGTTTCCGGTCGACGATCCGTACAACCTCTACTTCACCATCAACGGCCGGTACGCGATCGTGGTCGCGGAGCGGCTACATCGCCTGGACTTCCGCAACGCGCACACCTTCCGCCTCGTGCGCGCTCTGACCGTTCCCTGCGCGGGCGTCAACCACATGGACTTCTCCCCGAACGGCCGGTACGTGATCGCGAGCTGCGAGTTCTCCGGCCGCTTGCTGAAGGTCGACGTCCGCCGCTTCCGCGTCCTGGGCGTGCGCGCGCTTCCGCGCCCCTTCTCGGTGCCGCAAGACGTCCGCTCCTCACCCGACGCGAAGGCGTTCTATGTCGCCGACCTCGCTGCTGGCGGCGTGTGGGAGATCGACCCGGCCCGTTTCAAGGTGATCGGCTTCATTCACACCGGAGCCGGAGCCCACGGGCTCGTCGTCGGGCGCAACGGCAAGGTGCTCTACGTCGCCAACCGCAACGAGGGAAGCGTGTCTGTGATCTCGTTCCGCACGCGCAAGGTGATTGCGAAATGGCACATCCCCGGCGGCGGCAGCCCGGACATGGGCGACGTCTCTGCGAACGGCAAGGTGCTCTGGTTATCCGGACGTTACAACTCGGCGGTCTACGCCCTCGACACCCGGACGGGCAGGCTGATTGCCCGCATCCCGGTAGGCGCCAGCCCCCACGGCCTCTCTGTTTGGCCGCAGCCGGGGAGATACTCCCTCGGCCATACGGGCAACATGCGCTAATGCGAACCGTTTGGCTTCGCCCGCGCGCCGATCTGTTCGGCCCGGCCGCCGCAGCAGGGCTCCTCGCCGCGCTACTCGTCTGGCTCGGGCCGCCGGGAACCGATCTCGCAGCGCATGTCTACCAGCGCACGCTGTTCATCGAGCACGGCTTCGTGCTCTGGAACAACTTCTGGTACGCGGGCCGGTACAGCTTCGTGAACTACAGCGTCCTGTACTACCCGCTGGCCGCGGCGATCGGCATCAAGCTCCTCGCCGTACTCATGGTGGCGGTCGCAGTGGTCGCTTTCGCCGCGGTCGTCCGGCACGAGTGGGAGTCCCACAGCCGGTGGGCGATTCGAGTGTTCGCGCTGGTCTGGGCTCTGCTCGTCGTCTCCGCTGCGTATCCGTTCATGCTCGGGATGACCCTCGCGCTGTTGGCGCTGTGGTCGCTGCAACAGGACCGCCGGTGGGTGTTTGCGTGCTTCACCGTCCTGACGCTGGCCGCCAGCCCGCTCGCATTCCTGTTGCTCGTCGTCCTCCTGGCCGGGGTGGCGCTCGCACGGCGCGGCGAGCACAGGCGATTCGTCGCCCCCGCCGCGGCCATCGGAGCGATCGCCGCGTTCGAGTTCCTGCTCAGGCGCATGTTCCCGGGCCGCGGCACGTTTCCGTTTTCCCTCGAGGAATTCCTCGCGGCAGGCGCTTTCTGCGTGACGGGAGTGGTACTCACCTGGAAGATCGCGGCCGCGCGGATGCTTCGCTGGACCTACGTCGTGTACTTCGTCGCGTGCACCGCCGCTTTCGCGATCTCGTCACCGGTCGGAGAGAACATCGCGCGGCTGCGCTTCGTCGCTGCGCCGATCGCGATCCTGACGCTGTCGCTCCGGCGCTGGCAGCCGCGCTTCCTGTGCGCCGTCGCATTGGTGCTCGCGCTCTCGTGGAATCTGACCCCGCTCGCGGCCAGCTTCATCCACGGCGTCAACGACCCGGCGGCGCACGCGGCGTACTGGTCGCCCACGATCGACTACCTGAAACGCAACCTCCGTCCGTCGTACCGCGTGGAGGCAGTCGACACGGCGGGACACTGGCCGGCGGATTTCCTCGCCCGCGCCCAGATCCCGCTTGCACGTGGCTGGTTCCGCCAGGAGGACTTCCCGCAGAATCGCGTGCTGTATGGGGAGTTCGGGGCCAAGGCATACGTCGCATGGCTGCGGCGGGTCAGCGTCCGCTATGTCGTCCTCACCTCGGCGCGGCCCGACTACAGCGCGCGTGCAGAGGCACGTTTGCTGAGAAGCGGCCGCTCGGGACTGGCGGCCGTGTACCGGACGCCGACGACCACGATCTTCGAGGTTCCCTCCCCGCGTCCGCTGATCTCGGCGCCGGCCCACGTCCTCGCGCTGGGGTACTCGACGATCAAGCTCGCCGTACCGGTCGAGGGCAAGTACCGGCTGAACGTGACGTACGCGCCCTACTGGCACACGCGGGCGGGCTGCTTGACGCGTGCTCCCGACGGCATGACGGAGCTGACGGTGCGGCGCACTGGGATCGTGTCGCTCAACTTCGCCGTGACCGCTACCCGCGCCCTGGAGGCGATTGCCGGCACCCAGCCCGAGCCCTGCAGCTCTTAGGGCTTGGCCGAGATCAGCTTGCCGAATGGATGCCAGGCGTTGCCCGACCAGCGCTGCAGGCGCACCTGGGTGAGGGGGAACCGGCTGGACGGTGTCGTGTGGAGGACGATGCCCGGCAGCACGAAGGGATTGCCCTTCTCGTTCAGGTGAATGGCCGCGTTCATCAAGCCCTGGCGAGTCGGGTTCCTCCCGGCTTTCTTGAGCGTGTCGACCATCGTGTAGGCGGTCGCCATTCCGGCGGTGAAGTAGCCGTCCTTCAGGTCCCGTGAGCTGATGCTCGACCCGTATTTCTTGAGGATCGACTGGAAGAGCTTGATGCCCTTGTCGTTACGCCAGAGGGGCGACGCGGGATCCTTGCCGAAGACGATCGAGATCGAGCCGTTTGCAGAATTCTGAGGGACGATCGCCATCAACGCGGACGCCGACGACACGTCGTTGACGAAGATCTGCGGTTTCCACCCGAGCCGTGAGACGGCGTTGAAGGCCTGCAGCGAAAACTTCCCGAAGGCGAAGACCATCAGGACGTTGGCTTTCGAGGCTTTCAGTTGCGTCACCTGCGGCTGGACGTCGGCCGAGGTCGGGTCGTAGCCGACGCTCGCGACGATCGACTTCGCTTTCGAGCCGAGCCCGCGTTTCAGACCGCCGAGCAGGTCGCGCCCGTAGTCGTCGTTCTGGTACAGGACGGCGATCTTCGGCTGCTTGATGTTCTTGACGACGTAGCGAGCGTAGAGCTCACCCTCCTCGGAGTACGGCGGGATGTAGCCGATCGTCCACGGGTACTTCTTGTAGTCGCGGCCGAACGTGGTCGCGCCCGAGGAGACGTAGAGCTGTGGCACCTTCGCGTCGTTCAGCAGCTTGCGTACCGCCAAGTTGTTGCTCGTCCCGAGCGAGCTGAACACGGCGAGAACCTGCTCCTGCTGAATCAGACGGATCGTGTTGTTGACCGCGCGCCCGGGGTCGTAGCCGTCGTCCAGATACGTGAAGGTGAGCTTGCGGCCGAACACGCCGCCCTTGTCGTTGACGTACTTGAAGTACGCCTCGATGCCACGCGCGACGTTGCCGGCGATCGCCGCCTCCCCACTCAGAGGGACGCTCGACCCGAGATGAATCTCGTTTGCCGACACACCGGGAGTGACGACCGGGCGCGCGCCGGCCGATGTCACTGCCAGCGCGGCGACAACGCCGCACACAAAGAGAACCCTCGCGCCCACTCCCACCTAGGACCGAGTGTATAGCCGACTTGTTAGCGGCCCAAAGACACGCCGGAGCAAGCCGCCCGCGCCGGTGGGAAGCAGGAGCATGACGACGATCAGGACGGCGCCGAAGATCATGCTCGGGATCCCGGGCTGCTTCGGATCGAGATTCAGCGCCGGCAAATGGTTGATCCAGCGCGCCACGGTGTCCGCGTGGTTCTGCAGGAAGTAGATGAGCCCGGCGCCCGCGATGAGACTAACCAGGGAGTCGAGCCCGCCCACCGCCAGTCCGACGACGAGGTAGACCGAGAGGATGATCGGAAAGACGTCCGGATTGACGTAGGCGTTCGCGATCGCATACAGCGACCCGGCGACTCCTGCGTAGAACGCGGAGATTCCGAACGCGAGCGTCTTGTATCTCGCGAGGCTGATCCCCGACGATGCTGCGGCCACCTCGCTGTCGCGGATCGCCTTGAGCGCGCGCCCGGTCTTTCCGCGAACGAGCCACCAGGCCGCCGACAGGAGCGCGAGTGCGATGCCCCAGGTGAGGTAATAGATCCAGTTGTTCGTTGTGGTGTTCAGGCCGAACGGCGGCTTGGCGAGGTTGAGGATCTTGCCGGTCGTACCGCCGAGGAAGTGGTCGAACTTCTTCGGCAACTGTGGAAACGACACCGCAATCCCGAAGGTGATCAGCGCGAGATAGAGGCCGGACAGGCGCAGCGCCGGTACGCCGACGAGCAGTCCGGCGATGCCGGCGATCACGCCGGCGATCGGAATCGTCCAGAGATCGCGGATCTGATGGCCGTACACCCCGTCGATGCTCAGCACCGCGGTTGTGTAGCCGCCGATCGCCATGAATGCACCGTGCCCGAGCGAGATCTGCCCGCTGTACCCGGTGAGGATCGACAGGCCGAGCAGCGCGATGAAGTACATCCCGACGATCGC
>JALYLY010000080.1 GCA_030773975.1 Actinomycetota bacterium | reverse complement strand
ATTCTTCTTCGTCAGCTTCTTCGCGTATGCGGACAACTGCGACATCGTCTTCGGCGGGCTCGTAAGCCCGGCCGCTTTGAACATCTTCTTGTTGTAGTAGAAGCCGTAGACGTCGGCGAGCAACGGCAACGCACATCGCTTGCCCTTGTACTGCGTGTAGTACTGCGACGTCTTCGGGAACATGTTCACGTCGATCTTGTCCTTCGACAGGAATGGTTTCAGGTCGAGCCAGGCACCCGAGTTGCAGTACTGGCCGACGTTCGCCGACGTGAAGGAGCTGACCACATCCGGCACCTTGCCACTCCGAATCGCCGCGGTGATCTTGTCGTCGTTGATCCCGCCGACGACCTTCACCGTGACGTCGGAGTGCGTCTTGTCGTATTCCGCCACCACGCCCTTGAAGGCCTTGAGCTCAGCAGCGCTCCAGCCAACCCAGATCGTGATCTTGTCGGCCTTCGCGCCGGACGTGCCGGCGCTGGCCGGCGTCCTCGCGGTTGCCGCCATGAGCGCCGCGCCGAGCACGAGCGCCACGAACAACCCAATCGCCACGCGTCCCATACCCTTGCCTCCCTTGGGTGATCGTCGTCTGAATCTCGTAAAGGTTCCGAACGAGGACTCTACGACTGAGTCCAAATGGAGTCAAGCTTGACGAGAACCTGGGTGGCCGAGTTAACTTTATTGCCGAGATGGCAGAAACCGCTCCTCCGGCCTCCCGAGCCACTCCGCCGCTGCTCAAGCACCTCAACGAGCGCACGATCCTGGAAACCATCAGGACGGCAGCCCCGATCTCCCGGGCCGAGATCTCGCGGCGGGCGGGCATCTCGAAGCCCACTGTCTCGCTCGCGCTGCAGGCGCTCGTCGACGCCGGCCTCGTCCGGGAGGCAGCCGCAGGGCCCGGCGGTCCCAGCTACGGGGCTGTGTTCTTCGAGCCGGTGCCGGAAGCTGCCTACGTCCTCGGGCTCGACCTCGGTGCCCGGTTTCTCCGCGGCGCGGTGTGTGACCTCGCCGGCGAAGTGCGCGCACGTCAGGATGTCGAGTTGCGCGGCGCCGACGCCGACGGCGCGCTACAGGCGATCGCGTCGCTGCGCGAGTCGCTGATCGCAGCCGCGACGCTCCCAGCGGAGCGGATCGACGGCATCGTCCTCGGCGTGCCGGCGGTAATCGATGCGCAGAAGTCGACACTGCACCTGACCACGCCGAACATCCCAGGCCTCGAGGGCCGCGCTTTCGGCCGCGAGCTGGCTGAGCTGCTCGGGGGCGTGGTCACGCTCGAGAACGACGTCAATCTCGCAGCGGTCGGCGAGCGTTGGGCCGGCGTCGCGCGCGGCGTCGACGACTTCGCGTTCCTCTCGGTCGGCACCGGCATGGGCATGGGGCTCGTGCTTGGCGGGGAGCTGCACCGCGGCAATCATGGCGCGGCCGGCGAAGTGGACTGGGCGCTCGCCGGCCTGGCAGAGGACGCCGACCCCTCGGCGCTAGGGGTCGCAACCTTGGCCAGCCGGATCGCGCCCCCCGGCTCGGCCGGAACGGCAGTCGCTCCTCCTTACGACGCCAGGACGATCTTCGCAGCAGCACGGCGCGGCGACTTGCACGCACGCAGGGTCGTCGAGGAGGTCGCTCGACGCATCGCCGCCCACATCGCTCCCATCGCTGCGGTCGCGGATCCTGCGCTCGTCGTCCTCGGCGGCGGCCTCGGCGCGAACGGCGACCTCTTGCTCACACCGGTGCGGCGGCTGCTGGCAGAGTGGATCCCTTACCCGCCGCGGATCGAGATCTCGAGCCTCGGCGAAGCCGCCGTGCTCATGGGCGCACTGGCCGTGGGGCTGCGCTCTGCGCTCGACAACGTCTTCGTGAATCGCCCACAGTCCGCACGAGCCTGACGGTCGTCAGGCGATGAGCGACTGGCGAAGCGCCAGTGCGACAGCCTGCGTCCGCGTGTCCGCCTCCAGCCTGCGCATTGCTTTCTGGACGTGCGTGCGCACGGTTTCCGGCGAGAGAAACAGCCGCTTGCCGATCTCCTCGTTCGTCAGACCGTCCGCCAAGAGCCTCAGGACCTCGCGCTCCCGTTTCGTGAGCTGTGGAATGCGTTCCGCTTCCGCGCTCGCGAGCACTCCCGCCAGGACCGGATCGACGTACACGGCTCCGCCCGCGACCATGTCTACCGCGCGGGTGAGATCCTGGAGCGGCGCCTCCTTCAGCACGAAGCCGCGAACGCCCGCGTCGAGCGCCTCGGTCAGCAGCGCCCTGTCTCCGTATGCGGTGTAGAGGATGACGGAGGTCTCGGGGGTCGTGCGGGAAGCTCGCGCCGCGATTTCGATCCCGGTCAGCCGCGGCATCCTGACGTCGACGACTGCGACGGTCGGTCGCGTTGCCTCGATCTTGGCAGCTGCCTCCTCTCCGTTGGACGCCCGCCCCACGACATCCACACCCGCGTCGATCAACACGTCGCAGACAGCACGGAGCACCGCCGGATGATCGTCGGCAACCACCGCGCGAACGGGGTCGCTGCTGGTTGGCTCGTGCACTCAGACCAGGATACGCAGAGCGGTCTCCGGAGGCCGTCGCCCGGCTAAAAGGCGAGATCGCCGATCGACACCACGTCCGCGATCGGCCCAGGGCGGCCGAGGTAGAACCCCTGTCCGAAACGGACACCGAGCGCACGCAACGTCTCGAGCTCCTGCCGATTCTCGATGCCCTCGGCTATGACGGTGGCGCCGAGCTCTGCTGCGAAGGAGATCAAGCCCGCCGCGAGGGCGCGACGAGCTGGATCCATGTAGACGTTCCGCGTCAGGGCATTGTCGATCTTGATGATGTCGGGAGCGAGCTGAAGGATGTGCCGCAGGCTGGCGAACCCTGAGCCGGCGTCGTCGACCGCAAGTCGGATCCCGCGACCGCGCATACGCTCGATGGCCGCGTTCAGCGCTTCGTAATCGTGCACCGGCGCGTGCTCCGTGATCTCGAGAACGAGCCGACCTGCCGGCGCGGTTGCGAGCAGCTCGGTGAGACCGTCCGAGGCGAGCGTATCGGGCGTCGCGTTGACGGCGAGATAGAGGTCCGCAGGCACCTCGGGCAGCACTGCCAACGCCGCAGCCACCGCGGCCAGCTCCAACTCGCCCCTCAACCCGACCGCCGCCGCCTCTGCGAACCAGGTCTGGATCGGCCTCTCGGGGATGAACGGAAAACGAGCGAGAGCCTCGACACCGACGACAAGTTCCGCGTCGAGATCGACGATCGGCTGGAAGACCATCGTCAACCCGTCGCCGTCGAGCACCTCACGGATCCGCGCGGACTGAGCGCGAAGGAGCTCTTCCTCGTCTCCTTCCACCTGCAACCTGCCGGTGAGCTCCTCGAGGATGTCGCCCATCACCTCGGCCGAGAGAACGACTTCGCCGCGGACGACGTCGTGGATCATCTTCACGATCTCTGCGGCACGAGTTCCCTTGACCAGGTATCCGACCGCGCCGGCCCTCAGCATCGCGAGCACGCTGGCCCGGTCCTCGTAGGCCGAGAGAGCGACCACCCTCGTCTGGACCGACGAGACCCTGATCTCACGGGCCGCACGCGGCCCACCTCCGCCCGGCATCTTCACGTCCAGCAGCGCAACGTCCGGACGTTCGCGGACGGCAATCTCGATCGCCTCCTCGGCGTCCTTGGCGATGCCCACCAGCTCGAGCGTGCCCTCAGCCTCGACGAGCTCGGCGAGAACCCCACGAACTGCCGGCTCGTCGTCCGCGACCAGCACGCGGATTCGATCCATGAGCACTCCTCTCGGCCTTGCTCAAAAAGAGAACACCGCGGTCGCGCAGCGTTGCGATGCTACCGACCGCGAGCAGGCGTCACCCCCAAAAGGGTGACGGGGAGTCCCCAGATCAGCGTAGGCCCTGCTCGCGGTATCGGCGATTGCTCGGGAGGTTGCCAAGACCGAGAACACAGAGGATGGACTCACAGCGCATCAGCTGCGTGGTCGCCGACGACCATCCCGCGCTCCTCGCAGCCGTCTCGGACTTCCTCGAGGAACACGGCTACGACGTCGTCGCCGCGTGTGCCAACGGCCGCGATGCACTGGCGGCTGTCAGGGCGTTCGCGCCCGCAATCGCCGTCCTCGACTACCGCATGCCCGGGGGCCCCGGCGCCGAGCTGATCAAAGACATCGTCGCAGCCTCCGCGAACACGCGCATCGTCGTGTACACCGGCGACGGAACCACCGAGCTGGCCGCAGAGGTTCTCGGCGCCGGAGCACGCGCGATCCTGCTGAAGCAGGCACCACTCGACGATCTGCTGCGGGCCCTTCGAGCGGCCGGCAGTGGCGCACGTTACGTCGATCCCCTTCTGGCCCCGGACTCGCGCTCCGCAAACGTCACCCTGACCAAGCGGGAACAACAAGTCCTCGAACTGGTCGCCGAAGGCCTGGGCCAGCAAGAGATCGGGCGCAGGCTGTCGATCGGCACCGAGACCGTTCGAGCGCATCTCCAGAAGGTGCGCAAGCGGCTCTCGGCAACGACGAGCACTCAGGCCGTGGCGATAGCCCTTCGGCTGGGTCTACTCCAGTAGATTCCCCGATCAAGAGAGGTTGCCGCATGACCGACAGAGAAACACCCCTCGTACTCGTGGCAGACGACGAGGAGGACATCCGCGCCCTGGTGGCGTTCCGCCTCAAGCGCGCGGGCTACGAGGTCATCACTGCGGCCGATGGGGAAGAGGCGCTCCTGCTCGCGACAACGCGCCTGCCGGATCTCGTTGTGCTCGACATGATGATGCCGAAGGCGACAGGGCTCGAGGTCACGCACAGCATGCGGGAGCAGGCGGCGACCAAGGACATTCCGGTCATCCTCCTCACTGCACGCGCGCAGGAAGTCGACGTTGCACGCGGCTTCGAGGCCGGCGCCGATGACTACGTCAAGAAACCCTTCAGCCCGCAGGACCTCCAGGCGCGTGTTCAGGCGCTGCTCGAACGCTCCGCTGCGAGCTAGACCCGAACGGGCCGGTACCGGTAACCGAAGCCGCGCACGGTCTCGATCGGAGACTCCGTTCCGACATTCATCCCGAGCTTCTTGCGCAGATACCCCACGTACAGCTTGACCTGGTCCTCCGAGACACCGTAGGGATCGCCCCACGCGAGCTCGAGGAGCTGCTCGCGGCTGAGGACCTGGTTCGGATGCTGGACGAAGGCGCTCAGCAACCTGAACTCGAGTGGTGTCAGGCGTAGGTCGACGCCGTCCGACTGGGCGGAACGTTGCGCGAACTCGACCGTGATGGCATCGTCGGCGTAGACGGTCGGCAACTCCCCCTGCGCGCTTCGCTTCCGACGGAGGAGCGCCTCCACGCGGGCGAGCAGCTCCTGACGGCCGAACGGCTTCGTCATGTAGTCGTCCGCTCCCGCTTTCAGACCCCGCACCTTTTCGAGCTCGTCGGAACGCGCGGTGAGCATGAGCACCGGCACATCGGTGAGCTCGCGGATCCTCTCGAGTGCGGCCCAGCCGTCGAGGCCGGGCATGGTCACGTCGAGGAGCACCAGGTCGGGACGGTCGGAGAAAACCGAACGCAAGCCGTCGCGCCCGTCCGAGGCCTCGTTCACTTCGTAGCCGGCGCGCTCCAGCAGCCCGGCCACGAGAGCACGGATGTCGCCGTCGTCATCGATGACGAGAACGCGCGCCCGTGTCATCCGAGCCTCATACGCAAGCAGCCCTGGAAAACATCCGCTGGTCTACGAGAACGTGCCCATGGCCCTTTTCCTGATCATCGAACCGCACGAAGAAATTCGGCCCTTGTACGCGGCAGTCATCCGCGGCCTGGGCCACGACGCAGCATTCTTCGACGGCGGCGCCATTGCCAAGCCGGACGTCCTCCTGGTCGAGCCGGCCTACCCCGAGGCGTTCGAAGCGGCCCTGCGGCTGCGGCTCGTTCACCCGGACCTCCCGATCGTGTGCGCCAGCATCCACGAGCCCGTCCGGGAGGAGGTTCAGGTTCTGCGGCCGAGCACGTATCTGCTCAAGCCGTTCAGCCTGGTCGAGCTTAGGGATGCACTGCAGTTGGCTCTCTCGCATCGTGACCTTCTGTCTGACTGACTGAACGGGTTGCACGGGGCGGATGGAGTTGCCGCCCCGCGCGCAGGTCGACGGCTGGCGAGTTCAAGGTTCATCACAGTTCGACCTTTCATAGAGAACATCGGGGCCTGCCTCACGGGCCCCCATCCCCGAACCTGGTCGAGGACATCACCCTTTTCGGATCTCTTGTATTTACGCGGGCGATCGCTCTGGCCGTGTCAGGAGTCGCTTGGCGGCCGCGCGTGCGACTTCTGCTGCGTCTGGAGATCGCATGGCGACCGCCGTGGCGATTGCTCCCTGGGCCAGTAGGTGCAGTTGTTTCGCGGCGCGGGCAGGGTTGGAGAGCCCCGCGTCGTCTGCTGTTCGCCGAAGGTAGTGCTGGATCTCGAGTGCGTAGTCATGGGTTGCCTGCCTGAGGGCATGAGCGGCCGCCGGGGTTTCCGCCGCCGCATTCTGGAAGGCGCAACCGCGGAAGTCGTCTTGTGCGAACCATTCGCCCAAGAGGTCGAAGAAGGTGAGCAGCTTGCTCGCCGGGGACTCTGTCTTGGCGTCGAGCTCGGTTCGTATCCGGTCGAACCACCGGCTCGCCGGCTGTTGCAGCCAGGCAATGACAAGGTCATTCTTGGCGGGGAAGTGATGGAAGAACGTCGCCTTCGCGACGCCCGCCTGCGAGATGATCGAGGCGACGCCGGTTGCGCGAATCCCATTCTGGTAGAAGAGCTCGGAGGCCGCGTCGAGGATCCTCTGTCGTGCGCCTCCAGCCACTTCGAAGGTCATGCGCACCGTGTGTGCGCCGCCCCAAGAGGCCAACTCGACGCGTTCACTGATCAGGCGTGCGATCGAAAGTCCGATCTCACCGCAAGCGGTCTCGGTGGACTCGCGGTCCGTGACGTCGCAGTGCCATCGCACTCCGTCGCGAGTGACCTCTACGCTCGCTTCTCCGCGGGCATCGCTGAGTGCATCTCTCGCGAGTTCGGCCGCTGCAAGCGTGACGTCGTCAACGATCGAGGACGCGAGCCCCGCGGCCCGCGCCGCGGCGGCCACGACCCGGCGCAGCTCAGCTAGATCGCGTTCCTTGGTGACTGTCAGCCGCGAGAGCGGGTGGCCGGCAACGTCGGCGCGCTCTGGTTCGCGCCTGACCGGCCGCTCGACCAACTCGTCGGTCTCGATGTAGCCGGCGTTTGTGTCGCGGTGGCCGCGGGTCGAGACCATCGGATGCGTGCGGAGTGCGTCGGCGACAATCTGCTCGGGTAGTGCCCGCGTGTCGTAGCCGCAGACGACCCATGACCGGTAGGCGGCGAATCCTCGGTTGAACACCGATTCGTACCGTGCCCACTCGGCGTGTCCCTCGCTGGTCGGCCCGAATGGGATCTCGCCGATGACGCGCACGAGCTCGATGTTGGGTCGTGACAACTCCGCGTCGAGGAGCCGGCGGTACTCGGCAATCGCGTGCGCCGGGCGGCGGTATATCGTGCTCGCGTCGCCGAACGAGACACGCTGCGCGTCTTGCCCGAGTGCTTCGCGCAGGAGTGCGCTCTTGTTCGGCGATAGCACGACCATCGTCGAGTGGCTCGCGGCGAGTCCGTCCTGGAGGAACGGGACGAGCCGCTCGAGAAACTCCTCATCCGACGAATAGACGAGCGCCTCATGAACGAGACGGGGCTCGGTCGCGCTCACCTTCTTCTCACCTTCACTTAGTGACTCTCCGGACGACTAGGCCACCCAGCCCAGCCCACTCAGCCAGTTTAGGGCGTGTGCGCTTGGCTACTATCGAGTAGACCAGTCGGTCTGGACATTAGCATGGCTCTGAACGTCCTTCACCCCTTTGACTTTCCGCCGACGCGACCCCGACGGCTTGCGAGCGGTTGTGGGATGCCTGCGCATTGCGAGGATCGATACGGCGGCTGTATCGATGCAGAGGGTGCGGCATATTGGACTCAATGTCGTTGCCCGCAGATAGTTGGTTCGTTCGCTGAGGGCAGCGGCGAGATGGTTTGCTGACGATCGTGTCATCGGAACGGGTGGAGCCACAGAAGAGCGCGCGCACCGGATCAGGCACTGGGCCAGGTGAACGATCGTCGCATCCGGCGATCGAGCTGCGGCACCTGCGCTACTTCCTTGCGGTCAGCGAGGAACTCCATTTCGGACGGGCCGCTCAACGGCTCCACATCGCGCAGCCGCCTCTCTCCCAGGCGATCCGGAAGCTAGAGCACGAGCTCGGTGTCTCCCTGCTCAGACGCACGAGTCGCGTCGTGACCCAGACCGAGGCCGGCCGGGTGTTCTCAGAGGAAGCGCGCAACGTGCTCGCGGCTTTCGACCGTGCACTCGCCGAAGCGCGCAAGGCCGGGGGCGTCGGGACGAAGCTCCGCATCGGGTGCGCACTGAACCTCGCGATCGAGCGGCTACTCCGGTTCCTCACAGCGCTGCACGAGATCGAGCCGGCGCTCGAGGCACACGTTAGTCACCTCGTGGCATCCGAACAGGTTCAGCGACTTCGAAGAGGCGATCTCGATCTCGGCATCTTCTTCTACGCCGAAGAGTACGACGACCTGGAGATGAGGCCGCTGTTCGCAGGCGAGTACATGGCCGTCTACCTCCCACGCGACCACCACCTCGCCGCGAAGGAGGCGCTCGAGCCGGCAGACCTCGCCGACGAAACACTCCTCACGTTCCCGCGTGAGTCGAATCCTGCGCTCCATGACCATCTGCTGACGAGCTTCGGCGAAGCCGGCTACCGGTTCAAGAGCGTGGAGGAGGCCGGCGGGTTGAACGCGCGGGACCTGATGGTCGCAGTGGCGGAGAGATCCGGAGTCGCTTTCTGGCCGAGGATCGGCGAAGGCAGTGAGACGAGCACGATCGTCGTTGCACGCTCACTCGACCCGCCGTTGACCATGCCGGACACCGTCGTCGCCTGGACGAAGCTCCCGGAACGACTGCCGGCGTCGCTGATCCAGAACATGCGCGACCTGGCAGAGGTGCTGCGCAAGGCATCCGATTCTGATCAGGATTCAGATCAAGAGGCAGGGCGTCTCGATGTGGCCGATAGGGGTATTGGCACTGCTGACGAGCGAAGCGGATAGTTGCCATATGTCTCGACCGCGGCGTCGCGCTCTAGACCCGTCCCTGTGGACCGTCGGCACGCACCCTTCTTCCCCCAACCGCAACACCGGGCGTCACGCGGCGCCTCGACTCGCGCCGAACCCTTGAGCGGGCCCGCCGGCCTGCAGCGAGCGCGAGAGGTGAACGGGCTCAATCCGTCGCCTCTCCCGGCGGCTGTCCTCAGCGGCGTCAAAAACGATCAACTACTCGAGCTGCCTGAACTCGGGGCGCTCAGGCTCGCGGACACCGTCCACCTGCTGTGCGAGGGGCCCAGAACGATCGGGCTGCTCTTTGCTCGCGATCGCACTGCGAGGAGCTGCCTTCTCACCTTGAACCTGGAGCCCCGGCACCGGGATTTGGCGTGGCACCGGGATTTGGCGTGGCAGGCTACCGTGGAAGGCGTCACGCGCGAAGGAGAGCGCTCGTCTGACGGCGTAGGCGCCTCGTTCCTCTTCCACACCCGCCACTGGAGGGAGACCACATGGTCACGCCCTTGAGCGTCAGCCTGGACATTGGGGAGATCGCGAGCGAGCTTTCGGTTACCGCGGACGAGCTCGCCCGGAGGAAGGCATGGCTCGAGTTCGGCGCCGACGACGTAGCGCGTCTGCGCGAGGTGAACGAGCTCGCAAGCGAGTCGGCGGACGAGGTGATCGAGGACGTCTACGAACACCTCCTCGCCTATCCCGAGACCAGCAAGTTCTTCGAAGATCCCGCGTTGCTCGAGTACGTCAAGCGCATGCAGCACGCGTACTTCCTCCGGCTTACGCAAGGAGAGTACGACGAGGGCTACGTCAACGAACAGCTGAAGATGGACGCCGTCCACCAGCACATCGGCCTCGACGTCAAGTGGTACCTCGGCGCGTACAGCCGCTACCTGCGGGCAGTGGGAGAACGGATCGTCAACGCCTACAAGGGCGAGCCCGAGCGGGCGATGGAGTACTACGACTCGCTCAAGAAGCTCGTCTTCTTCGACATCGGTCTCGCAATCGACACTTACATCTTCGAGCGCGAGAGCACGATCAAGAAGCAGCAAGAGGCGATTCGGAAGCTCTCGACACCTGTCTTGCAGGTACGGGAAGGGCTGTTGATCCTGCCGATCGTCGGCATCATCGATGCGCAGCGGGCTGGTCAGTTGACCGAGCAGCTCCTTCAGTCGATCCGGACGACGCGGGGCAAGGTCGTGGTCATCGACATCACCGGCGTCCCAAGCGTCGACGCGCAGGTTGCGAACCACCTCGTTCAGACCGCCGAAGCCTCACGTTTGATGGGAGCCACCGTGGTCGTCACCGGTCTCTCCGCGGAGGTTGCTCAGACGCTCGTCATGCTCGGCCTCGACCTGACGATGTTGAACACGGTCGCGGACCTGCAGGGCGGCATCGAGGTCGCCGACCGCATCCTGGGTTACCGGACGACCGCCAATCACAACGCCTCCGGCTCGAGCTCGTTCGACGAGGGTTGAGTCGTGCCGGCACCCATACTGAAGCTCGGAGATCACCTGATCGCGTCACTGCAACCCGGTCTGACGGACAGCGATCTCACACATCTTCGAGATGAGCTCGCGGAACTGGTCGGGTCGAGTCGCACTCGCGGTGTGATCCTGGACGTGAGCAGGCTCGACGTCGTCGATTCCTTCGCGGCGCGGACGCTCCGGACGATCGCGGGCACGACGAGGATGCGCGGAGCGGAAACCGTCATCGTCGGCATTCAGCCCGACGTGGCCTTTTCGATGGTTCAGTTGGGAATCACATTCGACAACGTTGCCACCGCACTCGATCTCGAAGAGGGGCTCGCGGTGCTCCAACGCGCGCGGGACGGCGAGGGCGGTGGCTGAAACGGTTTGGATCCGGACCGACGCCGACATCGTCGAGGCGCGTAAGCGCATGCGCCACCTGGCTGAGCCGCTCGAGCTCTCGTCGGGTGACCTCGCGATGGTCGCGACCGCCGTGTCCGAGCTGGCACGGAACATCCTGGTCTACGCGGGCGGGGGGACGATCGACCTCAGCCTGATCCAGGAGAACAGTCACCACGGCATGCTGGTCGTCGCGCAGGACGAGGGGCCCGGTATCGAGAACGTCGAATTGGCAATGCGAGATGGGTTCTCGACCTCGAACGGTCTCGGGCTCGGCCTCCCTGGGACCGACCGCTTGATGGACGAGTTCGACCTCGTTTCCGAGGTCGGAGTCGGAACGACGATCAGAGCGAAGAAATGGGCGCCGGGCTGATGAACGCCCGCGGCGGCCCCCTCGTCGAGGTCGGGGTCGCCGAGTGGGGTCTGGAGGACGAGTCGGGAGACACGGTCGCCGTCGAGCCGTTTTCCGACGGAGTCTTGCTCGCCGTGGTCGACGGCATCGGACACGGCCCCGAAGCCGCGGCCGCTGCGAGCACCGCACTTCAAGTTCTCGTGGCGCACCCGTCCGCGCATCCGGCCGAGCTCTTCACCGCCTGCCACGACGCCCTGAAGGAGACGCGCGGCGCGGTCATGAGCCTCGCGTCGATCAAGCAAGGCACGATGATCTGGGCCGGAGTGGGCAACGTCGGAGGCGTCCTGCTCACGTCACAGGGAAGAAGCCCCGCCCGCGTCCTCGCGTCGCGGGGCGGCGTGCTCGGACAGCTCCTTCCTCGGCTCTATGCGACCGAAGTCTCGGTTCAGGCTGGGGACACGCTCATCCTCGCGACCGACGGAGTCGCGCATCAGAGTCTTCAGCTCCTCAACCATCTCGCGCCGCAGGCGAACGCTGACCGCATCCTCGCAACCGCCCGTACGGGGAACGACGACGCCCTCGTGCTCGTCGCCCGTTACCGTGGAGCGGCGGGATGATGGACATGTCAGCACTGGCTGAGCGCTACAGCTCGGCGCTGGAGACGTACCTGTCCGACGGCGCGGAGGACGCGCTTCACCAGGCGTACGAGATCGGGCGCGAGGCGCTCGAGGCAGGGATAGGCCCACTCGTGCTCTTCTCCATGCACCGCGATGTCGTCCAGCAGTTGCCGCCTCAGCCGGTCGTCGGCGGCGAGTTCGTCACCCGCGTCACGACAGTCTTCATCGAGGCGCTTGCTCCCTTCCAGATGACCGCGGAGGCCTTCGACGATGCACACGCCCGGCTGACCGAGCTCGGCACGATCCTGGAAGCGCATACGAAGGAGCTCGAGGCGTTTCGTCGGCGACCCCATCCAGGAAGGGATCCGCAGGCTCTCGAGCTCGAGACGATGGTCGAGCGCCACGCGCTCGAGATCGAGGATGTGCGCCAGCGGCTCGCGGGAGCTCGGCGGACCCCGGATACCCGCCGGCAGCTGCTCGCGGACATCGTGCACGCCCAGGAGGAAGAGCGCAGACGTCTCGCGGGCGACATTCACGACGATGCGGTGCAGGCGATGACCGCGGTCCTGCTCCGGATCGGGCTGCTCGGGGCACGGCTCGAGAACCCCGAGCAGGTGAGCCTGGCCGAAGAGCTCGAGGAGAGCGTCCGCGACACGATCGCGCGGCTCCGGCGGCTGATCGTGGGGCTCTCACCACCGGAGCTCGACCGCGCCGGTCTCGCGTCGGCCGTCCGTTCGGCCCTCGACCAGCTGAAACTCGAGTTCGAGATCGACTACACGCTCGAGAACCGCCTTGTCCGGGAGCCCGGCGCGGAGGCGCGAACGATCGCCTACCGGATCATCCAGGAAGCGCTCGCGAACACGCGGAAGCACGCGAGCGCGTCGCGGGTGAAGGTGACCTTCGAGTCCCAGGACGACGGCATGTGGGCGACTGTGACCGACGACGGGCTCGGCTTCGAAGTGGAAGCGACGCTCGCCGTGATTCGCCCGGGGCATCTCGGCCTGAAGGCAATGCGCGAGCGGGCCGAGCTCGCAGACGGCTGGCTGCGCGTCGAGAGCGGCCCGGAAGGAACCGCGATCACGTTCTGGCTACCCGAGCGACAGCCGGCGGACGTCACCGCACCCGAATGAGCGCTGGGCGGGTACGAAAAAGGCGGCGGTAAGGGAGGGGCCGCCGCCGCCGCTGACTATGGTGCTGCGGATCGCCCGCCTTCGCCTGACCCGATTGGGTCAGGTCGCCACGCGACTTGAGCGCTCCCCCGAAAGGAAGCGCTCCCGTTCTCAGGGGAGCGTGACGAAGTGCCCGAGGAAGGCTCGTGCCGCCGGTGTGTCGATCCGGTAGCCCGTGCTCATTCCGGCGCATGCCGCGTCCCCGCTGCTCGTCACGGCAATCAGGATTTGACCTGCGAAACGCGGTCCGCCGGAATCGCCGTAGCAGACGCCCGAGCCCGTGCGGATCAGTGACGGTGTCACGCTCTTCACCGTGGAGGTCGAAGCTCGCCGGATTCCGTCGTAGAGGAACCGCGGCCGGCCGCCTCCGGTCTGTCGCTCGTAATAGCCGTACCCGACGTTCGTGACCGTTTCGTTGTTCAGCGACTCGGCGCTGTTGGCGCTTGCCAACTGCGCCGGCGCGATGCCGGCAGGCGCGTGATCCAGCAACACGACGCCGAGATCCCGCGGATCCGAGCGATCGTGCCCGAAGCCGGGAGCCGTCTCGGGCGTGCCGGGGATCAGCGTCCAGCCGTCCTTGTCGAGCGTCGTTTCGAACGTGACGTAGACCGGAGCCGTCAGCCCGTCGGTGCAGTGACCGGCTGTCAGGAAGATCGTCGGCGCGATGAGCATCCCCGAGCAGACAACGGTCAGGCCGGAACCGGGACGATCGGCGACGAGCGCTCCGACGTTCGAATGGGTGTTGCCGTCGGACGTGCCGTTCGTGACCGCGCCGGCAGACGTCGGAACCATGAGCGCCAGTGACGTGCAGACAAGCAGAAGTGAGTGCCGCATCAGCAGGTGTCTCCAGAGGTAGAGGGAAGACGCCCGCCGGCAGGCGGGCGCCGCAAACCGGGAAGAGTTATTCGTGGAAGCCGTAGCCGTAGCGCGCTTTCGCGACGAACGATGCGACCGCGACGAGGACGAGCAGGAGACTGGGTGAGATGAGCTTCTTCATGGCTTTCACCCCCTTCGTTCGTTAGAACCGGACGTCTTGCAAGGCTTCGGCGGCGCGGCGGTAAACAGCGGCAGCGTCTTCGATGCGACCGCGGCGTGCGGCGAGGTCTCCCTGGGCAAGCCAGGCCGCTGCACGATGTCCGAGCGAATCCATCTGCTCGAAGCTCACGTCGGCGTCGGCAAGCTCGTCGGTCGCCTCGTCGAAGCGTCCTTGCTCCATCAGCGCGCGACCGAGCACGAGCTTTGCGTTGCCGACTTCGTTGGCATGGTCGGGGCGGTCCTCGAGGAGCTCGAGCGCGTACCTGGCCTTGTCCTCGGCCGGGCCCGCTTCGCCCCCGCGCAGCAGAACCTGGGCCGTTGACGAGACCGCGTAGGCGGCGTCGACCTCGTTGCCGAGCTCAAGAGCGATCGCGAATGCCTCGGTGAGGCAATCCTTTGCTGCGGCGGTCTCCCCGAGTAGGAAGAGGATGCCGCCAAGGTTGTTCAGCGCCTTACCGGCAGCGAGAGGATTCCCGGCGTCGCGCTGCAGGTCGAGGGCACGCTCGACATAGAAGCGCGCCATCAGCAACTGGCCGGTGCGCTCCGCGATCTGCGAAGCCTGCACATACGCGTCGGCAAGCCGGGCTGCGTCGTTCAGCTCTTCTCCGAGCTGGATCGCCGCGTCCGCGTCCGCGCGGGCCGAGTCCCAGTCGCGTTGCCGCCGGTAACAGCGGGTGCGCCAGCAGAGAATGTCGATTCGCAGACGGTCGCTGAGCGTCGGTGACTCTTCGCAAAGGCGAAGCGCGACGGTGAGGAGCCGAACCGCGTTCGCGACCGCGCCGGACTTGAGGCGGCAGCAGCCGAGTTGGTAGAGCACCTCTGAACGGTCGGTGTCGTCGCAGACAGAAGTTTCGGCCAGTGCCCGGGCCCGCTCCAACCTCACGATCGCCGAGTCGAGATCCCCGATCGACATCCGCGCCCAGGACTCGTCCAACAACGCACGGAGCTCGGCGTGCGTGTCGCCACGCAGCTCGGCGCTGCCGCCGACGAGGACTTCGATCGCAAGCCCGTAGTCGTGGGCGGCCAATGCCGTCTCGGCAGAGGCGAGCAACGTGGAGGCCGCCGCCGTCATCGACCCGACCGCTGCCGGAGGGACGGAAGGCTGAGCAGCCGGGCGAGAGTCGCGCGGAATGCAGCAGGAGTCATGCCGGCCGACTCGTCGTGCTTCGAAGCCGGCTTCATGCAATTGTCGCCGTTCTGCCAATACGCCCAGGCAAGCGTGGACGCGAAGCGCTCGCAGCCGTAGTCGGCATGCTGGAGACCTGAGGTGTCCCAGCACCAGGCTTTCGCACCGAGCAAGTGCTGGAGCTCCAGGCGGTTCTCCGAGGTCAGGAGGAAGAAATCGATCTGGTGGGCGTACTCGTGCTGGACGACGCCCCATGAGAACCGTCCGGAGTCGAGCAGCCGAGCGTCGAGCCAGATCTCGCCGGCCGCCGCGTGTGAGTCGAAGCGCCCGATGTGGACCGTGACCTGACCCCGAATGATGCTCCAGTCGAACGAGCTCGCGTTGAGGGCTTTGTCCACCTGAGCACGCTGAGCGCTCGTGCCGCCGTCGAAGGAGTAGTTGCCACCGCGCGCGAACGCGACGGGAGCGCTCGCCATCACCGCGAAGGCAAGGATGAGCAGGACGAGAATTCGAGGCCGCAGAAACATCTGTCTGACCCTGGTGGCCGGCGACCGCCCCCGCCATTACCGCTGCGCAGCGCCTAGCGGACTGATCGAGCGCATGCAGGACCCCCGCTTCGGGTGACGCCTCGAGCTCGCGTCGGAGCTACGGCGCCTCGTTGCCGCCGACGTCGTTGCCCGCAGAGTCGACCACCAGGCTGAGCCGGCTCTTCAGGATCCCGGGACCACCGTTGCCACGGATGACGTTGTCCCTGAGGATCAGCGTCCCCTGCCCACCGTCCTGGCCCCCGGCGAGGACGATCCCGCCGCGCTTTGGCGGCGTCCACCTTGCGGAATTGCGCAGGATGGTGTTGCCGCTGATCTCGAGCGCCGTCGCCACAACCGCGGCCCCGTCGTTCGGCTCGAGCTCGAGCAGGATTCCCGGGCCGGCATTGTCCTGAATCGTGTTCCCGACGATATGCACGTCGAGCGCAGGCTGGCCGCGGTCGTCGGGCTCGACGTCGATTCCCGCGGCCGGCTGACCCGGCGGAGAGTCACGCACGCCGACGATCGTGTTGCGCTCGATGCGCAGCCCGATCACGGCTGTGGCTGAGATCGCGTTTCGAGTCGCGCCGCCGAAGGTCGAGTCCAGGATCGAGACGTCCCCCGCGTACGAGTTCCCGTTGCCGCGGCCGCTGATGGTGACGTCGTCCTTCGGCGAGCCGCCGATCTCCAGATGGCTCAACGTGATCTGGTGGCCGAAGATCGCGACGCCGTACATCGACTGGCCCTCGGGGACGACGATCCGCAGGTTCGAGATCGTGACGCCCAAGGGAGCCGCCTTCGCAGCCTTCGAGCGGTTGACGAAGAAGACGGCGCTCGCGGCAATCGGGTCGCCGTCGATCGAATGCAGCCGCACCGGACCGAGCCCGAGCGAAACGATGCACGCGCCGTCGGAAGTGATGGTCGTCTCGTCGTGCGAGACCCAGAGGCCGCGCGTCGCATAGCACTCGCCGTTCGGGAGTTTCGGCAGGAAGATCGTTCCGCCCGCGCGATCGAGCCGCGCCTGTAGCCAGGGCGTGTCGTCACGAACTGCAGCCGCCGAGGGCGGCGGAACGCTCCTGGGACCCGCAGTCCTCGCGACGGGCCGCTGCAGGCGCAGCACGGCGAGTCCGCGATTGCCGACGAAGGAGTTGTCACGCAGGACGGTCTGGCCCTTGCCGTCGTTCTGCCCGCCCGCGAACACGATTGCGCCCCGCCGCCCCTTCGGCGCGCGGCGCGCGTTGCCCCGGAGCTGGTTGCCGGTGATCTCGATCCCGGAGGCCAACACCGGCAATCCGTTCGCGGGTGCGAGATCGAGGAAGACTCCCGGCCCGCCGTTGGCCGCGATCCTGTTCCCTCTGACGTGGACGTCGAGTGTCGGCTGGCCGCGGTCCGCAGCGCGGATGTGCAAACCGGCGGCCGTCTTGCCCCGGGCGCCCGAAAGCGCGTTGCCTTCGACGCGAAGGCCCACAGGCCCGAAGACGGAGACGACGTCGCGAACCCCGCCGGACAGGAACGAGTCCGTCACCGCGATCCGGCCGGTCATCCCTCCGGATCCCTTCGATCCGGATCCGATCCGCACGTCGGTGAGCGGCGAACCGTCGATCGTGAGCCCGCTCAGCGTCACCTCGTGACCGAGGACGCTGACCCCGTGCATGCGCCTGGCCGCCGGCACCGTGATGTGCAACCCGCTGATCGCAATGCGGACCGGCAACGGCTCCCGCAGTTGCGAGTGATCGACGAAGAAGACGGCGTTCGCCTTGACGAATGTTCCATCTCCTCGTGGGAGGCGACCATCCCCGGGACCGAGCGCAACGATGCAGGCACCGTCCGATGTGACCGTCGTATCGTCACGGGAGACCCACAGGCCGCGGGTCGCATAGCAGTGACCATCGGGGAGTCGGGGCAGGAAGATGGCGCCGCCGGCATCGAGCTTCGACTGCAGCCACGCGGTGTCGTCACGGATTCCGCCACCGGCGGAGGACGCCAGGCCGAGCAGTGCCGCCGCACACGCGGTTGTCGCCCACAGCGCCGTGAATGCCGATCGACCCCTCATCTCGCTCGCGAACGGATGGTAGATGCGGTCGGAGCTCGGCTCCGGCCGTGGTTACCCTGCAGAGGTGAGCCGGAAACGACCGCTGACCGGCAAAGGCGCGAAGAAGCTCGCAGAGCGCGAGCGTGCTGTGGGGCTCGAGCCGGACGACGCCGCGGCCCATTGGCTCGAAGAGAACGACCCGCCGCCCAAACCACAGCCGCCGAAAGCCGCAAGCAAGTCGAAGGTGCTGCACCAATGGCGGCAGCGCCAGCAGCGCGGCGGCTAGACAAGGCGTAACTTGCTCGAGATCCTGCGAGAGGTTGCGTGAGCTCGGACTTCAAGAAGTTCTGGGTCGGCCAGACGATCTCGAACCTCGGCAGCTCGTTCACGCAGTGGGCGGTGCCGCTGCTCGTGTATCAGCTCACGCACTCGGCGGTGAGCCTGGGCATCGCGACGGCGGCGACCTTCCTTCCCTACCTCCTGTTCGGCCTGATCATCGGCGCGTACATGGATCGCGTCGACCGCAAGCAGGCGATGATCGGGCTCGACTGGCTCAACGCGCTCGTGATCCTGTCGATCCCACTCGTCGCGGAGTTCGGCCACCTGACCGTCTGGTGGATCTACGGCGTCACGTTCATCCAGTCCACCATCTTCATCGCCTTCAGCTCGGGGGAGTTCGCTGCGACTCCGAGCCTGGTCTCGACGGACGACCTCGTCACGGCGAACGGGCGGATCCAGGCGACCTACTCGGCGGCGCAGGTGGCGGGACCGCTCCTCGCCGGCGCGCTCATCTCCTTCTTCCCCCTGACCTGGGTGATGGCGTTCGACGCAGGCTCGTTTGCGATCTCCGCGTTGTCGCTGATGCTCGTCCGCGCGAGCTTCAACACGGCGAGCGACACACCCAAGGAGGCGACGACGATCCTGCACGACGTTCGCGAGGGTCTGCGCTATGTCCTCGGACACCCTGTCCTGCGCAACATCTCGCTGATGATGGCGCTGATCAACTTCGTCACCGGCACGACCTGGGCGGAGCTCGTTCTCTTCGCCGACGTGCGCCTCGGTGCAAGCCAGCGGGAGATCGGGGTTCTGTTCGCAGCCGGCAGCGCGGGTGTCGTCGCCACCGGCCTCCTGGCCGGCCGACTGCGCAAACGCTTCAGCTTCACCGCGCTCGCGATGACGTCGCTGATGCTGATGGGCGGGCTGATCGTGGTGTTCGCGGGGATGCGCTGGTACTGGATCGCGCTTCCGATCTGGGCCGCGCAGAGCGGGTTGGGAATCCTCTTCAACATCAACACCGGCAGCTTGCGTCAGGCGATCGTTCCGAACCACCTGCTCTCGCGGGTCCTCTCGATCGCGGGCGTGCTCGCGTGGTCGGCGATCCCCGCGGGCGCGCTCGTGGGCGGCTTTGCGATCAGCGCCACCGACAACGTTGCGTTGGTGTACGGCGTGATCGGGATCCTCACGATCTGCATCGCCGTCTTCTTCCGCCTCTTCACAGCACTCGGCGACGCGCAGCGTTACGTGGACGAGCGTCAGGCGGAAGAGGAGCGGACGGCAGCAGAGCCGGTCACGGTCTGAAACGCGCCGGCGCGGCTGTGGAGCCTGCCCCCGAGGCGTATCTGTCCTGTAGCGGAAGAGATCGCAGGTGACCTGGGGGTTGGCAGGTGGGCTCGTGCTTGCCCTGGCCTCGGCGTGCGCGCTGAACTGGAGCTACTTCGTGCAGCACGGAGCCGCGGCGTCGCTGCCACGCCTCTCGTTGCGCCGGCCGTTGCGTTCGCTCGGGACGCTCGTCGGCAACCGCCGCTGGCTCATCGGCTTCTGGATCGGCATCGGCGGCTGGGTCCTGTATGTCGTCGCACTGACGCTCGCGCCGCTGTCGCTCGTGCAGGCGTGCGCCGCCGGCGGGCTTGCAGTTCTCGCAGCACTCGCGGGCGTACGCTCGCGGAGAGAGCGACTGGCCGTCGCGACCTCGATCGCGGGGCTCGTCCTTCTCGCGATTTCGCTCGCGGGTGATGTCGCCCCGTCGAAGCACGGCAGTCTCGAGGACGCAGCTATTTGGATGCTCGCATCCGCGGCCGTGGCGGCGCTCGCAGCCGGGCCTGTGGCTCACCTCGTCACCCGAGCTGCGGGTCTGGGCATGGCCGCGGGGGTTCTCTACGCAGCGGGCGACGTCGGCACAAAAGCGGCCGTCTCCGGCGGCTTCCATCCGGCCTTTGTGCCGGCGCTCCTCGCCTGCCACGGGGTCGCCTTCGTCGCGCTGCAACTCGGATTCCAGCGGGGCGGTGCGCTGACGACCGCCGGCGTGGCGACTCTGTGGACGAACGCGCTCCCGATCGCAGCCGGGATGGTCGTCTTCGGAGAGCCTTTGCCCGGGGGCGCGCTCGGGGTCGCGCGCGTTGCAGCCTTCATCGCCGTAGTCTTAGGCGCCGCGCTGCTGACCCGGCCCGCTACCGACCACGCGGACAAGCGCGGCTGAGCGCAATGCCTGCGTTGAGCGACCTTCACCGAGGCGCCTCGTACGGGCTGAGCCGGCGGTCCCCGGTACTCGGCATCGCAACCGCCGCCGCGCTCGCCACGGCAATCGTCGCTGCGTCTACGCGGGGATCGCCCATTCCCGCGGGCGGGATCGAGCGCGGCGACGCCGCGGCCATCGTCTTCATAGTCGCGCTGGCGGTGGCCTTCGCGTTGTACGCCGGCGCTCTCGTGACACTTCGACGCGGAGGCGGCCGTCTCACGTTGGTCTGCGCGATCGCAGCAGCGATCCAGCTGATTCCGCTGGCCGGCCCGCTGCTGCTCTCGCATGACGTGTACAGCTACTGGGCCTACGGCCGCATCGTGTCGCGACACGACAGCGATCCGTACAGCGTGCCTCCCGCCCGCTTCCCGTCCGATCCGGCAACCCGTGCCGTGGCGCCTGGTTGGCGGGAGACGACCTCCGTCTACGGTCCCGCTTTCACCGCATTCTCTGTCGGAGTGGACCGTGCAACGCACGGCTCGGCGAAGGCGGTGGCCTTCATTTTCCGATCCGTCGCCGCGCTGGCCGCGATCGCGGCGACGCTGCTCGCCGCCTTCATCGCTCGGCGGAAGGTATTCGCCGCAGCGTTCGTCGGTTGGAACCCGTTGCTTGCAGTCAGCTCGGCCGGGGGCGGACACAACGACGTCTTGATGCTAGTGCTGATGCTCGGTGCGCTCGCGCTCGCGTCACGACGAAGGGACGCCGGGGCCGGCGGGCTCTGGGTGCTGGCGGCTGCTGTAAAAGCGCCGGCGCTGTTCCTTCTCCCTCTGCAACTCGTCAACTCCAGCCGCCGCTTCTTGGTGGGATGCGCCCTCGCGGGGGCAACGGGCTCGATTGCGGCAACGATCGGTTTCGGCAGCGGCTGGCTCACGTCGGTCGGCCGGCTCACCAGCAACGAGTCGCGCTACGCGATCCCGGCGCGGCTCGAGCAACTCGGTGTTCCCGACCGGGCTTCGCATGTGCTCGCAGCCGTCGCACTCGGGGTCGGCGCGCTGTGGCTCCTGCGACAGGCGCGACAAGGGCGGCCGCGGCTCGCACTCGGCGCGTGCCTACTTCTGCTGACGACCCCGTGGCTCTTGCCCTGGTACGCGACCTGGCCCGTCGTGCTCGCCGCGGTGGAGGAAGATGGGGTGGCGCAGGTCCTCGCGGTCGGCCTGGCGGCCTACCTGCTGCCGGACCGCGTCCCGTTCTAGACCCGGCACGGAGACCGTGTCTCCAGCGTCGATCGTCGCCACGTCGGTACGGCGAATGAGCCAGAGCACGACGATGCCGGCGGCGAGCATCAGGAATGCGCCGGCGGTGAAGGCGAGCTTGTAGCCGTCGACCTGCGCCGAGGTCCTCTCGGCGATCGAAGCGACGTGGCCGAATCCGTTGAGGACGTGGTTCTCCCGGCTCGTGGCGAGCGTCGACAGCACGGCTAGACCGATAGCACCTCCGACCTGCTGCGTCGTGTTCAGCAAGCCGGACGCGAGCCCGGCGTCTCCCGCCGCGATGTTTGTCGTCGCGATCAGGGTCAGCGGCACGAAGGTAAGGCCAAGGCCGATCGACATGAGCAACAACCCGGGCAACAAGTCCGCCAGGTAAGTGCCGTGTGTCGGGACCCGCCCGAGGAGAAAGAACCCGGCCGCCGCGAGAGCGATGCCGAACAGGGGGACGCGCCGTGCGCTCATCCATCGGATGCCGGCCTGCGAGAGCGCGGCCCCGATCACGATCCCCGCAGTCACGGGCAGGAACGCGAGGCCGGCCTTCAGTGGGCTGTACCCGAGCACCTCTTGCACGTACAGCGAGGCGAAATAGAACAACGAGAACAGACCGGCCGCGACCAGGAGCATCGCCCCGTTCGACGCAGTCAGCGAGCGGATTCGAAAGATGTCCAGGCGGATCAGCGGCGCTCTCGACCGGTACTCGATCACCACGAAGGCAGCGAGAAGCGCAACCGCGAGCGCGGCGAGTCCAAGCGTACGTCCCGACGTCCAGCCGTATTGCTGCGCCTTCACGATGTCGTACACGAGCACGAGGAGACCCCCGGTCACGGTGACCGCGCCGGCGACGTCGACGGTCTCCGGTCGATCTTCGGCGCGGGAGTTGGCCACATAGCGGAGCGCGAGCAAAACCCCCACGATCCCGATTGGCAGGTTGATGAAGAACACCCACCGCCAGGACAGCGTGTCCGTCAAAAAACCGCCGACGACGAGACCGACAGCACCGCCTCCCGCTGCAATCGCACTCCAGACCCCGAGAGCTCTCGTCCGGTCGCGTCCCTCGGCAAAGGTCGTGGTCACGATCGACAGAGCCGCCGGCGAGACGAGGGCCGCACCGAGGCCCTGCAGGGCCCGGCCGCCGACCAACACGTTTGAGGTCGTCGCCAACCCGTTCAGCAGCGAGGCGCCGGTGAAGACGACGAGGCCGGTGACGAAGAGGAGCTGCCGCCCGAAGAGATCGGAAGCGCGACCCCCGAGCAGGAGGAATCCTCCGAACACGAGTGTGTAGGCGTTGACGATCCACTGGAGGCTCGAGGCGGAGAAATGGAGGCTGTGCTGGATGGAGGGGAGCGCAACGTTCACGATCGTCGCGTCAAGCACAACCATGAACTGCGCGACGCAGACGATCACGAGAACGAGCCAGCGGTTTGTCTGGTTTCTGTCGGTCATCTGACGTTCAACGAAAGTCCCGCCCCTCGTATTCGCGCCTTGTGACCGCGGTGTAAAAGGTTCGCGAAACCGGTTGACTCTGCCCGGCGAGAGCGCAACGGTACCTGTGCCGTCATGCCGAGGTTCCTCCCAATCGGGAAGGAAGCCAAGGGGGCCGCAGGCTTTCTTCTCGCCGCCTTGCCAGCGTTGGGGGCCCTGCTGACCGCCCTGGCGATCAGCGGAGACCTCATCGGCAGAATGGCGCGAAACCATCCGCTCGCGAGCTTCGGGGCGTTCGGATCGGCGGCACTCGCCGTCTTCCTGGGTGCGGTCGCCGCCTACGGCTTGCAAGAGGGGTCGCGCGAGGAGCGCGGCGCGCTCTCCCTCGGGATCCTCGTGCTCGGCGCAGCGCTCGTTTTCGGCGTCTACGCCGGCGTCGAGACCTGGGGCGACCGAGCGCAGCCGAGCATCACGGTGACGCCGAAGTCGGGATCCCTCGTCGCGGTCTCCGTCCATGGGATCGGGCTCCGCTCGAGCGACCACATCGTCGTGGAGGTCGAGCAACTGCTCCGCGGATCCGACCGTCAAGGCCAACCGACCTGGCGGCCGGGCCAGCCGCTCTACGGAGCGTCGCTCGGGCCGAACGGCTCGGGGGAGATCCAGCACACCGTGAACCTCTCGCTTCCAGCTGGAGACTTCGACGACCTCGGCGCACGAGCATGGGTCGGCGACGAGCCGCGCCCTTGTTACACGCGCGCTAACACAACCGGCTGCGTCCGCGTCCACATTCCCCGGCCGCAGGAGCGTCCCCAGCTCTCCGTCGTCTGGGAGACATTCGTGAGGGTGCCGCGCCTGTTGGTCAGGCTCAAAGCTCGCAACTTGCCGCAGCGCCCGGCGCGCTCGATGACGCTGCGCATATTCGGCATCGCGGCTGGACAGCCACGGCGGAACCTGGCCGAATGGTCGCTCGCGCCGAATGCCGGCGGCGAGTTCGATCGCAGCCTGGCCGTCGTGGTCGGCCGGGCGTACACCGACGTCTGCGTGGTCGCAAGCATCTCTACGCGCGAGCCGGAATGTCCTGCGCCCGTCGAAGACGGCACCGTGTGGACGCAGCTCGCCGTGCCGCCTGCGCAGTAGCGGCGTCCCTCGTTCGAGTGATTTGCCGCATGTTTTGTTGCCTTTCGCTTTCTCCTCTGCCTGACAGCAGACAGGGGAGGAGTCGATGTTGCGCAGTAGCCGTTCTCGCTGGTTGATCGCATTCGTGTCGGCCGTTGGCGCGGGCGGACTGCCCGCAGCAGGTGTCGCGGATACCGGCGGGGTGCCCATCGATCCGCCGGCTTGCATCTCGGTACTGCCTGCGCTGATGACG
Source organism: Actinomycetota bacterium (assembly GCA_030773975.1). Lineage (GTDB taxonomy): Bacteria > Actinomycetota > Thermoleophilia > Gaiellales > Gaiellaceae > 3-1-20CM-4-69-9. The sequence goes on along the minus strand of JALYLY010000080.1, from coordinate 7,509 downwards.
AGTTGCGCCCAGGCCGCGCCAACACAGCACCAGACAGCCAACCTCGCGTCGGCGCAGAGCACCCAGGCACAGGCGGGGCCGTCCAGTGTGTCGGCGATCCCAGATCTCGCGCGATTGCTCTTGGCCGAGGTGAATCGCACGCGGCGCATGTACGGACTGCGATCGCTCGTCTACTCCGCCCCGCTCGCGAATGCGGCAACCGAACATTCGAAGGCGCTGGCCACGGCGGGAATGTTCACGCACAACTGGCCCACAACCGGACGGCTCTTCTCGAGCTGGATCCGCGGCTTCTACCCGGCCCGCGGCTATCGCGCGTGGAGTGCCGGCGAAAACCTGCTCTGGGCATCGCCTGGATTCACTCCGGCGAGTGCCCAGATCGCGGCAGCCGAGTTCGGGTTGCGGAGGCACTGAGCGTTGCATCGCGTCGCCTTGCTCGTTGCAGCCGCGTGCCTCGCATTGCCGCCCACGACTTCGGGAGCCGTTGGGAGTTACACGTTCGACGGCGGGACGAAGAGAGAGCGCGAAACCGTGATCGCGGCTCTCGAGGCGAGCGCGTTCGACTGGACCTTGCTTCCCGGTCCAGTCGCGATTCACATCGTTCACGGCGAACCTTCGCGCTCCCTCCCTCGCGAGATCTGGCTCGAAGCCGATTTGCTGGACGCGGGCGAGTTCGCCTGGGGTGTCGTGCAGCACGAGTTCGCCCACCAGGTCGACTACCTGCTGCTCGACGACGATCAGCGCGATCTGTTGCTGCACGAGCTCGGAGGCCGGGATTGGTGCTACAGCGTGCCCGGACTGGCGCACGACCAGTACGGCTGCGAACGGTTCGCCTCGACGCTCGCCTGGTCGTTCTGGCCCTCCCCGGAGAACTCCATGCGTCCGACTCATCGCGGAGACGAGTCGGCAGCGATGGCGCCGGCGAAGTTTCGAGCGCTGGTCGCGCGACTGACAAGCCGTACGCCGGCGCCCGGCTTGGGGAAGAACTGATGCCCGGCTGGCTGACGTGGACGCTCGTCGGGCTCGGCATCTGGTTCGCCGTATCTGTGGTGTCCGCCTTTCTGGTCGGTCACTTGTTCAGCCGCCGGCCCGCGCCCCGCCGTGCCGTGATCCTCATCGCCCTCCATCGATCCGCGGTCGGGTTCGAGCCCGCTCGCGCACGCTGACCAGATCGGGCTAGCGCACGAGCGTGCCGGTCGGACGGATCACGCGCCAGACGCCGCCGAACTCGGTCACGTTCTGACAGAGGATCTGGCCTGCTCGGCGATCGCCGACGTAGTAGTAGAGAGGCCGCCCCGCGTACGTCACCTGCAGCCTGCCGCCGGCGCGCTTGGTCGTTCCGAGGAGTCTCGCCTTCACGCCGCTGCCGGCCTGAGGACGAGTCTTGACGAGGTACGGCGGCCACGCTCTCGCACACCCGCCGACACACACGCTTTTGCCGCGAGGGTCACGCGTGAACGCGTAGAGCACAAAGCCGCGGCCGTCGAACAGGATCCGCCCGAAGGCAGATGGTCCCGCCGTGAGCGCGGACCGCGGTGCGTTTGACGACGCAGGAGCTACGCACATGACCGCCGTCGCGGCGAGAGCCAGGACGATGGAGACAAGGAACCGCACTCGCATAGCCCCCAGTCCCATGAGACCGAACGCCGTTACAGCTGCCCGTCGGTCGTGTGAGATCAGGTCTCGCTCGAAGCGGCCCAGAGATTCAGGCCCGCGTCGGTGGCGTACCGGTCGATTTCCGCGAGCTCCTCTTCGGAGAGATCGAGGTTGTCGAGAGCCGCGACGTTCGCCTCCAGTTGCTCGACGCTCGAGGCGCCGATCAGCGTCGACGTCACCCGGGGATCGCGAAGCGTCCAGGCCAACGCCAGTTGCGCGAGTGTCTGACCGCGACGCCCTGCGATCTCGTTGAGAGCCCGGATCTTGGCGAGGGACTGGTCGTTGATCAGATCGGGTGAGAGGGAGCCGTGGCGACTCGCCCTGGAACCTTCGGGAATCCCGTTGAGGTATTTGTCCGTGAGCATTCCCTGGGCAAGCGGCGAAAAGACGATGCAGCCGACGCCGAGCTCGCCCAGGGTGTCCAGCAGCTCCGGCTCGATCCAGCGGTTGAGCATCGAGTACGAAGGCTGGTGGATGACGAGAGGCGTTCCGAGCTCGCGCAGGATTGCGTGCGCTTCGCGCGTCTTCTCCGCCGAATAGGACGAGATGCCGACGTAGAGCGCCTTCCCCTGACGCACGGCCGTGTCGAGGGCGCCTATCGTCTCCTCGAGCGGCGTCTCCGGATCGAAGCGATGCGAGTAGAAGATGTCGACGTAATCGAGGCCGAGGCGCCGCAAGCTCTGATCGAGGCTCGCGAGGAGGTACTTCCGTGAACCCCATTCGCCGTACGGCCCGGGCCACATGTCGTAGCCCGCCTTGCTCGAGACGATCAGCTCGTCGCGATACGGGGCGAGGTCCTGCTTCATGAGCAGGCCGAAGTTCGTTTCCGCGGACCCGTAGGGAGGTCCGTAGTTGTTGGCGAGGTCGAAGTGCGTGATCCCGAGGTCGAAGGCGCGCCGGACGATCGCGCGGCTCGTGTCGAGCCGCCGGTCGTAGCCGAAGTTCTGCCAGAGCCCGAGGGAAACGGCCGGCAGCTGCACTCCGCTGCGGCCTGAGCGGCGGTAGCGCATGTGGTCGTAGCGCGCGTCGGCAGGGACGTAGGTCATTCGGCGCTCCCTTCCTTGGTCAAAGCGTTGTCGAGCTGGGTGGTTGTCGCGCCGGTCATGATTGCGACAGCTTCGGGCATGGTGTGAGTCTTCGGCGTCACGACGGCGACGCGACGGCCGAGCCGCATGATGTGGATCCGGTCCGCGAGCTCGAAGACGTGTGGCATGTCGTGGCTGATCAGGATCACCGGCAGACCGCGCTCGCGAACGCGCTTGATCAGATCGATCACCTGCCCGGTCTCCTTGACTCCGAGTGCGGCTGTCGGCTCGTCCATGATCACGAGCCTGCGCGCCCAGGTGGCAGCCCTTGCGACCGCGACCCCCTGGCGCTGGCCGCCGGAAAGGTTCTCGACCGGCTCGCCCATCGACTGGATGCCGATGCCGAGCTCCTCGAAGTGGCGCGCAGCTTCGCGGCGCATGCCGCGCTTGTCGAGTAGGCGCAAAGGGCGCCCGAGGAGACCCCGGCGCCGAGTCTCTCGTCCGAGGAAGACGTTGGAGGCGATGTCGAGTGCCGGTGCGACCGCGAGATCCTGGTAGACGGTCTCGATCCCGGCACGCTGCGCATCACGAGGCGAACGAAAATTGATTCGCTCGCCGCCGAGTGAGATCTCCCCCTCGTCCGGCTGCAGCGCGCCCGAGAGCGCTTTGATCAGCGTCGATTTCCCCGCCCCGTTGTCGCCGATGATCGCGAGGATCTCGCCGGGGTACAGCTCGAAGTCGGCGCCGTTCAAGGCGACGACTTGGCCGTACTTCTTGACCAGACCACGCGCTTCGAGAATCGGCTCTCGCGAGCTCATCCGGCCCGCCGGTGGGTGAACTGGTCGACCGAGACCGCGAGGATCACGAGGATGCCGGTCACGAGGTATTGGTAGATCACCTGCACGCCGATCAGCGTCAGACCGTTGCGGAAGACCCCGACGATCAATGCGCCGATCAGCGTTCCGATGATCCTTCCCCGGCCGCCGAAGAGACTCGTGCCCCCGAGTACCACGGCCGTGATGCTGTCGAGGTTCTCGGTCGTCTGCCCGGCATTCGGGTCGCCGACCTCCGTGCGCCCAACGAGCAGCCACGCGGCGATTCCGTACGTGAGGCCCGCCAGTGTGTAGACGGAGAGGAGAACGCGATTGATGTTGATGCCCGTGAGCCGCGCCGCCTCGCGATTGTCGCCGACCGCGTAGACGTGCCGCCCCCAAGCGGTCTCGTTGAGCCCGTACCAAAACAGCGCATACAGGACCAGCATCAGCACGACTCCGTACGTGAAGTCGGTCCCACTGATCGTGAACGTGCGTCCCCAGAACACCTCGAGCTTGGGCAACCCCGTGAAGGTCAGGTCGTTCGAGACGATGTGCGTCAAGGCGAACGCGATATTCAGCGTGCCGAGCGTGACGATGAACGGCGGCAGCCGGACCCCGGTCACGAGACCGCCGGTCAGGACGCCGAAGCCGACACACGTGAGGATGCCGAGGAGGAGAGCCGGCAGGGCGGGAACGCCGTTCGCCACCGCGAGCTTCGTCATGATCACTTGACCCAGCGCCATGACCGTGCCAACCGAGAGGTCGATGCCCGCGGTGAGGATGATCAGCGTCTGCCCGATCGCGAGGACGCCGACGATCATCACCTGCTGCAGCACAAGCGAGAAGTTCTGTGCCTGGAAGAACCGATCGGTCTTCAGCGTGAAGAACGCCATCGTCACGACGAGCGCGATGAACGGCCCCACGGTCGGCGCCGTGATCAGGCGACGGCCGAGCTGCAATGTCCTCGTCGGTCCCAAAGGCGGATCCTAAGCGCGCACCGGCCGCGACCGGGGGTGAGGAGGTAACCCCCGGTTGCGGTCGATGGACGTGCTAACTACCCCCAGCAGTTGGCGAGGCCGTATTTGACGCTCTTCGAGGCCACGCCCTTCAAGGGCTTCGCCGCGATGAGGTTCAGTCCGGTGTCGGTGTAGCCGGACGCCTTCTTCCCACCGTTCGCGAACTTCACGACTGCTGCGACGCCCAGTGACGCCATCCGCAGCGGGTACTGCTGCGACGTGGCGTCGATGACTCCGGCTCGGACGTTGCGCACTCCGGCGCAGCCGCCGTCCACGGAGACGATCGTCACGGCGTTCTTGCTCTTGCCGGCGTTCTTCAGAGCCGTCCAGGCGCCCGCGGCGCTCGGCTCGTTGATGGTGTAGAGAACGTTGATGTTCGGGTTCTTCTGGAGGCAGTTCTCCATCGCCGGCTGCGACTGAGTCTGCTGGCCGCCGCCGTTCGCCACACAGGCGATCTGCTTGTCGTTCTTCTTGATGCCGAACCCCTTCAGGAACCCGTTGTGGCGCAGCGCACCTACGGACGACCCCGCATGCTCGTCGAGCATCGCGATTGTCACCTTGCGTCCCTTCGTCGCCGCGCGTGCGTACTTGCCGATGAACACGCCGGCGTTGAAGTTGTTCGTGGCGAACAGCGCGTCGACCGCAGTCGTGGGACTGGTCGGCGAGTCGAGCGCGATGACCAGCACTCCCTTCGCCCTCGCCTGCGCGATTGCCGCATTTTCGGCCTTCGCGTCGGCGACGGTGATCAGGATCCCTTTCACGCCCGCGGTCACCATGTTCTCGATCGCGGTGATCTGGCCGGCGTTGTCGGAACTGCTCTTGCCGGCGGCGTAGATCAACTCTGCACCGGCCTTGCTGGCCGCCGCATTTGCTCCCGCGTGCATCTTGACGAAGAACGGGTTTGTCGCATCTTTCGTGATCAGCCCGACCTTGACGGTCGCGCCCTTCGCCGTCGGCTTCGCCGCGGCCACGGAAACGACGACGGCCGTGACGGCCAAGACGAGAAGCGCTGCGAAGAGCCCGAACCTCCACGGTCGGCGGTCGCCTCCTTGCGGATGGCGCATTCGATCCTCCCTTCCCTCATTGCCCAGATTGTGGTACCGATAACACGGTGGGAGCCGAAAAGTCAAGCGCCAAGGCCAGGATTAGCATGAGTTCTGGCCTAAAATCGTGTTACCGATACCAAGAATGAGCCCGAGCAACACGACGATCAGAGACGTAGCCCGCCTGTCGGGGGTCTCCCCGATGACGGTTTCGCGGGTGATCAACGACAGCGAACGCGTCAGCCCTGAGACGCGGCGTCGCGTCGAACAGGCAATCTCGGAGCTCGGCTACGTGCCGAGCCGCCTCGCCCGTGGACTCAGCCGGCAGCGGACGGGCACGCTCGCGGTAATCGTCCCGGACGTCGCGAATCCGTTCTTCACCGCGGTCGTGAGGGCGGCTGAGGAGGTTGCGCGCCGAGCCGATTACCACGTGATCCTCTGCGACACGCGGGCGGACCTGAGCGTCGAGCAGGACGTCATCGAAGAGCTGATAGCACACCGCGTCGAGGGAATGGTGATCGCGCCGGTGAGCGATCGCTCGGCTACGCATCTGCGGCGGCTCGCCGAGTTCGGCGTTCCGTTCGTCCTCATCGATCGCACGGTCCCGGGCGTCGACTGCGACGTCGTCCTCGGCGACAGCTCCGGCGGTGCACGCCAACTCGTCGAGCATCTCGTCTCGCTCGGACACCGAAGGATCGGGTTCATCGTGGAGTCGGACGACGTCTCGACCGCTCGCGATCGGCGGACCGGCTACGAGGCAGCGCTGAATGCAGCCGGCATCGCATTCGACCCGGCCCTGGTGGCGAACGCCACGCCGGACCCGAGCGGGGGCTCGGCGGGCATGGCCCGACTGCTCGAGCTCGAGGAACGACCGACGGCTGTCTTCACGGTCAACAACCTGGTCGCGCTCGGCGCGATCGAGGCGGTGCGAGCCGCCGGGCTCGAGGTCCCCGGCGACGTCGCGCTCGTCTGCTTCGACGACATCGAGTACGCATCGAGGCTCTATCCATTTCTGACGGCGATGGAACAGCCGGCGCAAACGTTCGGCACGCTCGGCACGCAGTTGCTACTCGAACGCATCGAAGGGCGCGGGCCCGACCGGCGGCACGAGGTCGTTCTGCCCGGCGAGTTCATCATCCGCAAGTCGTGCGGCGCGAAATGACGGCTTACGGCGGTATCGAGACCGGCGGCTCGAAGTGGGAGTGCGCGGTCGGGAGCGGGCCGGACGATCTCCGCGCGATCGAGACGATCGCGACGACGACGCCTGCGGAGACGGTCGGGCGCACCGTCGCTTTCTTCGAGCGCGAAGGGCCGGTCGAGGCGATCGGGATCGGTTCGTTCGGGCCAATCGACCAGAAGCTCTCGTCGGCGACGTGGGGATACATCACGACGACGCCCAAGCCGGGCTGGGCGCACGCCGACGTTGGACAGGAGATCCGGCGCCGCCTGTCCGTTCCTGTTGCCTTCGACACCGACGTCAACGCCGCCGCGCTCGGCGAACATCGCTGGGGCGCGTGCCAGGGGCTCGACACGTTCTGCTACATCACGGTCGGCACAGGCATCGGCGGCGGCGGGATGGCCGGTGGGAAGCTCCTGCACGGCTTGCTGCATCCGGAGTTCGGCCATATGCGCATCCCCCACGATCTCAACGTGGATCCGTTTGACGGCGTGTGCCCGTACCACGGCGATTGTTGGGAAGGACTGGCGTCCGGTCGTGCAATCGAAGCTCGCTGGGGTCAACCCGCGACAGCGCTCGACGGCGACCAGGCAGTCTGGGAGCTCGAGGCGCGTTACCTCGCACTCGGACTCGTGTGCGTGATGTGCGTGCTCTCACCCGAGCGCATCGTCGTCGGCGGAGGTGTCGCCCATCACGACGGGCTGCTCGCCCTCGTTCGGCGCGACGTGTCGGGGCTCATGAACGGGTATCTCGAAGCGCGTGCGGTGAGCGACGACATCG
>JALYLY010000079.1 GCA_030773975.1 Actinomycetota bacterium | reverse complement strand
GTGCACATCACGTTCTCCTGCGCAGAGCCGGCTCGCGTTGCCGAGTTCTGGGGGGAGCTGCTCGACTACGAGACCGCTGCTGCCGGGGACAGCTGGCTGGCGACCGATCCGCGGGGCGAAGGCACCGGGCTCCTCTTCAACCGGATGCCGAAGTCACCGACGATCGAGCTGCCGATCCACCTCGACGTGAACGTTCCCGACCGCGAGGCGGAGCTGGCGCGGGTGCTCGAGCTCGGCGGATGGCTCGTCGAGACGAAATCTCACAGCATCGGGGACCTCGAAGAGACGTGGACGGTGATGCGCGACCCCGAAGGGAACGGCTTCTGCATTCAGTCGCCCCCGAATGCGCTGTCGCACCGCGCCATCGGCAATGTCACGTTCTCGTGCGCAGAACCCCAGGAGCTGGGGCGGTTCTGGGCAAACGCGCTCGGCTGGCCCGACGAGGAGGTCGATGAGGGCTTTCTGCAGCAGCTCCGCGATGCCGGCGTGGACGAGCACGCGCTCAGCGGCTTCTATGTCACCCGGCCTCCCGACGGCGGCCGTCCGCGCTTTCTGTTTCAGCGCCGCGAGAAGTCCCGCCCCGCGTCGTATCCGATCCACCTCGACTTCGCCACGGACGACCGCGAGGTGGAAATCGAGCGCCTCACAGGCGCGGGCGCGTCTGTCGTGGAGACGAAGGTCGGCACCAACATCACTTTCACGATCATGCGCGACCCGGACGGGAATCCGTTCTGCGTCGGGTAGCTCCGGCGAACGCCTGACGACCGCCTAGGCGGTCGACCGGTCCGGCCAGCGATAATGCCGGCGTGCAGAAGTACGTCCTCTCCGAGCTCGACTCGGGCGAGCGGGTCATCTCGGAGCGGATTCCGAGCGTCCGCTCGGTCGCGCTCGGCTTCTGGATCGGGGCGGGCTCCCGAGACGAGACCGACGCCAAGGCCGGCGTCTCGCACTTCATCGAGCACCTCCTCTTCAAGGGCTCGCGCTCCTACACCGCTCAGCAGATCGCGGAGATCTTCGACGGCCTCGGCGGCGAGCTCAACGCGGCGACCTCGCGCGAGCACACGATGGTCTACGCGCGCGTGCCAGACGCGCACGTGGAAACGGCCCTCAACGTGATGACCGACATGGCGTTCGCTCCTGCTTTCACGGACCTCGACTCGGAGCGGGCCGTCGTGCTCGAGGAGATCGCGATGTACGAGGACACACCGCAGGAGCTCGTGCACGACCTCTTCTCGGAGGCGGTCTTCGGCCATCATGCGCTCGGGCGTCCCGTGATCGGGACGGCCGACGTGATCTCGTCGGTGACGAAGCGCGTGCTCTCCAGCTATCACCGCCAGATGTACGCGGGCGGCAACGTCGTGATCGCGGCGGCGGGGAACGTCGAGCACAACAAGTTCCTCCGCATGCTCCAGCGCGCGCAGAGCCAGCAGCGGCCGCCTGCGGGAGGGCCGCGCGTCAGGCGCCCCCTCGTGAAGCCACCGCCGCCCGGCTTCCGCTTCGCCAAGAAGGACACGGAGCAGTACCACGTCTGCCTCGGAGCACCTGGAATCGCACGCTCCGACCCGCGCCGCTTCGCTGCGTCGATCCTCGACTCGATTCTCGGCGGCTCGGCCTCGTCGCGCCTCTTCCAGGAGATTCGGGAGAAGCGCGGCATGGCCTATTCCGTCTACTCGTTCGCATCGCAGTACACGGACACCGGCCTCGTGGGCATCTACGTCGGGACGCGGGAGGAGAACCTTGGGCCGTGCGTGGAGATCGCAGGCGAGCAGCTCGCGGACATCGCCGCGGGCAATCTTCGGCCCGAAGAGATCGCCCGGGCGAAGGAGAATCTGAAGGGAAGGATCATGCTCTCGATGGAGTCGACGTCCAACCGGATGACGAGGCTCGGGAAGTCGCTCATCACGAACAGCGAGCTGCTTTCGTTCGAGCGGATCATCGCGGAGATCGAGGCGGTCGAGCCCGAGGAGGTCGCCGAGCTCGCCGGGCTCCTGTTCGCCCCGGAGAAGCTCTCGATCTCCGGCATCGGCCCGACCGAGCGGATCTTTCGAGCTGCCGCGCGCCGCATCAATCCGGCCGTGCTCGCCCGCGCTGCATGAAGCTCGCCGTCAACGGGCGCGGCGGCAAGGTCGGCCGGGTCCTCGCGCCGGCGCTCGAGCAGGCAGGCCACGAGCTCGTCGAGCTCGACGCGGCCGAGGCAATGATCGATTTCACGGTTCCCGACGCCGTCGAGGCGAACGTCGGGGCCGCGCTCGAGCGCGGAATTCCGAGCGTGATCGGGACGACCGGCTTCGACCAGGCGAGCGTGGACGTGGCAGCCCGGGAGCGGGGGGTTGCGTGCTTTCACGCACCGAACTTCGCGCTCGGTGCAGTGCTGATGATGCGCTTCGCGCGAGAGGCTGCCGCGCACATGCCGCGCGCGGAGATCGTCGAGCTGCACAACGAGGCGAAAAAGGATGCTCCGTCGGGGACCGCGAAGGCGACCGCGGAAATTCTGGGCGGGGACCCGAAGATTCACTCCGTGCGCCTGCCGGGCCTGGTCGCACACCAGGAAGTCCTCTTCGGCGGGGACGGCCAGCTACTCACGATCCGCCACGACACGTTCTCGCGCGAGGCGTTCACGCCGGGCGTCCTGCTGGCCCTCGAACGACTCGGCGCACTGCCGCCCGGTCTGACCGTTGGGCTCGATGCGCTGCTCTGAACCGGCGTGACTGAAACATCACGCGTGGTCGAGGCCGATCTCCCGGAGCTGCTGCCCCTCGTCCGGGCGTACTGCGACTTCTACGAGGTCGCGCCCACCGACGACGCGCTGCTCGCAGTCTCGCGCGCGCTGATCGCCGACCCGGACCGGGAGGGCGTGCAGCTGATCGCGCGCAACGACGGCGGAGAAGCAGTTGGCTTTGCGACCGTCTACTGGACCTGGGACACGCTGATCGCCGCCCGAGTGGGGATCATGCACGACCTCTTCGTGATCCCGCCCGCTCGTGGAACGGGCGTCGCGGATCTGCTCATCGAGGTGTGCGTCGAGGAGTGCCGCCGGCACGGAGCCGCCAAGCTCGGCTGGCAGACTGCGCCGGACAACGCGCGGGCGCGACGGGTGTACGAGCGCGTGGGCGCGACGAAGGACGAATGGGTCGACTACTGGCTCAGTGTCAGTCCAGAGTCTTCGTGAAGCGCGTGCCGGTCTCCTCGAGCCCGACGCGGCGATAGAACGCCTGCGCGTCCTCGCGACGCGCGGCTGTGGTCAGGAACAGGAGAACGCAGCGCCGCGCGCGGGCCTCGGCTTCCATCGCCTCGACGAGCGCGCGGCCAATGCCTTCGCCACGGTGCGACTCGTCAACCACCAGCGCACTGATCTTCGCAGCGGGGCGTTCGTGCTCGATCGTCGGCGAGGCGTGCAGCTGAGCGAGGCCGACGACCTCGTTGTCGAGCACCGCGACGACGACACGGTCGCCGACGATCACGAGCCGCTCGAGCCTCGGCGCGACGGCCGCAGCCTCGGTCTCGTAGCCCAGTTGGCCGAGCAGGGACGCGATCGCAGCCCCGTCATCCGCCCTCGCATCCCGAATCGTCAGATCCACGTGGGTAGACTAGTGGCGTGCTGGGCGAGGCCCTGACCGCGATCGTCACGCCTTTCAAGACCGACGGCACGATCGACTTCGAGCGCTTCAGCGAGCTCGCGCTGTACCTGGTCGAGAACGGCTCAGATGGGATCGTCGTCGCCGGGACGACCGGGGAGAGCCCGACGCTCACGGACGACGAACGGCTCGAGCTGTTCCGCGTCGCCGTCGACACGCTCAACGGGCGTGCGACCGTCGTCGCCGGGACCGGCACCTACTCCACGGCCCACTCCGTTCACCTGACGCGTAAAGCGCACGAGCTCGGTGTAGACGCCTTCCTCGTCGTCACGCCGTACTACAGCAAACCCCCCACGCGAGGAATCGTCGAGCACTTCCGCGCGATCGCCGACGTCAGCGACAGGCCGATCGTCGTCTACAACATTCCCGGCCGCGTCGTCATCAACATCGAGCCGGAGACGGTCGTCGAGCTGGCCGAGATCCCGACCGTCCGTGCGGTCAAGCAGGCGAACGACGACCTCGTCCAGGCCCGGCGCATCGTCAGCGAGACGAACCTCACGCTCTACGCGGGAGACGACGTTCTGATCTTCCCGTTCCTCGAGCTCGGCGGGATCGGCGGTATTTGTGTACACACGCACGTCGTTGGACCGCAGGTCAGGCGAATGATCCGGTCCTTCCACGAGGGTGACGTGGACACGGCCCGCCAGCTCCACGAGGAGCTCCAGCCGGCTTATGAGCTGCTCCAGGTCCAGGTCAATCCTATTGCGATCAAGGCGGCGCTGAATCTTCTTGGCCATGGCGTCGGCGGCCTCCGTCTACCGCTCGTCGAGGCGAGCGAGGGCGAGGTCGCGCTCGTTCGCGACTGTCTCGAGCGGTTGGGCGTCCTGAGCGGCGCGCCCGTTTAGCTCCGGGCGGTCCGCCAGGGCGAGCCCGATCTCGTCGAGCGAATCGAGCAGGGCAAGTTCGACGTGTCGCGGTGGGAGCTTGGGCGCGGCGACGACGAGGAAGCCTACGAGCGCACTGTTGTCGCGGCGCAACGGCAGGGCGACGACGACTCCGCTGCGGCCGAGCTCCATTCCCGCGGCGACGATCGCGTCACGACCCGATTCCGCCTCGCGCACCAGCAAGCCGGTCAGCGCGGCCGCCGGCAGGGGGTCGTCCCCGAGTTCCTGCTCGATCGAGCCGCCGAGCCCGTCCTCGTCCCAGGAGATCAGCGCGATCCAATCGTGCTTCCACGCGCGGGCGACGGTCTCCGCCAGCCGCACGAAGACGCGGTCGCGTTCCTCTCCCGTGCCGAGAGCGCGATGGAGCGCTGCGGCGGCCCGTTCCGCCCGCAGGCGGACGAGAGCGCGCAAGGCCAGCCCGGCAACGGCGATGCCCCCGCCGGACGCCGCCAGCCAGTCCTGAGCGAACCCGAGCCCGGCGAGCGCGACGACAACGCCGCCGAGTGCGATCAGCTCCGGCCGCTCCTTCAGTTCCCCCGGGCCGGCGAGACCGATCCTGTACGGGGCGGTCGCGCCACGCAGCTCGCCGAGTTCCTCCGCCGAGAGAACGGTGGCGGGATCGACACCGCGCTGCACTGCTACGAACGCCTTCGCGACGGTGGGGTGGAACTGCGTCCCGGCATGTCGCTCGATCTCCAGCAACGCGGCTTCGTGCGTGAGGCCCGCGCGATACGGGCGGTCGGTGGTCATGGCGTCGAAGCTGTCGGCGATGATCAGGAAGTGCGACGCGAGGGGTAGATCGTCGCCGCCGACGCCGTAGTAGCCGCGGCCGTCCATCCGTTCGTGATGAAGCTCGACCGCGCGTGCCTGCGCGGAGACGAACTCGAAGCGTTGCAAGAGACGCGCGGAGAGTCGCGGGTGGCGGCGCATCGCCGCCCATTCGTTTCCGTCGAGCTGCCCGCGTTTGCGCAGCACCGACGCGTCGACCGCGACCTTGCCGAGGTCATGCAGCCGCCCGGCCCACCTGAGCCGGTCTATCTCCGAGAACGGAAGCTCTAGCGCGCGCGCAAGCCCGTCGACATAGCCCGCAACCCGCAGCGAGTGCCGGTAGGTGGACGGATCGCGCTCGTCGACGATGTTGGCGAAGGTCTCGAGCGCGCGGAGCGTCTCGCGCTGCAGGCTCTTCAGCTGCAACTGGACCTGTTGCACGGCGATGGCGACGGGCACCAGCACCGTCACGTCCCAGGGATGGCCGATCGCGAGGAGGGCGAGCGTTGCACCGAGGCCGACCTCGCCGGTACCGGCCACGAGCCGGGGATCGAACGCCTCGCGGCCACGGACGACGTCGAGCAGAAGAGCCCGTGCGGTCAGATAGGCGAGCGCGAGGGCTACGAGCGCGATCAGGTCCTCCAGCAGATGAAGCCTGCCGACGTTTCCGCCGCCGACCTCGAAAGCCAGCCCGCCCACGCACGCGGCGATCGCGCCCGCGCTTGCATCGAAGGCGATGTTGCGGAAGGCCCGTCCGCGGAACATTCCTCCTGCGAGCACGCCCGCAGCGGCGACCAGTGCGCCGGCCCACGGGCCGAGCATGATCACCGCGGCGATCTGCACCGCGGCAGCGAGCCGGAACCGCTCCCACTGCATGGGCTCACGCGCGCGCTCGCGATCCGATTCCTCGAAGAGCTCCACGAGGATGACCGCAGCGAGGAAGAGGGCAAACGCCGTCTGCCCGACCCCGGAGATCCTGCTGAGGGAGATTCCGAGCACGCCGAGGCCGAGGGCGATCGTGACCAGCGAGGAGCGAGATGGCCGCATACGGCCCTTATCGGCCAGATCGGGCCTCCCGCTTAGACTGGGACCAGATGGCTGGTACTTGCAGGATCATCGCCCTGGGCGGCCTCGGCGAGGTCGGGAAGAACATGACCGTCTACGAGTGCGACGGCGCGATCGTCGTCGTGGACGCCGGCCTGGCTTTCCCGCGCGACGAGCACCTCGGCGTTGACCTCGTCCTGCCGGACTTCTCGTACCTGCGCGAGCGGGCCGATTCCATCAAGGCCGTGATCCTCACGCACGGCCACGAGGATCACGTCGGCTCGCTCCCTTACCTGATGCGCGAGGTGCCGATTCCCGAGGTCTGGGCGACGCGGCTGACGCTCGGGCTGGTCAAGTCCAAGCTCGACGAGCACGGCCTCTTGCGTGCGGCAGAGCTGCGCGAGGTGCATCCCGACGACCCGCCTCGCGAGCTCGGACCGTTCCGGATCTCGTTCGTCCGGATGGCACACTCGATTCCGGACTCGGCCGCCGTCGTGGTGGAGACGCCCGCAGGACGGATCGTGCACACGGGCGACTACAAGCTCGACCACACGCCCGTCGACGGGCTCAAGACCGACGTCGGGAAGCTCGCCGAGCTCGGCAACCAGGGCGTCGACCTGCTGCTCGGCGATTCGACCAATGCCGAGCGGCCCGGGTTCACGCAGTCCGAGCGGATCGTCGGCGAGGCCTTCCGGCAGATCTTTCCGCTCCGAGAGGGACGGATCCTCGTCGCCTCGTTCGCGTCGAACGTGCACCGCATGCAGCAGGCCGTCGACGTCGCCGTCGACCTCGGCCGCAAGGTCTGCATCGTCGGACGGTCGATGCGCAAGAACACGAACATCGCGCGCAACCTGGGCTACATGGAGGTGCCAGAAGGCGTGCTCGTGCGCCCTCCGGAGCTGGAGGAGATTCCGCCCCACGAGCAGCTGATCCTCTGCACCGGCAGCCAGGGCGAGCCTCTCTCGGCGCTCACGCGGATCGCCTACAACGACCATCCAGCGATTCACGTGGAACGCGGCGACACCGTGATCATCTCGGCGAAGCCCGTGCCCGGCAACGAGCTCCGCGTACACGACACCATCAACCAGCTGGCGAAAACCGGCGCGGAAGTGCTGCACCAGGAGATCGCGCCCGTTCACGTCTCGGGCCACGCCTGCGCGGAAGAGCTGCGCACGCTCTTGGCACTCGTTCGACCCAAAGCCGTGATGCCTATTCACGGAGAGTTCCGCATGCTGGCTGCACATGGTCAGCTCGCACGCGAGGCGGGAGTGCCGGCCGCGAACATCGTTCTGGCCGAGAACGGCACGGTGGTCGAGCTCTCTCGCGACGGCGTGCGGATCGTCGACGAGGTGAAGACCGGCGTGACGTTCGTCGACGGTCTGGGAGTCGGGGACGTGCACGACGTGGCGTTGCGTGATCGTCGCCGGCTCTCCGAGGACGGTGTCCTGATCGTCGTGGCGACGGTCGCGGCCTCGGACGACGGCACCGCCGGCCCCACCGAGCTGATCGCCCGCGGCTTCGGCGACGGCTCCGGCGAGCTGCTCGAGGAGCTGCGCGAGGAGGCGGACCGCGTTCTGCGGGACCTCTTGCGCAACGACATCATCGAGATCAAGCTTCTACAGGAGCATCTACACGATGAGCTCGGACAACTCGTCTACGACAGAACCCACCGCAGGCCGATGATCCTTCCGGTAGTGGTAGAGGTTTAGACACTCATGTCGACGATCAGAGCCAGAGAGCCAGGCTGGGCGGATGTGCTTCAGGACCACGCGGCGGAATGGGCCACAGCCCGCCGTCTCGTCGGCCAGCTCGGAGCGTGCGAAGCTGCGGCGCTCGCGTTCTGCCGCCTGCTGGAGCGCTGGGCGCGCGGCGACGCCTATCCGTCGACGGCGGGCGCGCGTGACGCGGCGCTGAGGCATGCGGCCGATCGCGCCGAGACCGCGCTGGCGGGGCTCGACCATCCGCTCGACCGTTATTTGCTCGAGCTCGAATCCGACCGTGCCGAGGGCCGCTCCTGGTATGGCGGGCCCGGCGCAGGGGAGCTGCTCGAATGGGAGCCTGTCTTGAAGCGTGCAGGCGTCGGTGCGAATCCAACGCGTGTTGCGCAGGCGTACCTCGAGCTCGCCGTCCTCGTGCGCGCGCTGCAAGGCCTCGCCGACATGGCACGCATCGATTCGGTGCCGGACCGCTCCTCGCTCTGGGCCGGACTCTTCGACCTCCGCGAGAACCTCGAGCGCGCGGAGGCCGACCTGCGCGCACTTGCCGCCTGAGGTAGGTCTAACAGTTGTCGGGTCGATCAACCTCGACCTGGTGACCAAGGTCGAACGCCTGCCGCGCCCTGGGGAGACGCTGAGCGGAGCGACGCTGGAGCGCGTTCCGGGCGGCAAGGGCGCCAATCAGGCGGTTGCCGCAGCTCGCCTCGGCGCGAACGTCCGGATGGTGGGCTGCGTCGGCGCTGATCCGTACGCCGAGGAGGCGCTCGCCGGTCTCCGCGCGGCCGGAGCCCGGCTCGACGTGCACGAGGTCGACACGCCGACAGGAGTCGCGATCATCCTCGTCGCCGACGACGGTGAGAACGTGATCGTCGTCGTCCCCGGCGCAAATGCTCATGTCGGCGGCTTCACCGTTGACGGGAACGTCCTCTGCCAGCTCGAGATTCCGGACGACGCCGTGCACGAAGCCCGGGCTCAGGCGCAGTGGTTCTGCGTGAACGCTGCGCCGGCGCGGCCGCTGCTCGTCGAAGCCGACCTCGTGGTTGCGAACGGCTACGAGGCCGAGGTCGTCGGCGAGCAGCCGTTGCTGGCCGTGACGATGGGCGAGGAGGGCGCCGTCCTGCTCGACCACGGAAAGGAGATCGCTCGCGCCCGGCCCCCGCGCGTGGTGGCCGTGGACGGGACCGGTGCGGGCGATGCGTTCACTGCCTGCCTCGCCGTCTCGCTCATCGAAGGCCGCGAGCCCGAAGAAGCGCTGCGCCGCGCGTGCGCCGCGGGGGCGCTCGCCGCCTCCCGGTTCGGAGCGCAACCGTCGCTGCCGACCGCGGACGAAGTAGACGCGATACTCCGCGCGTGAGCCCGACACCGATCCTCATCGACTGCGATCCCGGGCACGACGACGCGATCGCACTGCTGCTCGCGCTCGCCTCGCCCGAAGTCGAGCTGCTCGGCGTCACGTCCGTCGCCGGAAACCAGACGCTCGACAAGACGACTGCGAATGCGATCCGCGTGCTCGAGTTCGCGGGTCGTGGCGACGTCCCCGTCGCCGCCGGTGCGGACCGGCCGCTCGTGCGCGAGCAATTCGTCGCGGCGTACGTCCATGGCGAGACAGGCCTCGACGGACCGGATCTCCCGCCGCCGCAAAGAGAGCCGGTTGTACAGCACGCCGTCGACTTCCTCGCCGAGAAGATTCGCAATTCGGAGCGGCCCGTGACGCTGATCCCGGTCGGCCCGCTGACCAACGTCGCCCTCCTGCTTGCGTTGCATCCGGATGCGCGTCCCGAACGAATCGTGCTGATGGGCGGCGCGATCGCCGAGGGAAACGTGACTCCGGCCGCCGAGTTCAACATCTGGTGCGATCCCGAGGCCGCCGCGCGCGTCTTCGCAAGCGGCATCGACGTGACGATGGTCGGCCTCGACGTAACGCACAAGGCGCTCTTCACTCAGGCGCACATCGGCCGACTCGCCGGGCGAGTGGGGGAGATGGTGACGGAACTGTTGCGCTTCTACGACGCCTTCCACCGGACCGTCTACAACTTCGACGGCTCGCCGATCCACGATGCGCTCGCCGTCGCACACGCGATCGATCCCGCTCTCGTCGGCACGCTCGAGCGCAACGTCGAGATCGACACCGAGTCCGAGCTCTGCCGAGGGCGCACGGTGGTCGACCTCTGGCAGAGAACGGGCCGCGAGCCGAATGCGCACGTCGGGGTCGAGGTCGACTCGGAGGGCTTCCTCGAGCTGCTGGTCGAGCGCATCAACTCGCTCGGGTGAGTCTCGTCTTCGCCGCGATCGCGCCGCACGGCACGCTGCCCGAGGCGCCGGTCCGGGGCGCGGAGAAGACGCACGAGGCGCTCGCCGAGCTCGGGCGGCGCTTCGACGCAGCCGCGCCCGAGGCGACGATCGTGCTCTCGCCGCACAACGTGCACGTCGAAGGACACTTCGCCGTGGTGCTCGCGGGCACGTTGTCCGGCTCGCTCGCCGAGTTCGATGCACCGGAGGTCGAGCTGTCCTGTCCGGTCGACGTCGAGCTCGCGACGCAGGCAATCGTTGCGCTGCACGACGAGGGCATTCCCGTGGTCGGCGCGAGCTTCGGGGCGAACGATCCGGGAGCGGCGAAGGCACCGATGGACTGGGGCGTGCTGATCCCCCTGTGGTTCATGGGCGGCCGCTCGGAACCGCAGGTGCCGGCGGTGGTGGTCAGCCCGGCACGCGACCGCCCGATCGAGGAGCACGTGCGCGCGGGACAGGCTCTCGCCAGAGCGGCGGCCGCGTCGTCGAAGCGGATCGCCTTGATCGCCAGCGCCGACCACGGGCATGCCCACGACCCGCAAGGGCCGTACGGTTACGACCCGGCCGCTCGGGCCTACGACGAGACCCTCGTCCGCCTCGTCCAGGAGGACCGCCTGAGCGGTCTCCTGGAGCTCGACCCGGCCTTCGTGGAGGCTGCCAAGGCCGACAGCTGGTGGCAGCTCGCAATGCTCCACGGCGCGCTCGAGGACGGGTGGCGCGGAGATTTTCTCTCTTACGAAGCATCCACCTATTTCGGGATGCTTTGCGCCGCCTATGCGCCTAATTAAAGACGGGGGCTTCCCAGGCCGAAATCGTCCTGGTAATGCCATCCAGTGGAGAATTGCGGCTGCGAACACTCATCCTTGCGCTGACAGCGCTCGGCGGGATCTGGATCGCTCTGGTGATCCAGCGGTCCCACCCTGTGCCGGCAGCTGCATTTGCTTCCGGCCCTCAGCCCGCCGACTTTCCGGCGCCCAAGCTGGTGCGCGTGCCCGGGCTGAATCGCCCGGTCTCCGCTGCGCCGGTCGCCGACGTGTCGCCGCGCGTGCGTCCGTTCACGCGCGTGCCGACGAAGCAGACGCCCGACGCGCAGGTCCGGCTCGCCGCCGCCAAGCCGGCTAAGCCCGCACCGCCTGCCACTGTGGTCGTGCCCCAGCAGGACCGCTCGTACGCGGAGACTCCCCCGCCGCCGCTCGAGCCGCTCGCGATCTCCGACGCCCAGGTGGTCTCCCTCGACTCGTCCACTGCACGAATCGCCTGGAAGACGAACGTGCCCGCCCAGACGCAGGCCGCCTACGGCCTCGACGCGCCGACGATCTGGGGGCAACCGAGCGGCGACAGTCTCATCGAGCACCAGAGCGCTTTGACGGGCCTCGAGTTCGGCACGACGTACCACGTCTATCTGCATGCGATCGACGAGTGGAACCGTGCGCAGACCACGACCGTGACGATCACGACGGAGGGCATGCCGAACCGCAGCGTCGCTTCGACGAACGGCGGCCAGATCGTCGTCGACAACCGCCCGTTCTTTCCGACCGCCGTGTGGGCCCAGTGCTCCGACGGTTTCAACAGCAACATCAACGACGGGATCAACCTCTTCATGGGCGACGGGTGCAGCACCGATGACGAAAGCTCGCTCGCGCCGCGCCTCGACGGCCGCGCTTACTCGATCGTCAACGCGGATAACACCGCGGCCGCCGACGGACGCGGGTCGATCGGGTGGTACTACCCGGACGAGTGGGACGCCTTCCTGCAGAGCACGGTGACGCGCCGCGATCTCGAGAAGAGCATTGCTCCGCCTCAGAGCGGCCGCATCAGCTTCCTCACGCTGACGAACCACTTCTACAGCCTCGCGAACCCGCTCCCGGAGGGGAAAGGCATGTACCCGACGCTGATGTCGATCCCGGACGTCGTCGGCTTCGATCTCTACCCGCTGCAGGTGTGGTGCCGTCCGGCTTTCGGTGACGTCATGGACGCGCAGCGCGAACTGGGCACCTCGTCGGGCGGGAAGCCGACGTTCCAGTGGATCGAGGTCGCGCCGATGGAGCACAAGTGCAACGAGGTGAAGAGGCTCGACCCGACTCCCGAGACCGTCCGCGCCGAGACCTGGCTCGCAATCGCGGGCGGCGCAGGCGCCGTCGGCTACTTCCCGAACCATTGGTCGACCACGATCGGGACGGAGATCGCTCGCACCAATCGTGAGATCAAGGGGCTCAGCCAGGCGCTGCTCGCTCCCGTTGGGACCGCCAGCTCAGACGCGGCGGCCGTGCGGGTCTCGGCCCGGACGCTCAACGGAGCGACGTACGTCATCGCCGTCAACACCACCGACACGACCCTCCAGGCGAAGATCACGGTCCCGGACATCGGCGGCCGCTCGCCGGTCGTCGTGGGCGGCGGCCAGGTTGTCGGAGCAGATGACACAGGGTTCGCTGACAGCTTCGGCCCGCTTGCCGCCCGGGTCTACATCATCCCGCCAGCCGGCTGGTAAGCCATCCGAGCGAAAGCGAAGCTCTTGCTTATCCGCTTTGCTCCGCGAGCGGCTTTTGGGGTCGGGTGATTTGGCGGTAGGTGGTCGGTTCGCGGTCGGCTCCGAGTCCGAGCAGGGTTTGGAAGCCGGCCAGCGG
>JALYLY010000078.1 GCA_030773975.1 Actinomycetota bacterium | reverse complement strand
CTCGTGAGCCGGCCCGGCGTTCGACCAGCGATGCTCGCCGCGCTCGCAAGCTTCGGAGTGATGGTCTCGGTGATGAACCTGTCCGGTTACGTCGTCGTCGAGCACCACCATCACAGCCAGCACTCCGTCTTCCCGATCATCGGCGCACACGTCTTCGGGATGTACGCCCTCGTCCTCGTGATCGGGGCACTGATCGACCGGGTCGGGCGTGCGCCCGCGCTCCAGATCGGTCTCGTCGTGATGGCGATCTCGACGATCGGACTGCTCTGGGTCGCGAGCGTGTGGGCGACAGCCGTCCTGCTGCTCGGGCTCGGGCTCGGCTGGAACTTCTCTTTCGTCGCGGCGACCGCGCAGCTTGCAGATCGCACGAGCCCGGCCGAGCGCGGCAAGCTGCTCGGCTTCACCGACTTGCTCGGCGCGCTCTTCGGTGCCGGCCTCGCCTTACTCGGCGGGTATGCGCTCGACGCGATCGGCGTGGGAGCGCTGGCGATCGGCGCGACGGCCATAGTGGTCGCGCCCGTTCTTCTGATTGCCCGCACAACGTCCAGTCCAGCGGCGCGCGAGCCGGCCTGAAGCTGCGGCTCCCATCGCCGCGACCTGTCTATGCTCCTGCGCGTGAAGCTGGCCGCTTTCGCAGTCGTCGTCCTGACGTTGCCGCTCGCCGGCTGCCATGACTCGAAGAAGACGAGCGCCGTGCAGGCGGCCACGACGACGCAAGCGGCAGCGCCGCCACCCGCGCGCACCTACCACTCGCGTCCGGACCTGAAGCCGCCGCTCGTCCGGATCCGGACCGCGGCCCACGACACCGCGCCCGGCTATGTCTTCATCGCGCCGAAGATGGTCGTGGCGCAAGCCGGGCCGATGATCATGGACAACCGCGGCGAGGTCGTCTGGTTCAAGCCGCTGAACACGCGCGGGGTCACGGACTTCCGTGTCCAGCACTACCGCGGCAAGCCCGTGCTGACCTGGTGGCGGGGACACGTCTCGAATGTCGGAGTCGGTGACGGCTGGTACGTGATCTACGACACGTCGTATCGCCCTGTCGCCGAGGTCAGGCCCGGAAACGGGCTCGTCGGCGATGTGCACGAGTTCCTGATCACGAAGAACGACACGGCCCTCTTCACCGTGTACCACCGCCTACCGGTCGATCTCTCCTCGGTCGGCGGCCCGAAGAAGGGCAGCATCTGGGACGGAATCGTGCAAGAAGTCGACATCGCGACGGGGCGAGTCCTCTTCGAATGGCACAGCTATCCCCAGGTTGGGATCACGGAGTCGTATGCGCCCCCGCCGAAGGCGAACGCCGGGGCGAAGGCAGCGCCCTACGACTACTTCCACGTCAACTCCATTGACATGGAGCCGAGCGGCAACCTGCTGGTCTCCGCACGAAACACGCATACCGTTTATGAGATCGACCACAAGACGAAGAAGGTCATCTGGCGGCTTGGCGGCAAGAAGAGCGACTTCAAGATGGGCCCGGGCACGAGATTCGCCTGGCAGCACGACGCACGACGCCACACCGACGGAACGATCACGCTCTTCGACAACGGCGCAGCTCCACCCGTCGAGAAGTTCTCACGTGTGCTGGTCCTGCGAGCGAAGGCCACGACGAAGAAGGCGACCCTCGTGCGCAGCTATCACCATCCGAACCGGCTACTGGCTCCCTTCGAGGGCAACGCGCAGTTCCTGCCGAACGGCGACATAGTCGTCGGCTGGGGAGCGCAGCCGTACGTCAGCGAGTTCGCGCGCAGCGGGGCTCTGCTCTTCGACGTGTACTTCGGCCAGGGCAAGCCGCCGGGCAAGGACGCCGACACCTACCGCGCATACCGGTTCCCCTGGCACGGGCAGCCGAGAGACCGGCCCGTGGTCGTGGTCGCCGGCGACACCGCCTACTCGAGTTGGAACGGCGCCACGGACGTGGCGCGGTGGCAGGTGCTCGCCGGCCCGGCGGCCGGTCAGCTGAAGCCGATGCAGACCGTCGCGAAGAACGGCTTCGAGACTCCCATCCGGCTGACGAAATCGGCGGCCTTCTACGCGGTGAAGGCTCTCGGCCGAGACGGGAAAGTGCTCGGGACGTCCGAAGCGGTTGCGCCGCAGCCCTAGTAGTACTGGCTAGCTCGCGCGGGAGACGCGCAACTTCGTCAACTCGCGGTCGCGCTCATCAATGATCTCTTCGAGGTGGGCGACCTTCATGCGAAGCGTCTCCGTGGTGGTGACGAGTTCGATGAATGCGCGCTGGCGTTCCTTCAGGAGCGCCTCGACGCTGTGCAGCTTGATCTCCGGGTCATGGATCAGCTGCGGCGCCACGGGCGCAGGCGCGGGGGCGACAGGCGCAGGGGCGACGGGCATTGGGGCGGGCGCGACGGGGACAGGGGCGGGCACGGCGAAGGTCGGCGGAGGCGCGAAGACGGCAGGCGCCGGGGCGGCTACGGGCGTCGGGACCGGCGGCTGAGCTGCGATCGGCGGGGCTGCGACCGGCGGGGCCGTAGGCGTAGGCTCGACCTCCTGGATGTCGAGTACCTGCTCGGCGATTGCTCGAGCGAGCGCGAGCCAGGAGATCCGCCCGGTCTCGATCAGGATCTGGCCCAGGCGCAGCCCGGTCCGCTCCTGTTCGACGAGCGCAGCCGCGAGCTCGGCTTCAGAGATCTCGTTCTTCTCGACCAGGATCTGGCCGATAGGACGCTTCCGCATTGGACTCCTATCGGCAGGAACACCGCGGGACGAAAGGGCCTCGCACTAACGACGTCTGAAGCGGCGCGGAGCGTCGTCCTGGACCAGGGCTGGATCGTCGCTCTCGTCGACGGCCTCCGAGCCGTCGAAGCCCTGCTCCCACGGGTCCAGGTGCACCGGCTCGTCTGCCGGCGGGAGCACGCGGACATGCCGAGGCGGCTCCGGCTGGGAGCTTGTGTCGCGGTCGTCCTGACCCCGGCGCCACCGGCCACGGGCTGCGGAGGGAGTGTCCTTGGCCTCTACGTCCGCCTCTGCCGCGGGTGGCAACTCCGGCTCCTCCGACTCGGGCTCCGGATCTGGATCGGGCTCGGCCTCGGCGACCGCTTCTTCCTCCTTCAGGGGAGCGCCGATGATCGTCATCGCGTCCGAGGGCTCTTGCGCCAACTCGAAGGCGGACCAGCCGAATGAGTTCTGCTCGTCCGTTTCCTCGTCCGTGTCTTCCGCCCGCTGGGCCTCCACGACCGGGTGCCCGGCAGCCGGAGCCGCGGAACGGACGAACGACGACTGCTCGCGCGCCGCGAGCCACTCGATCAGGCAGACGATCGCGAACGCGGCGGCCATGGCGAGGACGATCACCCACCAGGAAAGCTTCGCCACGCCCAGCGCCACCGCCACGGCGACGAGGAATCCAACCTCGCCACCGATGCGCCACAGGGCCCGCGGAACTCCCTCGCGCGGCGCGCGCATGCCGTGGCCGTAGGACGGAGGCTGCGTCCACGACTGCTGAGTCCACCCCGCCGTGCGCAGAGCACGCAGGTCGGTGCGCAAGGACGCGGCTTGCCGGTGGAACGAATCCACTGCCTCGAGTGTTCGCAAGGCCGCATCGAGCTGAGCCGCATGACGGTAGAACGAATCGAACGCAGCCTTGACGCTTTCCTGCTCGTAGCCCTGCTCCGCGACGGGCAGATCCTCGACCCGCGGCAACGGCTCGCGCGGAGGCGTCTGCGGTGTCGGCCAGGCTTCGGGCTCCATTAGCAGGACATTATGCGTTCAAGCAGGCGACGACTAGGCGGCGCCGCATGGAGCCCGCCTAAGAGAACAGCCCCCCGAACTCTTCGCTCGCGCCTCAGCCGGCGGCTTCCGCACGTCTGAGGCCACGAACCGCCCAGGCGGCGAAGCCGAGGATCAGCCCGGCCGCGATGGCAAAAGCCGCCAGCGTCAGCTCCGGCCTGCCGGAGATGAAGCCCCGACCGGCTTCCAGCAGAGCCGTGATCGGGTTGACGGAAGCGACACCGTGGATCCAGCCCTCGAGCAGATTGAGCGGGACGTACACCGGCGCGAAGAAGAGCAGGAGAAAGACCGGCATCTGCATCACGGGTGCAGCTTGCTGGGAGCGCAGGCGCATGGCGACGCCGGCCGCCCAGAGAGCCCCGGCGAGATTGAGGAGCAGCGCGAGCGCATAGAGACCGAACAGGTCGACACCGTTGCCGCCGATCTTCATCTGCGCGAGCAGCGCCACGATCGTCACGACGACGGCGACGGTCGCCCAGCGTACGAGCGCCGAGAACACATATCCGAGCAGGATGCCGCTCCGGTTCGGAGCCGCGAGCATCAGCCGTCGCATGAAGCCGGTCTCGAAGTCGCGTGCGATTCCGAACCCGGTGAACACGCCCGCGAACGCCGCGGACTGCAGCAGCACGAACACGAACTGGAACGCGGTGTAACCGGTCGGAAAGTCGAAACCCGGCACCTGGCGGATGCGCGACAAGCCACCGACGAACGCGGTGAAGAAGAAGAGCGGAAACGCGACCGAAGGCAGGAGGAACGCCTTGTTCGTGAAGAAGATATGGAGCACGCGCCATGACACGCCGCGCGCGACCGAGATCGCGTCTCTCATGTGCGCTCCAAACGGTTCCAAAGTGCGTGCGTCGCCAGCGCGAACCCGACGATGCTCAGCCCCGCTGCGACCGCGAAGCCGAGGCCGATGGTCTCCCAGTCCCACCCAGTGATCACGAGTGCGCGGACCGCTTCGATCAGATACGAGACTGGGTTGACCGTCGCGACCCAACGAAACCAGTCCGCCTCGATCAGATTGCGCGGAATGTTCATCGACGAGAGGAAGAGAAACACGAAGAAGACCGGGAAGAGGCCCTGGACCGCCTCCGTCGATCCGGTCCGCAACGCAGCCCAACTGCCGAGCGACGCGAACGCGAGCGCAATCGCGGTCTCCAGGAGCAGCAAGACCGCGGCGCCCCCGATCCCGCTCTGAAGACGCACGCCGAACGCCAGACCGACGGCGAGGTAGAAGACCGCCTGGACGACGGCGATCGTCATCAACCCGCCGAGCTGTCCGAAAAGCAGCACGATCCCTCGCACCGGAGTCAGCGCCAGCCGGTTCAGAAAACCCGTCTGGATGTCGCGCGCGAACTCGACGTTGGCATTGATCGTCGCGAGCAGCGCGCCCTGGACGAACGGCACCGCGAGCGCGAACGCGAGGAACGAGTCGGTCGGAAAGCCCGGAAGTTGCGTCTCCGCTTTCAGACCACCCGCGTTCACTGCGAGCAGGAGCATCGGGAAGATCAGCGGAAAGACGACGTTCGCGGGTTGGCGTGCGGTCCGGACGACAGCGCGCTTGCCCAGCGCCGCGGTCTGGGCGAGAGCTATGGCGGTCACGCTTGCGCGGGCTCGAGTTCCTGCTCGGCCTCCTCCTCCTCCGCGTCTCCGGCACCCTCGAGATGGCGTCCGGTCTTCGCGAGGAAGACGTCGTCGAGCGTCGGCTCGTGGATCTGCAGCTGAGAGAGGACGATGCCTTCCGCGTCGAGCGCGCGGACGATCTCGGCGAGATTGCCGTTCGACGAGGTGAGTTGGACGGCAATGCTGCCCGGGCCGTAACCGGTCGTCTGCTCGCCGAAGCGCTCGAGCACCGATACAACCGCGCACCGCTGGTCGGGATCGGCCGGCACCGCTTCAACCGTGGAGCAGGCGATGTCCGCCTTCAGCTTCTCGGGAGTTCCCTCCGCGACGATGCGCCCGTGGTCGATGATTCCGACGCGGTCCGCAAGCACGTCCGCCTCTTCCAGATACTGCGTCGTCAGGAACACCGTGACCCCCTCCTCCTTGGCGAGCCGGCCCACCTCGACCCAGAGCGCGGTGCGGCTCTGGACGTCGAGCCCGGTCGTCGGCTCGTCGAGAAAGAGGATGCGCGGCCGGTGCACCAGTGCCAGCGCAAGATCGAGACGACGCTTCATCCCACCGGAATAGCCGTTCACCTTGCGGTCCGCCGCCTCGCTCAGCCCGACCCTGTGGAGTAGCTCGTCGCTCCGTTCGCGTCGCTCCTCGCCCGTGATCCCGTGCATGGTCGTCTGCAGCCTGAGGTGCTCTCGCCCCGTCAGGAACGGATCGAGCGCGGCCTCATGGAGCGCGGCACCAATCGCTTTCCGGACCTGCGGGCCCTCCTTGACGACGTCATAACCCGCGACCGTCGCGGTGCCCGCCGTCGGCGGCAGCAACGTCGTGAGCATGTGGACGGTCGTGGATTTCCCGGCGCCGTTCGGGCCGAGAAACCCGTAGATCTCACCCGGGTCGACGCGGAGATCGATGCCGTCGACGGCGCGGGGCCCCTTCTTGAACTCGCGGACGAGCCCATGGGCCTCGATGCTGTTTTCGCGCGGGGCGTCCACGCCCCTGAGGCTACCCGCGCGCGAGTTCTCGACGGAGAACTGCAGCAAGCGCGGTCAACGCGACGCGAGTCTCGTCGAGCCTCGGCTCACGCGTCGTGAGGCGCTGCAGTCCCAGGCCCGGCAGGAGCACGAAGCGGGCAAGTCGGGGCAGACTCTGAACGAGCTGCCAGAGCTCCATCGTGAGCGCCAGCGAAAGGACGGACACGACGAGCGGAGTGACCGCCGTTGCGGGCAGCGGCCAGAAGCGGCCGCCGACGATCGCGACGGGCAGCAGCAGCGCCGCGAAGTTCGTGCCGCAGCGAAGTGAGAAGCGCGACGGCCGCGCAAGGCCATTCCAAGTCTCCCGAAGACGCCGTTCCTCGAGCGCTGCAATTGCGCGGTGCTCGGCGCCGTGCAGGTACAGCGTACGGCCCCGCAAGAGCCAGCCGAGCAGCGCGAACGTCGTGACGAATCCTGCGGCGAGCCCGAGCCAGTTCGGTGCAAAGGCGAGTACGAGCGGAGCGACGATCGCCGCGATCAGAAAACCCCGTTCGCGACCGCGCGCGACGCCCTCACGCTTGAAGAGGGGGGACAGCGACCCCGAAAGACGCACGAGGCCGCGCGCGAGTGGAATCGCGCGAAGCGAGCGTGGCGCTACAGGCATCCGCCCTTCCCTCAAGCTTCCGTCTGTGCCCGCGAAGGCCCAGTAGCGCTCGCTGACGATAACGACGCCGTTGGCGCGCGCCATTCCGCCCACACGAGGCACGCCGGCGGTGTTTCGCTCTTCGAACTGCGTGAGGAAGGCGGCGGGATCCACCCAGCCATGATCGCCACAGGAA
>JALYLY010000077.1 GCA_030773975.1 Actinomycetota bacterium | reverse complement strand
GGCCGCAGCGACGGCGATCCAGCCGTCGGCGGCACGGAAGGGCTGGTACGGGACGATGCTCGGGTGCGCGTTGCCGTAGCGCCCTGGCTCCTCTCCCAGGAGCAGCGCGTTCGCCGCCACGTTGACGAGTGCAGCGAAGGCGCTGTCGAGCAGCGAGACCTCCACGAAATCACCTTCCCCGGTGAGATCACGCCGATGGAGCGCGGCGAGAATCGCCGTGGCCGCATTGAGGCCGGTCAGAACGTCGACGATCGCCACGCCGACCTTCGTAGGTTCGCCGTCGGGCTCGCCGGTGATGGCCATCAAGCCGCTCTCGGCCTGCACGGTGAAGTCGTAACCCGCCCGGTCGCGCGGCTCGCGCGCACCGAAGCCGCTGATCGTGCAGTAGACGACGCTCGGCCGACGCTTCCGCACAGCCTCGTAGTCGAGCCCCAGCCGCGCCGCGCCGCCTGGGCGAAAATTCTCGATCACGACGTCGGCTCGTGCGCACAACTCGAGCGCGAGCTCACGACCTTCCGGATCTTTCAGATCCAGGGCGACGCTGCGCTTGCCCCGGTTGACAGACAGGAAGTAGGCGGACTCGCCGCCCGCGAACGGAGGGCCCCACGTGCGAGTCTCGTCTCCACCGGCGGGGTGCTCGATCTTGACGACGTCGGCTCCTAGGTCGGCGAGCGTCATCGTCGCGTACGGGCCGGCGAGCACACGCGAGAGATCGACGACCCGCACACCTGCAAGCGGCGGCGCATTTGCCGGCTGCGACACGGTTCGAGTCTAGGCCGCGCTCAGCGGTAGACGATGTCCTCTCGGCGCCCGCTGTCCGCCGAGCGCACGATCGCGTCGCAAACTTCCGCCGCGCGGTAGCCGTCCTCGAAGGTCGCCCCCAAAGGGCCTACGTCCGTGTCCTCCGCGATCGCGCGCAGGAAGTGATGGATCTCGTGCACGAACGTATGCTCCCAGCCGAGGATGTGACCCGGCGGCCACCACCATTCGAGGAACGGATGATCGGGCTCGGTCACGAGGATGGTCTCGAAGCCGCGTGCCCGCCCGCTGCCCGCTCGGAACACCTGGAGCTCGTTCAGCCGTTCCACGTCGAATGCGATCGATCCCTTCGTCCCGTTCAGCTCCCACTGCAGGGCATTCTTGTGGCCGAGCGTCACGCGCGTCGCCTCGATCGTGCCGATCGCGCCGCCTTCGAACTCGACGCTTGCGGCGATCGCGTCATCGACCTGGCGGCCGGGAATGAAGGTGCGCACGACTCCCGCGACGGAGGAGATCTCACCTGCGAGGAAACGGGCGAGGTCGATGACATGGGCGCCGGTGTCGCCGAGCGTCCCGCCCGCTTCCTCGGCCCGGAAGCGCCAGGCGTCGAGCGTCGGGTCGGCTCCCCACTCCTGGAGATACCGTCCGCGGAAATGGAGCAGTTCGCCGACCTCGCCGGCGTCGATCAGCTCACGTGCAAGCCGAACTGCAGGAACGAAGCGATAGTTGAACGCGCACATGTGCTTGACGCCTGTCGCTGAGACCCGCTGCCACAAGTCGTAGCTCTCCTCGGCGTTCCGCCCGAGCGGTTTCTCGCAGAGCACGTGCTTCCCGGCCTCGGCGGCGGCGATCGTCGGCTCGGCGTGGAGCGAGTTCGGGCCGCCGTTGTCGAAGAGCCCGATGGAGTCGTCGGAGACGAGGTCGTGCCAGTCCGTCGTCCAGCGCTCGTACCCGTAGCGCCGCGCCGCCTCCGCCACCGCCTCCTCAGTTCGTCCGAAGATGGCGACGAGCCTCGGCAGCAGAGGCGGCGGCCAGGTCATGTAGGCGATCTTGCGGTAAGCGTTCGAGTGCGCCTTCCCCATGAAGCCGTAGCCGAGCATGCCGACGCCGATCTCCCGCAGATCGGCCGCGCTCATCGGCCGGAGCGCTGCATCGCGGCGTCGAAAGCGATCGCCGACGGCGCGAAGTCCGTGCGGCGGACGAATGCGAGCGCATCCGGTGCGCCCCAGTCTCGGTCCATGCCCGAGTCCTCCCACTCGATCGAGAGCGGACCGCCATAGCCGATCCTGTTCAGCGCCCGGAAGAGAGACTCGAAGTCGACGTCGCCGTGACCCGGCGAGACGAAGTCCCAGCCGCGCTCCGCCTCGCCGAAGTTGAGATGGCTCCCGAGGATGCTCTTGCGTCCGTCCAGCGTCTTGCGCGAGTCCTTGACGTGCACGTGGTAGATGCGGTCGGCGAAGTCCTCGACGAACGCCGCGGCATCGAGGAACTGGTGCGCGAAGTGGCTCGGGTCGAAGTTGATGCCGAACTCCGGCCGGCGGTCGATCGCGTCGAGGGTCTTGCGCGTAGTGACGAAGTCGTACGCGATCTCGGTCGGGTGTATCTCCAGTCCGAAGCGGATGCCCTCCTGGTCGAACACGTCCATGATCGGCCCCCAGCGTTCGGCAAAATCCTGGTAGCCGCGCTCGATCTCGTCGAAGTCGCTCGGCGGGAATGAGTAGAGGAGGTGCCAGATGCTCGAGCCGGTGAAGCCGTTGACCTGCTCGACGCCGAGCACTGTGGCCGCGCGAGCCGTGTCCTTCATCCGCTCTGCTGCACGCCGGCGCACGCCTTCGGGCTCGCCGTCACCCCACACTTCGGCGGGCAGAATCGCCCGATGCCGCTGATCGATTGGATCGCAGACACACTGGCCCACGAGGTGTGCACCAATCGCGTGGACCCGCAACCCGTTTCGGTTGAGCACGTCACGCCGCGAATCGACATAGCCCGGATCGGCGAGCGCCTTGTCCACCTCGAAGTGATCTCCCCAGCACGCGAGCTCGAGGCCGTCGAAGCCCCAGCCACCTGCTTTCACCGCCAGCTGCTCGAGCGGCAGGTCGGCCCACTGGCCGGTGAAGAGCGTGACCGGTCGCGCCATCAGGCCGCTGCCAACACCGGAACGGCAAGACCGGCGGCGCCGAGCTCGGACATCGTCGGCTCGTAGCCGGAGCGGGCGAGCAGCTCGAGACCGAGCCGCGCGCGCCGAACCCGCTCGCGTGACAGGGCCACCGTCGTCGCTTCGATGTGGGTGCCGGCGGGATAGACATCGGGCGCATTGCGAAGACCGAACTTCACGTACACCGGCGCAGCGATCCGGATGAGCTCGGGAATCTCGTGCAGCCGCACGAAGCCGCCGATGTTGTCCGGCGCCTCGACGTAGAGATCGAGCGGCACGTCGACGGCTGCGCGAATCGCAGCGATCTGGGCCAGCGTCAGGTCGGTGGGCAGGTTGAGCGTGCTTGCGCCCAGCTGAACGAGCACACGCGCCGCGGCCGGGTTCGCGGCCGGCAGCATCACCGAGACCTTGGCCTGCATGTCCTCAGGTAGTTCGCCGGCCACACCCATTGCGCCGAAGACTGAGAGCAGCCCGAGATCCGCGATCAGGACACTCCGTATGCCGTGCGCCGCAGCTCGTTTCACGTCCTCGATTCCCTGAACGATCTGCTCCTGGCCACGTGATGTCGGCGCGACGACCGCGCCTGCCGTCGCTCTTGCCATCGCCGAGGTGTCCCAGGCTGCGTTCGGTCGCGCGAAGAGGCTGATCTCGATGCGCGCCTCTGCTGCGCTGCGTGCCATCCGGTCGAGCTCCTCGTCCGTCTGGAGAAAGACGCCGCTGCCCTGCGAGACACGGTGGATGCGCACGTCGAGACGTTCGGACTCCTCGAGCACTGCGTTCAGGCACGACGGGCCTTCGACGCTCGGGATCTCCACCCTGAATTGCGCACCATCGGGGAACCGCTTCTCCGAGCAAGGCAGACCGTGCAAGTCCCCGCCCGGCAGCCCGATCGACTCGAGGAACGAGCGTATGGCTTCGCTACCGCTCATGCGACCCCCGCATCGGCTCAGGTCTCGGCGACCGGCTCGACGCCGAGGTAGCGACGCTGGGCTTCGGGATCGTTCAGCAACTTGTCGGCCGTGGTCTCGACGGCGATCGACCCGCCGATCATGATCAACTGCCGCTCGGCGAGGGCAGTCGCCACTCCCAGGTTCTGCTCGATGAGCAGGAGAGCGACCCCCTCTTCCCTGAGGCTCCTGCAAGTCTCGACGAGTTTCTCGACGACGATGGGGGCGAGTCCCTCCGACGGCTCGTCCATGACCAACAGCGTCGGATTGAGAAGGAGTGCGCGGCCGATCGCGAGCATCTGCTGCTCGCCGCCAGAGAGCTGGGATCCCCCGTTCCGCCTTCGCTCGGCGAGGCGCGGGAACAACTCGTAAACCCGCTCGGGAGTCCATCGGCCTTTGGCCCCGTTGCGTCTACTGATCATGCGCAAGTGCTCGTCGACGCTGAGAGACGGAAAGAGTCGGCGCCCCTGCGGAACGTAACCGATACCCCGATTGGCGATCTTGTACGAAGGCTGTCCGAGCAGCTCCTTGCCCCGGAAGCGCACAGAGCCCGTTGCGTCGGGTGGCTTGATGCTCATGATCGCCGCACAGAGTGTCGTCTTGCCCATCCCGTTGCGGCCGATGATCGCCAGTGGCTCCCCTCGAAGCTCGAAGCTCACGTCTTGCAGGACGTGTGCCCGCCCGTAGTATGCGTTCAGGCCACTAACCGCGAGCAGCGGGTCGGAGTCCGAATCCGGAGCAACAGAGCCGGCGATCTGCAGTTCGCTCACGACTCATCCTCGGTGCCGAAGCGGCTGCCGAGATAAAGCTCGTGTACGACATCATTGGCACGAATCTCGTCAGGCGTCCCCTCGACGATCACCCTGCCCTCGTGCATCATCGTCACCTGTTCCGCGACGCGGAGCGCGATGTCCATGTCGTGCTCGATCAAGATCAGCGTGATCGACGAGTCGAGTTTGAGCAGGAGCTCAGTGAGTGCAATCCGCTCGGCGCGCGAGAGGCCGGACGCTGGTTCGTCAAGCAGCATGAGTCTTGGTTCCGACACGCGTGCCATACCGACTTCGAGCTGACGTTGCTCACCGTGCGACAGCGACCCGACAAGCACGTCGATCTTCCCCCCAAGGCCGACCTTGCCCGCCATCCCTCGTGCTCTTTCGCGGAGCCCTTGATCGCGCTTTGGCAGCAACACCGGGCGGAGGTGTCCACGTTCGACGCCCAGTGCAGCAAGGTAGAGATTGTCCTCGACGCTCAGGCCGATTAAGAGTCGTGATTTCTGGTAGGTGCGCGCGAGACCGAGCCTCGCCCTCCGCGACGCCGACAGCAACGTCACGTCGCCGCCGAAGAGCTCGATTGTGCCGGCGGTCGGCTCCATGTCCCCCGAGATGACATTGAAAAGCGTCGTCTTTCCTGCGCCGTTCGGGCCAAGAATGGCGCGCCGTTCACCGGACGCCACGACGAGGTCGACCCCGGTTACGGCTTGGAGACCGCCGAAACGCCGGCCGACCCCCCGCAAGCGGAGGGCCGGCGCGACGCTCTCGGCGTGTATTGCCGTTTCAGTTGCTCCTTCTGCCACCTACTACTTGACGACTCCGTTCACGACGGGGCGCTCCTTGCCCGTCCAGGGCAGCTTCTTGTGTACACATGCCGGAGATGTGCGGCTCGGAGGCTTTGTGATTGAGCCGCCGAACGACTGCGCAACCTTCGGGATGAACTGGACGGTCACGATGCTGAGCGCACCAGCCTTGACGTCCATTCGGTATGAGTACTGGTCTTGGATCGCCTGACGGTTCTTGTCGAGCGTGACCTTCCCGTAGGCGCCGTCGACGCTGGTGGTGCGTAGAGCAGTCTGTAGCTTCTTCTGCCCGCCGGAGATGTCGCCATTGACCGCCTTCAGCGCCTTCACGAGTGCCCAGGCGTTGAGGTAGTAGTTGTAGGTGAAGCCGTCCGCAGCGTGGTCCGACGCCTTACCGGTGAGCGGCGGGTACTTCTTGTACCACCTGTCCAGAATCGCCTTGTACTTCGTCACCGCCGCGCCCTTGAGATCTGGCGAACTGCCGAAGCCTCCAACGTACGCGCCGTTCAATCGCGGACCGAGCTGCTTGTCGGCACCCGATGCGAAGAAGAACAGGTTCCCGATCACCTTGTTCGCGGCGATCTTGCCGTGGGCCTGCTCGAACGCCTTCAGCGACGGGATCGTTCCCGTTCCGCCTACGGCCCAGAAGTAGCCGTCCACCTTGCTGGGATCTGGAAGCTGGCGGGCGTAAGACGAGAAGTCCGTCGCGTTCAGCGGCGGGAAGACCCGCTTGACAATGTTGCCTCCGGCTGCGCAGAAGTCGGCGATCATACCGGCCCCGGACGCGTATCCGAAGCTGTAATCGTCCATGATGATTGCGGCCTTCCGCCACTTGAGTTTCCGGTAGGCGAGATCGCCGATCCCCGCGTTCCACTGGATGCCGTCGCCGTTGAAGCGGAAGAAGTTCGGCGCCTTCACCGCGGCCGTGGTGTCCCACGCACCAGCGGTGCCGTTCACGAAAGTCTTGTTGCTGTGCTGCTTCGCATAGTTCGCGACGGCGACCGACTCGTCACCTGACAGCGGCCCGATCATCACGTCCGCTCCGAGTTGCTCCATCAGGCGCCGCGTCTCCTTGATCGCGGTATCGGCCTTGTCGTTCGAGCAACCGATGCCGACGAGCTTGAGCGGATGACCGCCGATCTGCCCGCCGGTCCAGCCGGCCGACGGTTTGTTCGGGTTCTTCGGCTTCACACCGGCGAACTGCGCGAGCGCGGTGATCGCCCCGCCAATGTCCTGCTCATAGTTGGACGCGAACGCCCCTTGGCAGTCCGACAGGATCGCGATCTTGATCGGTGAGGCCGCAGACTTCGACGCCTTGCCGGCCGGAACCGTCGCCGCCAGCGTCGCTGCGAGCACGACCAGGATCGTCAGAGCGGCCGGAAGCCAGAACCGGCGGCTCTTCCTTCTCACATACGTCATCTATTGCCCTCCTCCGGTGATAGAAGACCGAGTCGGTCAGCTAAGTCAAGAACCTTGTGCCTTCCTCCCTCTCGCTCCTAGTGCTTTCGTCCCGGTCTGAACGAAATTCCCAAGGGACGAGTCTATGACGTTGGGAATCGCGAGTCATCCTCTTTCAATCCGCGCCTCTTCTGCTCGAGCGCGCGCTCGTCGAGGCGGGCGCTGTGGCGGTCAACTCTTGCCGGCCCGGCACAAACCGCTCGACGAACTCGCCCCCCTTCCCCAGGATCCCGATCAAGCCGCCCGGCGAGAGCAAGACGATGACGAGGAAAATCACTCCGATCACCGTGTGGAAGCGCTCCTCCGAGATGCCTATGTGGCCGAGACCCGGCACGCTACGGATGTAGTTATTGATCAACACAAAGACAAACGCACCCAGCCAGGCGCCCTCGAGCCGGTAGAGCCCGCCTATAACGGCGATCACGAGCAGGTCGATCGTGGCCGATAGATCGATCGAGGCCGGATCTATGTGGCCGTTCCACCACACGTAGAGCACTCCCGCAAGCGAGGCGATGAAGCCCGCGAAACCGAACGCGATCATCCGGTGGAGCGCGACGTTGTAGCCGAGCGAGCTCATTCGCACCGGATCGTCCCGCACGCCCTGGAGGGTGATGCCGAACGGTGTTCTTACGAGATATCTGATAACGGCATAGACGAGCACCGCCACCACCAGCGACACGTAGTAGAGCCTGTTCGGATGAAAATCGACCTGGCCGAGAAACCCGGGTGTTCTGACTCCGCTGATCCCGCCGAAGCCCGAGAACGTGGTCACCTGACCGAAGAAGAGGTTTGCGATCACCGCGTAGGTGAGCGTGATCATCAGGAAGTAGATGCCGGCGCTGCGGCTCGCGAGCGCGCCGAAGAGGAAGGCCACTGCGGTTGTGATCATGATCCCGAGCACGACGCCCAACCACGGGTTCCAGCCCAGATTCAGTCCTTTCGAGTTGCCTGTCGTGACGACGTTGCCCAGTACAAAGCCCGCGATTCCGTAGAGCGCGACCTGCGCCAATGAGACCATCCCGCCGTATGCGGAAAGGAAGATCAGGCTGGCGGCGGCAACGCCGAGAAGGAAGACCTGCGTGAGGATGAAGCTGATCCAGTAGGCGCTGAAGATCAGTGGGCCCAACGCGGCGAGGACCAGCACACCGAGGCCGATCGCGACCTGGAACGCGCGCCTGATCTCGTGGGACGTGAGGCTCACGCCGGCCTCCCGAAGAGACCGAGCGGCCGAAACGCGAGAACGACAGCGAGTAGAACGAACGTGAAGATGATCGAGTAGAAGGTGTCGTTTCCAGGCAGGTAGGCGGAGGAGAAGTTCGACACCAGGCCGAGCAGAAGCGCGCCGACGGCAGCGCCCCCGAGCGAGCCCATGCCGCCGATGATCACGACGACGAGCGAGTAGAGCAACCAGTTCCCGTCGACGCCAGGGCCTAGGCTCGCGAAGGATCCGCCAAGGGCTCCACCAAACCCAGCGAGAGCTGAGCCGACGGCGAAAGCAATCGCGAAGGTCCTCTGGATGTTCACTCCCAGCGCCGCAACCATTTGGCGATCGTCGACGCCGGCCCGAATTACCATTCCTGTGCGGGTCTTCTTCAGCCAGAGCCAGAGCGCCAGGCCGATGCCCACCGCAGCGGCGAGGATGAAGAGGCGCGTCAGCGTGTAATGGACCCCCGCGACGCGCAGGTTGAGTCGACGGTCGAGGACGCCCGGCCAGGCAATGTCCTCAGCAAACGCGCCAAAGTGGGCGACCATCTGGTCGGCGAGAATGATTGCGATCGCGATGGTGATCAGAGCCTGCCGTAGCTCCTGCCCCTGATTCCAGCGCAGGAAGATTTGCTGCGTCCCAAGCCCGAGGATCGCGATGCATACGGCAGCGATCAGCGACGGCACGAGCCACTGCCAGAAGTGGACCTGTGAACTCAACAAGCCGAAAGCAGAGTCCTCTCCCACGAAGGCGCGCTGAAGCTTGAGCGTTATGTAACCGCCAAGCAAGAAGAACGCCCCGTGCGCCATGTTGACGACGCGCATGAGGCCGAAGATGAGGGTAAAGCCACTTGCGACGACGAAGTAGACGCCGGCGGCCGTGACCCCGTCGAGCAAGGTGGCAAGGAAGTCCTGCGGATCGTGGACGGCAGACCCGAAGTTCGTCTGGGCCCCGACGCAGCCGTTGGCGCCGCAGACTGGGGCGAGGAAGCCGATCCAGAGGACGGCGAACACGACGGCTGCTGCGGAGAGGGCCCACGGGATCCGACGGGCAAAGCGCGCGAGCGCGACCTGCTTGCGCACCTGGGGAGCCATCTCGACGTCGTTCAAGAGCTGCGCCGCCAGTTGTCGGCGCCTGAATGGGGGGCCGGGCGCACGATGACCACGACGTAGAGGACCGCGAACACCACCGCGGCCACCACGGCGGCCGTGGGAAGCCGCCGGATCAGCAGCGCTGATCCGCGGTGCCCTCTAACGCGGGAGGCCAAGACGACGAGTCTAAAACGGGTTCGGCACTTCTCCAAACCGCGACGCGACACCCGCCACGTCGGCTGACGGAGGTCAACGAGATGTCGTCTCGCGGCTTCTGTGGGTTAGCGCAGGGCCTTGCCGGCCACGTGATAGAGCGTCGCGGAGGCCGCCTCACCCGATTGGGGACGCTCGTCCGCGACGCGGCGGATCGTGGTGACGACCGACCGGTCGAGCGTGGAGACGTCGGGCCAGTTGACCTCGACAAGGTTTCCGGCCGGATCGCGGATGTACATCTGTACGGCCCCGTCCGGCAGCTCGCGCACGGCCGCGCCGAAGGTCTCGTCGTCGAGCAATTTGAGCTCCTCGGCCTTCCGGTACGCCGCCTCGAAGTCGTCGACGTCCAGGGCGAAGTGATGCGACCGGGGCGCGGGATTCTCACTCTTGAAGAGGTGCAGCTGTTGCTCGCCAACGCGCAGCCACTCCACGTGTTGCGAGAAATTCGGGCTGGGCAGCCGCTCCATCCCGAACACCTCCATGTAAAAGCGGAGTGATTCCTCCATATCGAGGACGTGGACGCTGACGTGGTTGAATCGTGTTGCTCGCACCGAGGTTCTCCCGGCGTTACGGTAACGAGATTGGCGAGCTAACGGGGAGGGCCGATGGCCGAGACGTACCGTGCACGCATTCCGTTCGAGTCGCTCGATCCGCTCACGATCGGGGCCTCGGACGACGAATCCAAGGTCTACCGCGAAGAACTGGAGCTGGAGATCCCGGCCGGGAACCTCCTTGCGGCGATCTATCCCGAGGAGCCCGAGCCCGTTCCGGACGCGACCGAGGCGGCCCGGCAGGCCCTCGCCTCGCCGACGAGCGGCCCGTCGCTGGACGCGCTTCTGAACGGCGCCGGCAGCGTGGCGGTGATCATCGACAACCAGTTCCGCCCCACCCCCGCCTCGAAGCTCCTGCCACCTGTGCTCGACGCGATCGAAGCCGCCGGGGTCGACGCCTGCGTGGTCACCGCGAACGGCAAGGTGTTCCCGCTGTCGGAGTCCGACATCGAGCAGAAGGTCGGGCGCGAGAACCTCGACCGGATGGAGAAGCTCGGCATCCCGCTCTTCCAGAATGAGCCCCGCAACGCGGACGCGTACACCTACATCGGCGTCACGTCCCGAGGAACGCCCGTCTGGATCCACAACGAGGTGGCGCGGCGAGACGTCAAGATCGCGATCGGCCAGGCGCAGGCGAACCACTGGGGCTACGGCGGCGGCGGCAAGCTGATCATGCCCGGAGTCGCCTCCGACGAGACGATCGAATCGAACCATTGCAACTTCGTCCCTTCGCCGCAGACGCACTACGGCGCGCTCGCCGGGCCGATGCGCTCCGACATCGACGAGGTCGCGACGATGAGCGGCCTCGACGCAACGATGAACGTCGTGCTCGACACGCGCGGCCGGGTGATCGACCTGAACTTCGGCCCGCACCCCTCCTCGCATCGTCTCGCGATCGAGCGGTTCAACGAGATCTACGCCTACGAGAGCCCCGTCCCCGAGAAGGGGCAGGCCGACATCGCGATCTGCGGTGTCTTCGCACCGACGGATCACCTCTTCTTCCACACCGGGTGGGGCTGCATGTCGGCGGACTTCGTGCTCAAGGACGGGGGAACGCTCATCTACTGCAGCCCGTCTCCGGGCGTGCACACGGAGGTCGGCGACTTCCCGGGTCTCGCGCTGATTGATCTGATGAAGCCGTACATGCCGCCGACGCCCGAGAACTATCAGCGCATCCTCCGTGACATCCACATGCGCACGATCCAGATGTGGGCCGGGTGCATCTGGGTGCCGATCTACGAGGTGATGACGCGGAAGCACCTGCGGCTCGTGACGCTCGAGGAGAATCTCGAGATGGCAGCCGACATCGGGATCGACGCCACCACGTCGCTCGACACCGCGTTCGCGGACGCGATGAAGCAGCACGGCCCCGACGCCAAGGTAATCGTCCTTCCTTTCGCGCGCTATCAACTGCCTCGCAACATGGTGCGCCTCGACGCGGAGCCCGTCCGCTTCCCGCAGGAGGCCCACGCCTAGGCGGTTGGATTGTGGTGGACGAGCAGATCCGCGGGTCGACCACGATCGTCGAGTTGCTGCGGCGCTATCCGGGCGGCGAAGCCGCGAGGCTCATGTCGTCTCTCAGCTGGGCGTGCGCGCACTGCGGCGGAGCGTTTCATG
The DNA here is from genome assembly GCA_030773975.1 of Actinomycetota bacterium. Classification (GTDB taxonomy): domain Bacteria; phylum Actinomycetota; class Thermoleophilia; order Gaiellales; family Gaiellaceae; genus 3-1-20CM-4-69-9. The sequence goes on along the minus strand of JALYLY010000077.1, from coordinate 40 downwards.
AGCCGCTGACGATGGCGGCCAAGCGACACGCGTGCGATCC
>JALYLY010000076.1 GCA_030773975.1 Actinomycetota bacterium | reverse complement strand
CTATTTCCTTGGCGGTCGCCATCCTGTCCCTCCCGAGCGCTAGTCCTACGGATATCAAGTCTCGATCGGTGTGGTGGTGCGTCTTCTAGGAGGCGCCGCCGATCGGGATCTGGACCATAGAAACAGCCCCGGACGTAACCCCAAGTGTAGCCGCGAGGCCGCTTCCCAAGCCGGATTACGGCCGGACGGACAGTCCAGGGCCAGTCCCTCGAACGAGTGATTCGCCGCAAGTTGGAGCGGCGGCGCCGTTCTTCTCCCGTAACGCGAATGCGGCTCAGATCGATGACCGGTTGGCTGCCCCCGCTCGTGGCGGTCGCGCTAGCCCTGGCCGCAGGGGGAAGCGCGCGCGCCGAGGTGTGCGTGGTCATAAACCCGGTCCTCGACATTGGTTGCCGCGATGTACAGGGTGCGCCCGCTGGAGGGGAACCGACGGCAAGCTCGGAGCCGGCGGGCGCGCCGCGCGAACCTGATCCCATGGTGCGGAGCTCGACCGCGGTGCGTTACGACCCCCGCCGCGTCGCCGTGACCTTCAAAGGCGGCGTCACGCGCGCGCGGATCGCCGCGGTGATCTCCGACGCGGGCGGGACGCTCGAGCAGGCCGTCCCTGAGATCCACGCCTACCTCGTGGGCATGGAGCCGGAGCAGCGGGCCGAGGTGCTGGCGTCGCTGCAGTCGTCGGCTGCCGTGGCCAGCGCGTCGAAGGAGCCGATCTCCGAAGCCTTCGATACGAGCCCCGACGACACGGACTGGCCGCAGCAGGACGGGCTGCGCGTCGCCGGCTTCCCCAAGGCGTGGGACGTGACGCAGGGCTCGAGCAAAATCGTCGTCGCCGTCATCGACACGGGCGTCGACGCAAACCATCCGGATCTGCACGGCGCGCTCGTGCCCGGCTGGGACTTCATCGGCAACGACGCCGATCCGTCGGACGACAACGGACACGGAACCGCGGTGGCGGGCGTCGTCGCCGCGCGTTCGAACAACCACGCCGGCGGAGCAGGGATCTGCTGGCGCTGTCTCGTCATGCCGATCAAGGTGCTCGACGCGAAGGGGAGCGGAGACGACACGCTCATCGCCGCGGGAATCGTTTGGGCTGCCGACCACGGCGCGCGGGTGATCAACCTCAGCCTCGGCGGGCCCGGCTCGAGCGTCGAGCTGGCGAATGCCCTGGCGTACGCAGGCGCGAAGAATGTGGTCGTCGTCGCGGCGGCCGGAAATGCGGGCGTCACGACCCAGTTCTACCCGGCCGCGGACCCGCATGCGGTCAGCGTCGCGGCGACGACCGTCGCCGATCGGCGTTACTCGTGGTCGAACTTCGGCTCGTGGGTCCGGCTCGCCGCTCCGGGTTGCAACGTCGCGCCGGTTCTCGGCGACGGGTACGGCACGTTCTGCGGCACGTCGTCGGCGACGCCGGTCGTCGCGGGTCTCGTCGCGCTCGAGCTGAGCGCGCAGCCGGCTGCGACTGCGCGTGAAGCGGAGGACGCACTTGCGCGCGCCGCTGTTCCGCTGCCGGCGTTCGTGCAGTACGGCCGCATCGACGCCGGGAAGACGCTCGCGCTGCTGCGTCCGGCAGCGGCGACGACCGTCGTTTTCAGAGGAACGCTCGGGACTCGCGTGCGCGCGCGCACCTACAACCTCGACGTCGGCGCGGGTGCGTTCAGCGCGACACTTCGCTTCACGGGCGGCAGCCGGCTCACCCTCGGCACTCCCATCGGGCGAGTCACGGGGAATAACCCGATCCAGCTGAACGGTACGTCTGCCGCGGGGACGTTCACGTTGCGTGTGAGCGGGGCCGGAGCAAAGACATCGTTCGTCCTCGCCGTGACCTACGTGGGCATCCCTCGATCGAGTGATTCCGCGCAAGTGCTGCAGAGGGGCGCAGTCAATTCGAACGACGGCTAGGAAAGAAGGAGATATGAGAGCAAGGTGCTTGCCCGTGATCGTCGCAGTCGTGGCGCTCACGCTCGGCACAGCGCAAACCGCGCTGGCCGACAACAACGCGACCGGCTCGGTCGGAGCAGTGCAGACCGGGCCGGTCGGAGTCACGCCGACAGCGGACGCGAGTCAGGCGGGCGCTACTGCCGCCGCTTCCGTCCCGGTTGCAGTGGGTGGCTCGGGCAACAACACCGCGACGAACTCCGTGGGCGCTGTGCAGGCCGGTGGTGGCAATACCTCGAACAACTCCACCGGCAGCGTGCAGGTCAGCTCAGTGAGTGCGTCGCCGTCGGCGTCCGCGGGCGCATCGGGCTCGAGCGCGAGCGCCGGTGTCCCGTTGACGGTCGGCGGTGACGGCAGCAACACCGCGTCCAGCTCGACCGGTGGTGTTCAGATCGGTGGCGGCAACTCGTCCACCGGCTCGGCCGGCGTGCTGCAATCCGGCTCGCCGCAGGCGAGTCCCGCCGTCGGTGCGTCCATCGTGGGCGAGGCGGTCTCCGCCTCTGCGCCGCTGGGCGTTGCAGGTAGTGGCAACAGCGCGGCCGACTCGGTCGGAGCAGCTCAGGTCGGCGGCGGCAACACGGTCACGCGTTCGTTCCTCGCGGCGCAGTCCGGTGCAATGACGGCCGGGACGACTGCAGGTGCGGGCGGCACGACGACGTCGGCGCCCATGACGGTCGGCGGCGGTGGGGCGAACTCCGCCACCGATTCGATCGGCACCGCGCAGGTCGGCGGCGGTAACACCGCGGCTGGCTCGTCCGGGACGGTTCAGTCCGGTCCGGTCGATGCAACTCCGTCGGTTGCTTCGGGTCCGACCGCAACGGGGGCGTCGACTCCCGCGTCAGCAGCCGGAGCGCCGTCGTCGCCGGGTACGCGTACGTCCGAGGGCGCGCCGCGCCCGAATCGCAATACGTTCGGCGCCACGAAGACGCCGACCGGCGGGCCGCAGACGCTGGGCCAGCTCCCGTTCACGGGGCTCGGCCTGCTGCTGTTCGTCCTGCTCGGGCTGACCCTGGTCGCAACGGGTCTTACGACCCGCGCACGCACGCGCCTGAGCGTCTAGAAGGAGGGGCCTGGGGGCGGCGGATCGGCCGCCGCCCGACGGGCCTGCATCCGTCGTGCGATCAAGCTCACTCCGGCGGCCGCCATCAGCGCGAAGGCGAGCCCACCGAGGATGAGAAGCGGGATCGGAATCGAGTCTGCCGTGCTCGGGCCGAGCTTCTGCGCCAGCCAGTGGAAGACGCCACCCGAGCTGCCGGTTCCGTTCGGGCCGTCGCCGTTGCCGCCGCCGCCCAGCGGCACGACGAGCGTGTCGCCGGTCACATGGCCGCCGTGCTGGCGGATGGTCGACTGGAGGGCGCGCGTCAGATCCTGGCGCAGCGTCCCGTAGATGGCCTGGTCCTCCGGGATCTGGTTCAGCGCCTCGCGGTAGCAGTGGACCGGATACGTGTTGTCGACGCGGCCGTCGACGTACCAGTCGTGGATCAGCGCCTTCGAGCAGGTGCTCATCGACCGCGCTTGCGCCGGTTGCGCAGTGCCGAGCGCTGCGCCGCCGATGGCCACGGCTGCAGCGACGAGAATGAGGGGCTTCAGGAATCGGGGCATGCGGGGGCCGGCTGCGGCTTGCGCGAGACTCTAACGACGATCTTGCCCACCCTGCCGGATGGGAGTGTGTGTGCCATGAGTCAGTTGTAAGCGCTTTGTAAGGCGGAGTTTGGCTCGGCTCCACTGTTGTTCGAACGTGGGGCAGGGTTTCCTGGATGCGGCCTGCGGCTCTGTTAGCTTCGCGCGCGATGCGCTGGCCCGTTGCCTGGGGAGCTGCGGCCGGCGGGCTGGCCTTTGCGGCGCTCTTCTTCAGTGAGGGGTCGAGCCAGTCCCGGGTCTTTTGGATCGGAGCGCCGGCGGTTCTCGTTGCGGCGGTCGGCTGGGCGTGGCGGCCGCCGCGCTTACCGGTCCGGGGTTCCATCTTTTTCTTGTCCTTGGCGGCGTTCGTGGTCTGGCAGGGGGTGTCGATCGCGTGGTCGATCCAGCCAAGCCGCTCGTGGGATTACACCAATCGCGGGCTCGTCTACTTCGCATTCGCCGCGGTCGGTGCGCTCGTCGCGGGCACGCCGCTGCGCCGTTTCGCGGCGGCTGGGTGCGTGTTGCTCGGGGCGCTGTTCGTCTGGGCTCTGGCGGCGAAGGTGATTCCCGGGCTCTATCCGGACTACGAGCGGCTGGCTCGTTTGCGCTATCCGATCGAGTACTGGAACGAGCTCGCGTTGCTCGCGGCTGCCTCAGTGCCGCTCGGGCTGTGGGCGGGCGGGCCCCGGCACGACCGGCGGGCCCGGATGGGCGGCGCGCTGCTGTTGTACGCGGCGCTCGTCGTTGCGGTCCTGACGTACTCACGCGTGGGAATCGTGCTGACGGTCGTCGCCGCGATCGTGTGGCTCTGGCTCGATCGCGATCGCTTTGCGGCCCTCGGGCCGCTCGCGCTGGCGTGGATCGTCGGCGCGATCGTCGCGGGGGTTGCGCTGCTCCTTCCCGGTGTCAGCGCCGACGGGCAGCCGCATGATGTGCGTGTGCAGGACGGGCTGGTGTTCGGGGCGGTGTTCATCGTTGGTGCGGTTATCGTCGGATTTGCGTCGCGGTTCGTGCTGGCGCGCACCGTTGACCGGCGCGTCGCGCGCGCAGCGGCGGTTGCCCTCGTCGTTTTGGTGCTCGTGGCACTCGCCGCGGCGGTGGTGCGTGCGGGCGGCCCGGCCGATTTCGTCAGAGCGCGCTGGCACGAATTCTCGAATAGGACCAGCGCGCAAGTGGGCAACACGCCGGGGCACATCATCAGCGGCAGCTCGAGCAACCGCTGGCGCTGGTGGAAGGAAGCATGGACTGCGTTCACGGACAAGCCGCTGCAGGGAACCGGGGCGGGAACATTCGAGCTCGTCGACCGCGTCGAGCGCACCTCGCCGCTCGCGACGATCGAGCCTCACTCGGTGCCGCTGCAGTTCCTCAGCGAGACGGGGATCGTCGGGCTCCTGTTGTACGGGGCGGTGGTCGCGTCTGCGGCGATCGGAATCCTCCGGCGCGAGCGAACGCGCGCCTGGCTGCCGCTTGCTCTGGGAGCCGCGCTCTGTTTCGTGCACTCGTGGGTGGACATCGATTGGGACTTCATCGCGGTGCAGGGGCCGCTGTTCCTTACCGTGGGAGCGCTCGTGTCCGGTCCTGCGACTCCGATGCGTGCTCGCCGCCGCTGGCTCGTCTCCGTCGCGGTCGGCGTCTCCGCGCTGGCGGCGCTCTATTCGGTGACGTCACCGTGGCTCGCGACGAACCGCGTGGCGGCTGCGTACGACGCCATCGAGCGGAACCATCCGGACCAGGCGCTCACCGACGCGAGGTCGGCACATGCGTTCAATCCCCTTTCCGTCGACGCGCTGTTCGTGCAGGCGCTCGTAGAGCCGAACGCGAAGGCGCTGAAGCTCTATCGCCAGGCGCGAGATCTCGAGCCCAGGAATCCGGAGACGTGGTACCAACTCGGCGCCTTCGAACTGCTGTATCTCAATCGTCCCCGTGACGCTTACCGCGATCTGAATCACTCGTACACGCTGGACAACACTCTGTTCGCCCCCAAGAGTCCGGCCGGTCACCAGCTCGACGAGGCGCGCTGCAAGGTCGACCCGGCTACCTGCCCATGATCAGCACGAGGTGCGCGCCCAGCAGTTGGGTCGTGCGCATCCCGTCGAGCGGCCGGACGATGCGGACGTGCAGATCGCGTCCGAGCCGCGCTCCCTCGGCTGCGTATCCGGGGCGGTACATGATCAGCGTGCGGGGCGTGTCGCCGGCGGCGTTGCCGATCTGGCCGAGCTGGTAGCCGTGTGCGGTCACCTTGTCGGCGGCCGCGTGTGCGGCGCCGGCCTGGCCGCCGCCGTTCAGGACCATCACGGAGGTGTCGGCGCGGGCGAGCGCTGCCTTCTTGGCGGGCGCGGGCTGGGCGGTGCGAACGCGAGGAGGTCCCGCAGCGGCGGCGGTCGTTTCGCGTAGGTGGGTCGCGAGTGGATTGCCGAGCACCACGACGGCGAGCGCAGCGAGTGCGATCAGCTCGACCGCGGCGACGGCGCTGACGGCGATCGTCGCCCGGCGCCAGGGCCGGATCACGTCGAGGTCGAGATCTTGCGCGTGCTGCATCGCCCGGAGCGAGTTCGTCCCCCGCGGGCGCGCTCCTTCAACGGGCCGTGTCCCTTCGGGACCCCGCCTTCGTGACCACGCCGGGGACTGTCCCCACCATGGCCGAGCCAGTCACGTCCGAGGCTCGGCTGTTGTGGACGGGATGGGTGTGACGAAGGTGTGACTCTTCTTGCACAGCCGGCTCGCACGGACACGTCCTCGCGTCGAACGTCGCATACCTTCGAGGACGGCACGCCGCGGTCCCGCATCGAGAGACAGGTCCTTTACGCCGAGCTGATCCAGGCCCACGTTTCCGCGAGGCCTTCGTCCAGCGAACGCTGCGGCTCCCAGCCGAGCTCGCGCTTCGCGAGCGACGCGTCGAGGACGCTGCGCTGCAGTTCACCCGGACGCGCGTCCCCGAACTCCGGCTCGCGCTCCACGCCGGCGACGCGCTGGATCCGCCCGTACAGCTCGATCACCGACGTCTCGACGCCCGTGCCGACGTTCAGTACGCCACCGGCATGCTCCACCGCGGCCAACGTCGCTGCGACGACGTCGCCCACGTACACGTAGTCCCGTGTCTGCGTTCCGTCTCCGAAGATCTGCGGCGCCTCGTCCTCACGCAGCCGGTTCATGAAGATGGCGACGACACCGGCTTCACCCTTCGGATCCTGCCGCGGTCCGTAGACGTTGCCGTAGCGCAGTGACACATGAGCAGCGCCGTACAGCCGGTTGTACGCGGCGATGTACTCCTCGCCCGCGAGCTTCGACACCCCGTAGGGCGCGAGCGGGGCGCGCGGATGGTCCTCGCGCGCGGGTCCCTCGCATTCCCCGTAGATGGCGCCGCCCGTCGAGCTGAAGACGATCTTCGTCCCGTGCTTACGCGCCGCCTCGAGCACGTGCAATGTCCCGATGACGTTCACGTCCGCGTCGAAGTCAGGCCGCTCGACCGACACGCGAACGTCAGCCTGCGCGGCCAGGTGGAAGCAGACCTCGGGCCGCACCTCGTCGAAGACCCGCCCCGAGTCGCTGCGGATGTCCGCTTCGTGGACGTGCACGCCTTCCGCTACGTTCTCACGCTTCCCCCTGGAGAAGTCGTCGAGCACGTGAACTTCGTCCCAGCGGGCGAGCAACGCATCCACCACGTGGGAGCCGATGAAGCCCGCGCCTCCTGTCACGACCGCCCGCACGCGCCGTATCGTACGGACGACGGTGTTCGTCACCTTCGAAGGCCTGGACGGGTCCGGCAAGACCACGCAGGCGGAGCTCCTGGCCGAGGCGCTCCGCGCTGACGGACGCGACGTTGTCGCCACCCGGGAACCCGGCGGCACGCCGCTCGGTGAGGAGGTGCGCCGCCTGCTCCTGGAGGGGATGGAGATGAGCCCTTGGGCGGAGGCCGCGCTCTTCGCGGCGGCCCGGGCCGAGCTCGTCGAGCGCGTGATCGCGCCGGCGCTCGACACTGGCCACGATGTGGTCTCGGATCGGTACGTCGACTCGTCGCTCGCCTACCAGGGCCACGCGCGCGATCTGGGCATCGACGAGGTCTACGAGCTGAATCGGGTCGCGACGCGCGCCCTCCTCCCGGACGTCACGTTCGTCCTCGAGGTCGACCTCGACACCTCCGCGCGACGTGTCGGACAGAGCCCTGACCGCATCGAGCGGGAGGGACGGGACTTCCGGCAGCGCGTGCTCGACGGATACCGCATAGTCGCCGGGAAGTACGGTGAGCGCGTCGTCCTGCTCGACGGCACACGGCCACCTGATGAACTGCACGAGGAGATTCGTGGACATCTTCGAGAACATTTCTGAACAGGCCGAGGCGAAACGGCTGCTGCGCGCCGCGCTCGCCGACGAGGGCCCCGCGCATGCGTACCTCTTCCATGGACCTCCCGGCGTCGGCAAGCGCGCCGCTGCAATCGCGTTCGCCGGCGAGTTGATCGGAGACCGCGGCCGCGTCGAGCGCGGGTCCCATCCCGACCTCTATCTCGTCGAGCCGGTCGGAGACCAGATCCGCATCGACGACATCCGCGAGCTGCGCCGCGACCTGCACATGCGTCCCTTCGAGGCCGACCGGCGCGTCTACCTCGTCTACGCCGCGGAGACGATGAACGAGGACGCCGCGGACGCGCTGCTCAAGGATCTGGAGGAGCCGCCGCCGTACGCGGTAATCGTGCTGGTGGCCGACGATCTCGGGCCGCTCCCCGAGACGATCCGCTCCCGCTGCCAGCTGGTCCCGTTTACGCGGCTGTCCGAGCAGGCAATCCGCGAGGAGATCGACGCGCGGGCGCCCGGGCTCGAGCCGGACGAGGCCGCCTCGCTCGCGCGGCTCGCGTCCGGGCGGCTCGACCGCGCCGCACGGCTCCTGGATCCGGACAGCTCGCGTCGGCGCGGGGCCTTGCTCGAAGTCGCACGCTCCGTCTACACCGAGGCGTCGTTCGAGCCCGGCGAGGCGGCGCAGCGCATCCTCGACGGCGCGAAAGAGTGTGGCGCCGAGGCGAAACTGAAAGCCGAGGAGGGGCTCGAGCTGCTCGACCTCCCGACCCGCGAAGCCGAGCAGCGAGTCCGCCGGGCAGCCCGCGGCGCCGAGCGGGAAGAGCTGCTCGCCTCGCTGGAAGAGCTCGCATCCTGGTACCGCGACCTCGTCGTCGTGGCGGTCGGAGCGGAGCGCGCCGTCGTCCACGCCGACCGGCGCGAGCTCCTCGCAGAGGACGGCACGACCGAGCGCCTCGCCGGTGCCGAGCGCGCCTGCGAGCTCGTCCGCGAGACCTGGCGCGCCTTCGAGGAGTTCAACCTCAGCCCGCCGCTCGCCCTCGAGGCGCTCTTCGTGAAGCTGCGCCGCGAGCTGGGGACGACCCCCGCCCTGGTCTAGTGCCCCTCGATCTAGGGTCGTCCACCTCCTGAGGGCTGCCGACACTCGCAGTACGAGCGCCTCCGGGCGGAGCGCTTGTACCCGCAGCAGCAGGAGGACCGGTGGCCGCAGAACCATCCATAGGTCGGGCAACCCGCGTCGAGCGACCGTTCGCTCGAGGCGCCGATGCCGCCGGCGATCTCTACGAGCGCTACTCCGCTCAGATCCTCGGCTACTGCCTCCATCAGCTCGGCTCGCGCGAAGAGGCGGAGGACGCGGTCCAGACGACTTTCATGAACGCCTTCCGTGGATTGTCGCGCGGGATCGTCCCCGAGCTCGAATCCGCCTGGCTGTTCAAGATCGCGCACAACGTGTGCCTCTCCCGCCGTCGCTCCTCCTGGCGCCGCGGCAAGGTCGAGGCACCGAACAACTTCGAGGTGCTCCAGGAAGTCATCCCGGGACGCGAGCAGATCAGTGACGAGCTGATCGGCCTGCAGGACGTCCTCGAGCAGATGCCGGAGAACCAGAGGCGCGCGATTCTTTTGCGGGAGTGGCAGG
>JALYLY010000075.1 GCA_030773975.1 Actinomycetota bacterium | reverse complement strand
GGGCCGAGCACGTCCGCCGCCAGCTCGGTGAGCCTCTGGTTCAGGCTCGCCCATTCCCACTTCGCCAGCGAGCCTTCGGGGCCGGGGATTCCGACCTTCATCTGCTGGGTCAGCGCGCGCAGCGCCCCGAGCCGCAGGGCCTCCACGCCGATCTTCAGCTCCGCGATGCGCTCCCTGACCACGGGATCATCGCCAAGGCCGCGCTGGTTCAGCAGCTCGATCAGCTCGTCGAGGTCGCGTCGCAACGAGATCGCCGAGGCGGCGCCGAGGCCGGCGCGCTCGTGCATCAAGGTCGTGATCGCGACGTTCCAGCCGTTCCCCTCGCCGCCGATCAGGTTCTCGTCAGGAACCTCTGCCCCCTCGATGAAGATCTCGTTGAACTCGGCCTCACCCGTGATCTGGCGGAGCGGCCGGACCTCGACGCCGGGCGCATGCATGTCGACGATCACGTACGTCAGGCCGGCGTGGCCATGGGATTCCGGGTCGCCGCGGCCGACGAGGATGCAGAAGTCCGCCTCGTGTGCGAGCGACGACCACACCTTCTGCCCGTTGACGAGGAAATGCCGGTCGGCCGGCTCGATGCGCGTCCGCACCGCGGCCAGGTCGGAGCCGGCGCCCGGCTCGGAGAATCCCTGGCACCAGATCTCTTCCGCGGACAACATCTTCGAGAGGTAGCGCTGTTTGTGCTCCTCGGTGCCGTGGGCCATGATCGTCGGCCCGGCCATGCCGAGCGCGATCACGTTCATGTGATTCGGGGCTTCGGCGCGCGCGAACTCCTCGAGCGCGATCGCCTGGTGGCTGTAGGGCGCGCCGCTGCCGCCGTACTCCTCGGGCCAGGTCAACCCGGCGTAGCCCGCATCGAACATCTTCCGACTCCATTCCCGGCCTGTCTCGGCAGGGAGGTTCTCCGCCAGCCAGCCCCGGACTTGTTCGCGGAAGGCGGTTTCGTCAGGGCTGTCGCGGAGGTCCACACGCGGAATCTAGAACAGAATCACCGAACGGATGACTTCGCCCGACCTGAGGTCGGCGAACTCCTGCGTGACGTCCTCGAGCCCTACTCGCTTCGTGACCAGTCCGGACGGTCATATCATCCCGCGTCCGATGGCGCTTCTTGCGATCGAGGACGTCTCTCGGCGTTTCGGTGGGATCGTCGCTCTCGCCGATGTCTCGCTCGCCTTGGAGCAGGGACAGATCGTCGGGCTGATCGGGCCGAACGGTGCCGGGAAGACGACGCTCTTCAATCTCGTCACCCGCCTGTATCGCCCGAACAGCGGCCGGATCTTCTTCGAAGGCAAGGACTTGACTCGAACGCCTGCCCATAGGATCGCGCGACTCGGGATCGCGCGCACTTTCCAGAACGTGGTGCTCTTCCAGCAGATGACGGTGCTCGAGAACGTGCTCGTCGGTGCGCACTCGCGGCTTCGTCCCTTCTCGGAGCGTCGCGGCCGCAAGCAGGCGCAGCACATCCTCGAATATCTCGAGCTCGGAGAATTCGGCCAGCGGCTTCCCGGCGGACTTCCCTTCGGCACGCTCAAGCGAGTCGAGCTCGCACGCGCGCTCGCGGCAAAGCCGACCCTGCTCTTGCTCGACGAGCCGGCGGGTGGGCTCAACCACGAGGAGGTCGGCGAGCTCGCCGAGGTGATCCGCCGCCTTCAGCGCGACCTGGACCTGACGATCCTGCTCGTCGAGCACCACATGAACCTGGTCATGTCGGTCTCCGACCGCGTGCACGTCCTCAACTTCGGCCGCAAGATCGCAGCAGGGACGCCGGGCGAGGTGCAGGCGGATCCAGCCGTGATCGAGGCATATCTGGGAGCAGAACGTGTCGACGCTGCTTGAGCTCCGCGGCGTCGAGGCACGTTATGGCCCGATCAAGGCGCTGCACGGCGTCTCGCTGACGGTGGCCGACGGGGAGATCGTCGCTCTGCTCGGTGCAAACGGGGCTGGGAAGACGACGACGTTACGCGCGGTCTCGGGAACCGTGCGCCACAGCGGCGAGATCGTCTTCGAGGGCAAGCAGATCGCCCGTGGGAAGCCGGACGCAGTGGCGCGTGCCGGGATCGCACACGTTCCTGAGGGGCGTGGCCTGTTCACCCAGCTCAGCGTCTGGGAGAACCTACGGATGGGCGCCTACGTGCGCGGCGAGCGGCGCACCCTGCGCGCGGAGGCTCCGCGGGTCTTCAAGTACTTCCCCTGGCTGGAGCGCCGCCGCGACCAGCAGGCCGGCACGCTCAGCGGCGGCGAGCAGCAGATGCTCGCGCTCGCCCGTGCCCTCGTCGGCCGGCCGCGGCTGTTGATGCTCGACGAGCCGTCGCTCGGGCTCGCGCCGACGGTCGTTCAGGAGCTCTTCCGCATCGTCAAGGAGCTCAATGCCGACGATGGGCTGACCGTGCTGGTCGTCGAGCAGAACGCGAACGTCGCGCTCGACGCCGCGGCCCGCGCGTACGTGCTGGAAGTGGGTCAGGTCGCGATCGAGGGCGACAGCGCCGAGCTTCGCCGCCACGAAGGCGTGCGCAAGTCCTACCTCGGGTACTAGTGGCGCTCCCACTCGCATTCATCTGGACCGAGTTCGCGCAGCAGGTGACGAGCGGCCTTGCGGCCGGCGCGATCTACGCGAGCCTCGCGCTCGCGCTCGTCCTGATCTACCAGACCACGAACGTCGTCAACTTCGCGCAGGGCGAGATGGCGACGTTCACGACCTACATCGCCTGGACGATGATGCACAACGGCGTTGCTTACTGGCCGGCGTTCGTCCTGACGCTGTTGATCGCATTCGGCGCCGGCGTCACGGTCGAGCGTGTGCTGATCCGCCCGGTCGAGCACCGCCCGGAGATCGTGATCGTGATTCTGACGATCGGAATGCTCATCGCGATCAATGGGCTCGTCGGCTGGATCTTCGGGCCCGAGGTGAAAGCCTTCGACAGCCCCTTCCCAAACCGCTCGGTCGTCATCGGGGGTGTATCCATCTCGATCCAGGACATCGGCACCTTCGGCGTCTGTCTGGGCACGGTCGTCGCGCTCTGGCTCTTCTTCCGGCTCACGACGCTGGGGCTCGCGATGCGTGCAGTCGCGTTCAACCCAGGAGCGAGCCGGCTGATGGGAGTTCGAGTCGGCTGGATGCTTGCCCTCGGCTGGGGCTTCGCGGCCGTGCTCGGCGCGATCGCGGGGATGATGGCTGCGCCAACCGTCTTCCTCGATCCGGACATGATGCTCGTCGTCCTGGTCTACGCGTTCGCCGCTGCGGTCCTCGGTGGAATCGACAGTCCGGTGGGCGCAGTCGTCGGCGGTCTCCTGATCGGCGTCGTCATCAACCTGCTGGGTGCGTACGTCGACTTCGTGGGGCAGGAGCTCAGGCTCCCGACCGCCCTCGCCATTTTATTGCTCGTGCTCGTGATCCGGCCGTCCGGCCTCTTCGGGCGCGTCGTGGTGAGGAAGGTCTGATGCGCCGCGGGATCACGCCGGCGCTTCGAGGTCTCGTGCTGGCCGCCGCGGTCCTGCTGATCGCTGTACTGCCGCGATTCACGAGCGAGTTCCGCCTCGGGCAGTTCACATACGTCGGGATCTACTTCGTTGCCTTGCTCGGTCTCAACATCCTCACGGGCTACAGCGGACAGATCACGCTCGGGCATGCCGCGTTCATGGCGATCGGCGGCTACACGGCCGCGCTGCTGATCCTCGGCCAAAGCGGGTTCGAGCTGCTCGGGCACCAGGCGTCGCACGTCCTTCCCCAGCACGGGATGCGCGCGATCTTCACGATTCCGATCGCCGGTCTCGTCACCGGCGTGATCGGCTGCCTCTTCGGGATCCCCGCCCTCCGTCTCGCGGGTGTCTCGCTCGCGCTGGCCACTTTGGCGGTGTCGGTCTCGTTGCCGGCCGTGGCGAAGCGTTTCGAGCGTCTGACCGGCGGCGGGGGAGGGTTGTCGCTGCCACTTCCGCATGCGCCGTTCGGCTGGCACGTCTCGACTCCCCACTGGCTCTACTACGAAGCGTGGGTGTGTGCGGGGATCCTGTTCCTCGTCGCCTGGCTGCTCGTGCGCGGACGCGTCGGACGTGCCTGGCGCGCGATTCGGGACGGCGAGATCGCGGCCGTCTCGTCGGGCGTCAGCCCTGCCGTCTACAAGACGCTCGCCTTCGGCATCTCGGCGGCGTACGCCGGCGTCGCGGGCGCGCTGTTCGCGATTCAGGTCTCGTACATCAATCCGGACACGTTCCCCGTGACGCTGTCCCTGCTCTTGCTCGCGAGCGTCGTCATCGGCGGCCTCTCCTCGCTGTCGGGTGTCATCGTCGGAGCGCTCGTCCTCGAGTTCCTGCCTATCTACGCGCAGTCGCCTCCGATCCTGCACCTGCATTTCGCGAAGCAGGCCGGCCCGGTGGTCTTCGGGATCACGCTGATGCTGATCGTGCTCCTCATCCCGGGCGGCGCGGCCAGCCTCGTGGGGCGCGTCACCCGGCCGGTCAAGGCGTGGGCGAGTCGAAGCTGAGGGCCATTTCGGATCCCAGAAATTGGACTATCGGATCCAAGCTGGAAGGAAACTGGCGTTGACAGCCAAATAGTGGGCCGTGTAGGATCCGAAGATCTCCGCCGGCGAATCCGAAGGGATCCGAAACATGGCTGATCCAGCTCTGCTCAACGACCAACCCTCCTCGTTCGCGCCAAAGCACGTGTTCCTGGCCGTCGTCCCGGATCCGAGGGAGACCTACGTCCAGTGCACTGCCGAGACGGCCGAATGCACCTGCCCCGAGTTCTGCGAGCGGGACCACGATCGTGATTGAGGCCCGAATTCAGTCCGAGGCGGTCGAGCTCGGGCAGCGCTGGGCGGAGGAGGCGCGCTGGTCCGGGATCCTCAGGAGCTACGAAGCCGAGGACGTCGTCCGCCTGCGCGGCTCGGTCGTGCCGCAGCACACGATCGCGAGCCTCGGCGCAGAGCGACTCTGGCAACTGCTCGCGGATGAGGACTACGTTGCGGCGCTCGGCGCGCTCAGCGGCGGGCAGGTCGTGCAGATGGTGAGAGCGGGACTGAAGGCGGTCTACCTGTCGGGCTGGCAGGTCGCCGCGGATGCGAACCTCGCCGGACACACATACCCCGACCAGAGCCTCTATCCCTCGAACAGCGTTCCAGCGGTCGTGCGCCGGCTGAACAACGCGCTCCTCCGCTGCGATCAGATCGACTGGGCCGAGGGCCGTAACGGTACGAACTGGCTCGCACCGATCGTGGCGGACGCCGAAGCCGGATTCGGCGGTGCGCTCAACTCCTTTGAGCTGATGAAGGCGATGATCGAGGCGGGCGCCGCCGGTGTCCATTTCGAAGATCAGCTCGCCTCCGAGAAGAAGTGCGGACACCTCGGGGGAAAGGTGCTCGTCCCCACGAGTCATTTCGTCCGCACGTTGACGGCCGCGCGCCTTGCTGCCGACGTGCTCGACGTCCCAACAGTGCTCATCGCGCGCACCGATGCGCTGAGCGCCTCACTGCTGACGAGCGACGTGGATCCGGCCGACGCGGAATTCCTTGCCGGCGAACGCACGCCCGAGGGTTTCTTTCGCGTCCGGGACGGGCTCGAAGCGGCGATCGCACGCTCCCTCGCGTACGCACCGTATGCAGACGTGCTCTGGTTCGAGACCTCAATGCCGGACCTGGATGAGGCGTATGCCTTTGCCGAGGAGATCCACAAGAGCTTCCCGGGCAAGCTCCTGGCGTACAACTGCTCGCCGTCGTTCAACTGGAAGCGGCACCTCGACGAGGAGCAGATCGCGACCTTCCAGCAACAGCTCGGCGCGATGGGGTATCGGTTCCAGTTCATTACGCTCGCCGGTTTCCATTCCCTCAACGCGGGGATGTTCGAGCTCGCTCGTGGCTACGCCGCCAGCGGCATGTCGGCGTACGTGGAGCTGCAAGAGCGAGAGTTCGCGCTCGAGGCGGACGGATACACGGCCACCCGGCATCAGCAAGAGGTCGGGGCCGGCTACTTCGATCGGGTGACGGCGGCAGTCACGGGTGGCGAATCGTCGACCCTCGCGTTGCACGGCTCGACGGAGGAAGCCCAGTTCAGCCGCGAACGCGTTTGAACGCACCGTCGGCGTACAGTGCCGGCGAAGTGGACGGCCTCGGAACCAAGGCCGACGACATCGCTCTCGAGATCGAGGAGGCGATCGTCTCCGGCGAGCTCGAGCCGGGTGAGGTACTGCGCCAGGACAAGCTCTCCGAGCAGTACGGCGTCAGCCGCACGCCGGTCCGCGAAGCGCTCAGGAGGCTCGCAGCGCTCGGCCTCGTCGAGTTCGAGCCGAACCGCGGGGTACGCGTGCGCACGTTGTCGCGAGAGGGCATGTGGGAGGCGTTCCTGGTGCGTGCCGAGCTCGAGGCGCTCGCGACCGGGCTCGCGGCGGCGAAGATCACGAAGGCCGATCTCGCCGAGCTCGAGGAGGCGGAGAAGCGCTTCGCGCGAATGACACGCGCAATCCGTGCACGTGAGCCCGGAGGGGACCGGCGCGCGTTGACGGCGGAGTGGATGCGCGCGAATCACGGCTTCCACGACGTGATTTACCGGGTCGCCGACGCGCCGTTCATCGAGCAGATGGCGAAGAGCGCCAGGCGGACGTTCTCGGGACCGGCGATCTGGGCGCCGGGCGACGAGACGATCGACGAGCTCTACGCCGACAACGAACGGCAGCATCGTGCGATCCAGGCTGCGCTGGCAGCAAAGAGCGTGGACGGCGCACGCGCACTGGCACACGCACACGTCATCTCCTCGTTCCACCTGTTGGAGTCGATTCTCGAACAGGTCGGCGTCCGACCCGGCGCCTGGCGCTAACCGAGCGAAGTCCGCTCGGGCGGCGCGTGACTAGCTGACGCAGTGCCTGTGGTTGACTGCTGCCATGGCGGCGGCTACGCGGTGTGCGGTTGTGACGGGAGCGGCAACCGGGATCGGTCGTGCAACCGCGCTCGCTTTTGGAAGAGACGGCTACGCGGTTGCACTGATCGGTCGCC
>JALYLY010000074.1 GCA_030773975.1 Actinomycetota bacterium | reverse complement strand
CTCGTAGCCGATCGCGCGGGCGAAGGCGACGGCCGCGTCGCTCATTGCCGTGCGCAAGGTTTCGTCGACTGCAGGGGACGGCGACTCCTCGAGAACCTTCTGGTGCCGGCGTTGAATCGAGCACTCGCGCTCTCCCAGGGCCAGGACGCTCCCGTGCGCGTCGGCGAGCAGCTGGACCTCGACGTGCCTCGGCCGCTCCACGTAACGCTCGCAGAACACACGCTCTTCGCCGAAGGCGGCCTTCGCCTCACGTCGCGCCGCCGCGAGTGCCTCCTCCAGCTCTGAAGCTTCACGGACGACGCGCATTCCGCGCCCGCCGCCGCCGGCAGCGGCCTTGACGACGAGCGGAAAGCCGATCTCTTCCGGCTCACCGGTCGGAACGACCGGAACGCCCGCCTCGCTCGCGAACCGCTTCGCCTCGAGCTTGTCGCCGCCGGCGCGCAACGCCTCGGGTGGCGGGCCGACCCAGGTCAGCTCGGCGGCGTTCACCGCCTCGGCGAAGTCAGGGTTCTCGGCCAGGAAGCCGTAACCCGGATGAATCGCGTCGGCTCCACTCTGCTTCGCTGCGCGGATGTGCTCCTCCGCGAAGAGATAGCTCGCGATCTCCATTGTCTCGTCGGCGGAGCGGGCGTGGAGCGACCCCTTGTCGTCCGGAGCGACGACCGCGACGGTGCCGATCCCGAGCTCACGGGCCGCGCGGAAGACTCGGAGCGCGATCTCGCCGCGGTTTGCGACGAGCAGCTTGCGGATCAAGCCTTCTTTCCCGGGTTGAGCAGGTTCTGCGGGTCGAAGGCGCGCTTGACCGCACTGTGCAGCTCGAACGCACGCGGGCCGAGCTGGCGCGCCAGCCAGTTCCGCTTCACGAAGCCGACACCGTGCTCACCCGAGATCGTTCCGCCGAGCCGCAGCGCGAGCTCGAAGAGCCCTTCGGCGAGCTGCGGCGCGAGCGCGAGCTCTGCCTCGTCGTCCCCCGCGAGCAGGAACACCGTGTGGAGGTTGCCGTCGCCTGCGTGACCCCACGAGCACGCGGGCACGCCGAGTCTGCGTCCGACCTCGAGAGACTCGACGATCGCTTCGCCGAGCCGGTCGAGGGGCACCGCGATGTCCTCGCTCGCCTTACCGCCGCGTTGTGCATCGACGACGAGCGCCAGACCGTCGCGCCAGCGCCACAGGGCGGCGATCTCCCGCGGAGCCTCGGGCGCATAGAGCGCAAGCGCGTCCTCGCCGAACAGCAGGAGCAACTCCGTGCGAACCCGCGCCGCCTCATCGGTCGAGCCGTCCGCTTCCGCGAGCACCGCGAACGCACCGCCGGGCACCGCGCCCGGAAAGCTTGCGCCCGCGTAACGCATCGCTTCCGAGTCCACGTATTCGAGCGCAGCAACGGGAAGTCCCGTGCCGATCACCTGCTCGATCGCCGCGACGCCGCCGCGCACCCCGTCGAAGAATCCGATCACAGGCCAGGCGGCCTCCGGAGCAGGCGTGAGTCGGAGCCACGCGGCGGTGATCACGCCGAGCGTGCCTTCCGATCCGACCAACAGGTGCTTGAGGTCGTAGCCTGCGACGTCCTTGCGCAGTGGGCCGCCGAGCTGCACGAGCTCGCCTGGGGGAACGACGACCTCGAGCCCGGTCACCCAGTTGCCGGTGACGCCGTATTTGAACGCGTGCGGCCCGCCCGCGTTCGTGGCGATGTTGCCGCCGATCTGCGACTGCTCGGCGGCCCCCGGATCCGGAGCGAACAGCAGCCCGCTCTCGCGTGCGATCCGTCGCAGCTCCGCCGTGCGAAGTCCCGCTTCAACCTCGATACGCAAGAGCAGCGGGTCGAAAGAGCGCACGCGGTCGAGACGCTCGAGCGAGAGGACGACGCCGCCGTCCAGCGGGACGGCACCAGCGGCGTAACCCGTCCCGCCGCCGCGCGGCACGATCGCGACGCCGTGCGCGTAACACCAGGCCACGACCTCGGCCACCTCCTCCGAGCTGCGCGGCAGCGCGACCGCGTCGGCGCGACCGCTCAATCCCCGGGCCTCGGTCATGTCCGTGAGATAGGCGGCGGTCGGCGCAATGACCTCGGCGCCCACCGCCGCGCGCAGGTCACGCTCGACCGACGCGACCGCGCTCACAGGCCCGAACCGACCTCTTGCAAGTCCACGAGGCGGAGCGTAGATGATGCACCCATGGAGCCAGTTCGCTGGGGAATGCTCTCGACCGCGCGGATCAATCACGCCGTGCTGGAGCCTGCTCGTCGCACCGACAAGGCTGAGGTGATCGCGGTGGCAAGCCGAGACGCGGACCGTGCGCAGCGCTACGCCGAGGAACATGGCATCGAGCGCGCGTACGGGAGCTACGAGGAGCTGCTCGAGGATCCGGACGTCGAAGCGGTCTACAACTCGCTCCCCAACTCCATGCACGTCGACTGGTCGATCAGGGCGCTCGAGGAAGGCAAGCACGTGCTCGTCGAGAAGCCGATGGCGCGACGCCCGGAAGACGTCGAGCGGGCATACGACGTCGCAGAGAGCCGCGGCCTGCTGCTGATGGAAGCCTTCATGTACCGCCACCATCCACAGACCCACTGGCTCAAGGAAGTCGTCCAGTCGGGTGCGATCGGCGAGCTGCGGCAGGTGCGCGCGGCTTTCTGCTTCACGCTCGACGATCCGGCCGACGTGCGGCTCGAACCCGAGCTGGACGGCGGGTCGCTGCTGGATCTCGGCTGCTACTGCGTGGGAATCACCCGCTTGCTCGCAGGAGAGCCCGAGCTCGTGTTCGGCCGAAAACGGGTCGGGCCGACCGGGGTCGATCTCGGCTTCACGGGGCTGCTCCAGTTCTCGGGCGCCGTGTTCGGCGAGTTCCACTGCGCCTTCGACCTGCCTGAAGAGAGCAGCGTCGTGGCAATCGGCGCAAAGGGCTCCGTGGTGGTGCCCGAGCCCTTTCGCTGCCTCGGGTACCTCGACGTCAACGGCGAGCGGATCGAGATCGAGGGCGCCGACCGCTACCTGCTCCAACTCGAGAATCTCAGCGAGGCAATCCGGAGGGCTGCAGAACCCCTGCTCGGGCGTGCCGATGCAGTCCGACAGGCCCGCACAATCGCCGCCCTCGACCGCTCTGCGGACGGCCTCCAGGCGGTACAAGCTTGACCAGCGAGCCGCGTTCCGTGACAGTTGACCCCACAGAGGGGAAGTCGGTGAGATTGGGTTGCTCTGCTCGGTCTTCCTCCAACGGGTCGTAAACAAGAGGAGGACATAGTGGGAAGGACTTTCAGAGGGCTCGGTGCGCTTGTTGCCATCGCCACCCTCGCACTGCTCGCGGTCGCCGGTGCGCCGGCGAAGAGCGAGCGCAAGTCGGCGAACGCAGATGTCTGCGTGTTGCTGCCTGACACGAAGACGTCAGTTCGATACGAGCTGTTCGACCGGCCGTATCTGGCGGCGGCGTTCAAGAAAGCCAACGTCACAGCAAGCATCGTCAACGCGCAGGGCGATGCCCAGAAGATGCGTTCCCAGGCTGACGACTGCATCACGAACAAGGCGAAGGTCGTGCTGGTGGACGCCCTCGATGCCGGTTCGGGCGCTGCAATCACGAACTCGGTCACAGCGAGCGGTGCCAAGGTGATCGACTACGACCGCCTTGTGGTCGGGAGCAAGGCGTCCTATTACGTCTCGTTCGACAACGTGAAGGTCGGAAAGCTCATGGGCACGGGGCTGGTCGCGGCCTTGAGAGCAAATGGGAATTACTCGAAGCATCCGGTCATCACCGAGTTGAACGGCGACATCAAGGACAACAACGCGAAGCTGTTCAAGCAGGGCTATGACTCGGTGCTGAATCCGCTCTACAAGAGCGGGACGTTCAAGAAGGCAAAGGGCGGAGATCAGTGGACGCAGTGGAACGCCCAGATCGCCCTGACGATCTTCGAGCAGATGCTCGCCCGTAACGGGAACAAGATCAATGCATCGATCGCGGCGAATGACGGGATCGCAGGTTCGGTCATTTCCGCGCTCAAGAACCACAAGCTGAAGCCGATTCCCGTCACCGGCCAGGACGCGACGCCCACCGGCGTGCAGTACATCCTTGCCGGTTGGCAAACCGGAACCGTCTACAAGTCGGTCCGGACGGAGGCCAATGCCGCAGCGGCCGCTGCGATCAACATCATCAAGGGAAAGGCCGTTAAGACCAACGGGAAGGTCAGCGGAACGAAGTCGATCCTGCTGACACCGGTCTGGGTCACGAAGGCGAACTACACGCTCCTGTTCAAGGAGGGCTTCGTGAAGAAGACCCAGGTCTGCGTCGGCGCGTACAAGAAGTACTGCAAGTAAACGAGCTCACAGCGCGGGCGAGGCGTCCTCAGGATGTCTCGCCCGCACTGGCTCGCCACCACTGATGGCAGCGATTCTCGAACTCAGGAAAGTCTCGAAGTCCTTCGGCTCCGTGCAGGCGCTTAAGGACGTCGACTTCGAGGTCGACAGCGGCGAGGTGATGGCGCTCGTCGGTGACAACGGCGCCGGCAAGTCGACGCTGATCAAAGCGATCGCGGGCATTCACCCGATCGACAGCGGCGAGATTCTCTTCGAGGGAAAGCCCGCGAGCGTCCACGGCCCAAAAGACGCCGCGAAACTCGGCATCGAGGTGGTCTACCAGGATCTCGCACTCTGCGACAACCTCGACGTCGTCCAGAACATGTATCTGGGTCGTGAGGCCCACGACTTCTTCTATCGGCTCCGCGAGGCGGAGATGGAGCAGCGGACGGCCGAGACGTTGAAGACACTGGCGGTCACGACGATCCGGTCGACGCGACAGACGGTCGCGACTCTCTCGGGCGGCCAGCGCCAGTCGGTCGCCGTCGCGCGCGCCGTGATGTGGAACTCGAGGCTTGTGATCCTCGACGAGCCGACCGCAGCGCTCGGCGTCGCACAGACGCGTCAGGTACTCGAGTTGGTGAAGCGACTTCGCGAGCAGAACCTCGGGGTCGTGATCATCTCGCACAACCTCGTCGACGTCTTCGAGGTCGCGGATCGGATCACCGTTCTCCACCTCGGTCGCAACGGCGGCCTGTACGAGAAGGCGAAGACGTCTGAGGAGGAGATCGTTCGAGCCATCACGTTCGGCGATCCGTCGGGGATCGCCGGTCGAGCAGAGGTCGCCGGGGAGTCGCACGGATGAGCTCCGCGGCTCCTCCAGAGGCGGCGATCGCCGAGCTGGACACGCTGGGCGCCGCCGCGCGCTCATATCTCGAGCGGATCAAGGCCGGCGACGTCGGGAGTCTCCCGGTCATCGTCGGGATGACCGTCATCGTCATCTTCTTCACCGCCCAGAGCACGAACTTCTTCACGGCCGTCAACTTCGACAACCTGATCGTGCAGATGGCGGGGACGGCGATGATCGCGATCGGCGTCGTCTTCGTGCTCCTACTCGGCGAGATCGACCTTTCGATCGGCTACGTGAGCGGTATGGCCGGCGTGACGGTCGCGTACTTTCAGATGCCGGGAACGGGCCATCAGTTTCCAGGCCTGGTCGCGATCGCGCTGGCACTGCTCGTGGGGGCGCTCATCGGTCTCGTCCAGGGCTCGTTCGTGGCGCTGATCGGCGTGCCGTCGTTCGTCGTCACCCTGGCCGGGCTCTTTGTCTGGCAGGGCGTGATCATCCGCTGGATCGGCGGCCAAGGGGTGATTGGGATCCAGAACAACCTCGTCAACGACACCGCCAATTACTTCCTGCCCAAAACGGCGGGGTGGATCGCCGCGGCGGTGATCGCTGCCGGCTTCGCTCTCGTCGCCTTCGCCGGGCTCCTGTCGAGGAAACGCGCCGGCCTGCCGCTCGGCAGCGTGGCTGTGCTGTCGGTCCGCGTCGTGTTCGTTGCGCTGATCACGTTCCTCGCCGTCGGAATTGCCAACCGGGACCGAGGCGTGCCTCTCGCCGGACTGCTCATCGTCGCCATGCTCGCCTTCTGGACGTTCGTCGCGCGCCGCACGACCTTCGGGCGTCATGTCTACGCGGTCGGCGGCAACGCGGAAGCCGCGCGCCGTGCGGGAATCAACGTGCGCTTCATTCGCATCTGCGTGTTCATGATCTCGGGGCTCATGGCTGGCCTTGGCGGAGTCATCCTGGCTGCGCGGCTGAGCTCGGTCGACCTCAACGCCGGTGGCGGAACGATCCTCCTCGAGGCGATCGCCGCTGCGGTGATCGGCGGGACGAGTCTGTTCGGTGGGCGCGGGCGCGTGGTCGCTGCGCTCCTGGGTGCCCTCGTGATCGCAACGATCGGCAACGGGCTCTCGCTGATCGGATCGTCGGCCGCGACGCAATTCATTACGACCGGCATCATCCTGCTCGCGGCCGTCGTGCTCGACACGCTCTCGCGGCGCCGGCTGGCAGCATCCGGTCGCTGAGCGGCCGGATCAGGCCGACTCGATCCCAGCCCTGCGAGGACTGAGCCCGCGTCGGAGGAGGACTGTGAGCGTCACGAGACAGAGGACGGCGAGCGAGAAGTAGGGCACGGCGTCGCTCGTCGCCGACGCGAGCGCGCCCCCGATCGCCGCACCGCCCGCCTGACCCGGAGCCCAGGCGACATTGACGAGCGCGAACGCGTAGCCGTACTCGAGCCCGCTCTTCTCGGCGGCGTCCGTCACCAATGCCATGGCCGGCGTCCAGAAACTCGCGAAGGCCGATCCGGCGCAGACGACGAGGACCGCCAGCGGCAGAGCATGGTGCGGCCAGGGCAACAGGAGCGCGACCAGCGCGGATGCGGCCAGGGCGCCCAGTAACGGCCGCCGGCGACCGTACCGATCGGAGATCCGTCCGAGCACCGGTGCCCACGCGGCCTCGAACGCCGCCGAGACGAGGTAGGTCGCGCCGACTGCTGTTGCGCCCCAGCCGAGAGCGGAGAGGCGCAGAGGTGGAAGCACCGAGAGCGTGCCGAAGCAGAGAGCGGGGAGCAGGCAGAGCCAGACTCCGGTTTGAATCGTCCGGTTGCCAAGGAGCGCGTCCAGGAGCTTCCGGACCGGCTGCGGCCGATCGGGAGCTGTGGCGGGCGTTGCCAGGACGACGCTCGCAAGAATGAGGGCGAGCGCTGCGACCGCGCCGAATGCAGGCCCGGTTCCGGTGAAGGACGCGACGGCACCGAGCACGGGCCCGAAGAGAGCGCCGCCAATTGCCGCGCCGAACGCCGCGCCGATCAGCCGCCCGCGCTGGCCGGCGGGCGCGGCCGCGACGAGCCAGGCGAGCGCGCCTGTCCACGAGAAGGCGCTGGAGATTCCCTGGAGGAAGCGCGCGAGGTCCAGCATCCACACGGAATCCGCGAGGCCGAAGGTGACCGTCGTCAGCGCGAGGAGTGAGAGCCCGATCAACACGGTGGGCTTCACGCCCAGGCGCGCAGCGGCCATTCCGCCGGGAATCCCGGCCACGAGGGCACCTGCCGGAAACATCGCCTGCAGCACGCCGGCGCCGGCCTTGCTCAGGTTCAGATCATCGACGTAATGCGGCAGGAGCGGAGTAAGCGCCGAGAAGAACAGCGTGTCGACGAAAACGATCGACCCCGTGAGTAGCAGCAGCCTGCGCACAGTCCGAGGCTAACCGCCGGTTGCGTCTCGGGGCGCTACCGCCAGTCGGGCATGCGTCGGTCCAGGAAGGCGCGCAACCCTTCCTGTCCTTCCTCGCCCGCACGTAGGCGCGCGGCGATCTGCGCCGGCTCGTCGCCCGCCGGCCGCTCGCGAATCAGGCGCTTCGCCTCACGCACCGCCTCGGGCCCCGCTGTCGAGAGCTCCGAGACGACACGGTCGACAGCCGCATCGAGATCGGACGCGATTTCCTCCACGAGCCCGATCCGGAGAGCCGTCTCGGCGTCGAAGCGTTCGCCGGTGAGGAAGTAGCGCCGCGCGTGTGCGCCGATCTTCGGGAGCACGAACGGCGAGATCACCGCGGGGATGATCCCGAGCTTGACCTCGGAGAAGCCGAACACCGCATCGGGCGCGGCGATCGCAACGTCCGCGCAGGCGACCAGGCCCGAACCGCCGCCGAGCGCGTAGCCGTGGACGCGGATGACGACGGGTGCCGGACAATGGTCGATCGTCTCGCACATCCGGTAGAGCCTCAGCGCGTCCTCGACATTCTCTGCGAGCGAGAGATCGACTGCCGAGCGCTGCCACTCGACGTCCGCGCCGGCGCAGAAGCTCTGGCCTTCGCCGGAGAGGACGACGGCGCGCGCGTCGCCGACGTCCGCAAACGCTTCTGTGAGCTCCCCGATCAGCGCCGCATCGAAGGCGTTTCGGCGGTCGGGGCGCGCGAGCGTGACCCGCAAAACGTGTTCGTCACGTTCGATCCTCAGTCCGGCCACGGCTTCAGCTTAGAGTTGGTCCATGCTGCGAGGAGCACTGGCAGCGGCGCTGACGCCGCTCAGGGACGGCGGCGAGGGCCTCGACGAGGACGCGATCGCGCCGTATGTGGACTTCCTCGCGGGGGGTGGGGTGGACGGCCTGCTCGCCCTCGGGACGACCGGCGAGGGCTTTCTCCTTCCGTTGGAGCAGCGTCTCCGCGCGGCGCAGCTCTTCGTGGAGGCCGCGAGCGGACGGCTGCTCGTGGCGGTGCACTGCGGTGCGCAGTCGACGTGGGACACCGTCCAGCTCGCTGCTCAGGCCGCAGACATCGGGGCCGACGGCGTCGCCGTGATGGCGCCGTCCTACTTCGTGCTCGACGAGGCAGAGCTGTTTTCACACTTCGACGCCGCTGCGCGGGCCTGCACGCCGACGCCGTTCTACGTCTACGAGTTCGCCGCCAGGAGTGGCTATCCGGTTCCCGTCGCCGTGTTGCAACGGCTGCGCGAAGCGGCGCCGAACTTCCGCGGGCTGAAGGTGTCCGACAAACCCTGGGAGCGCTTTGCTTCCTACCTGATCGAGGGCCTGGACGTCTTCGTCGGCCCGGAGGCGCTGCTGCCGCAGGGACTTGCGGCAGGCGCAATCGGCGCGGTGTCGGCGCTCGCGTCGACATTTCCGGAGCTCGTCGCGGCAGCCGTGCGGGATCGGGGCGGCGCCGACCTCGGGCCCGTCCGCGCGGCCCTCGAACGTTTCCCATTCCAGGCGGCCGCGAAGCTCGTGCTGGCAAAGCGCGGCGTGCCGGTCGGGCCCGATGTGCGCCGCCCGCTGCGGCTGCTCACGGACCAGGAGCGGAGGGAGCTCGAGCGATGGCTCGAATCGTCGTCGCCGGTTCCGGTTCCGTAGGAGCCTGCATCGCGTACCACCTCGCGCTCCTCGGCGCGCGCGACGTCGTGCTCGCCGAGCGCGGAGAGATCGCGTCCGGTTCGACCGGCAAGGCGATGGGCGGAGTGCGACAGCAGTTCTCGTCCGCGGCCGAGGTGCGTCTCGCCCAGCAGTCGATCGCCTTCTTCGAGGAGCTTGGTGCCTCGTGGTTCCAGCAGGTCGGCTATCTCTTCCTCGCCACGACGGCAGACGGGCTCGCCGAGCTGGAGGAGCGACGCAAGCTCCAGGCGAAGCTCGGTGTGCCGGTCGAGCAAGTCGATCCGCACTTCGTGCCCGGACTGGCGGCGGACGATGTTCTCGGCGCGGTGTTCTGCGCCACCGACGGCGTCGCCGATCCGCCGGCGCTCACGCGCGAGGTCGTTCGCCGCGCGGCCGAGCTGGGAGTAGAGGTGCTCGAGCGAACGGATGCGCGCGAGCTCGAGCGAGACGTGCTCGTGATCGCGGCCGGCGCCTACTCCGGGGAGTTCGGCGTCGAGCTGCCGATCCGGCCCCTCGCACGCCAGCTGCTGGAGACCGAACCGCTCGACGGATTGCCCGACGACCTGCCGATGGTGATCGAGGCGGAGTCGGGGTTTCACTTCCGCCGGCGCGACGACTGCCTGCGCATTGCGATGGTCGACGCCGAACCGCGCTGGGGCTTCGACGAAACCGTCGATGAGTCGGTCTTCGCCGACAGGCTCGAGCGGCTCGCTCACCGCTACCCGTCGGCAAGGGGCACGAGCATCGCGCGCGCGTGGGCGGGTCTGTATGACATGACACCCGATGCGCACCCGATCATCGGTCCGATCGGGGACGGGCTCTACGCGGCCTGCGGTTTCTCGGGACACGGGTTCATGCAGTCTCCGGCGGTGGGTCGCGCCGTGGCGGAGGAGCTGCTGCGCGGCGAGTCGTCGCTCGATCTCTCGCCGTACCGCCCGGACCGTTTCAGTAGCGAGACAGCAGGTCCGGAGACGCTTGTTCTGTAGCCCCTCGGCCGTTACTCGAACGCCAGCCCCAGCCGCGACAGCTGTTCGTTGACGTAGCGGCCCTCGATCGTCGCTTCCACGTCGAACGTCTCGCCGACGTCCGGATCCTTCCCGATCAGCTCCCGCGCGCCGCTCGGCAACTCTTGGTCGGCGGCCTCGGCGGACTCCCACAGGTACACGGCGCCCCAGCGCTCCGTCACCTCATCCGAGATCCAGGCCTTGAAGCGCAAGCCCGGCACGTCGGCGAAGGCGTCGGCGGACTCGTCGCGGAGATAGCGGCGCAGCTCCTGGATCGTCGTCTTCGAGTCGGCGAGATTCCAGAGGACGAAGCGCAGGATCACCCTGGCCGTGGCAGCTTCGCGATCAGGGCCTTGAGCTCGCGGAGGACATCGGCCTCTTCGTGGCCGAAGTCGTCGAGGTATGCGTGCAGTGCGGAATGCAAGAGCGTGAGCTCTTGTTCGGACAGTTCGATCGTGTGCATTGCGCCTCCTAGCCCCACGAGGGGGGTTCGTACAGACGGTCGAGAGGAGCGCCGATCGTGACGAACTCGAGACCGTCGGCGCCGGAGATGGGCAGCCGCGTCGCTGCCGGGTCGACGCGGACGAAGCGGCCGGGCTGGAGCTCGATCTCTTCGCCGTCGACGCGCATGGTGCCGGTGCCCTTCACGACGAAGTACACCTCTTCGAGGTTCGAGTCGCCGTGGTCGTGCTCGCGTCCTTCCTGATTCGGCGGGAAGATGAAGTAGTTGAAGCCGAACGCCTTCGCGTCGAGCGCGCGGCGAACCTTCCTGACCATTCCGCCGGGGCCTTCCGCTTCGAGCTCGCCGACATCGACGACGTCATACGTGGCCACTATTCCTCCTTGTCTCGTTTGTCCAGGCGTTGCGCGAATGCCTGCCGTAGGCGCTCGCCGTCGGCGAGCACCTGTTGGTAGCGCGGTCGGCGCGGCGGCAGCTTCACGAGCTTCACGTCGCGAGGCGGCTCGCCGTACGAGTGGTGGTACGCCTCCGACTCCCCGAGCTCGTGGAGGCGCCGCTTCGACTTTCTGCCGAACAGCCGCATCACATCCGGAAGATGCCGAACGTCGTCTCGGCTATGGGTGCGTTGAGTGAGGACGAGAGGCCGAGTGCGAGAACCCGCCGCGTGTCCAGCGGGTCGATGATGCCGTCGTCCCACAACCTGGCCGTCGAGTAGTACGGGCTGCCTTCGCGCTCGTACTTGGCCCGGATCTCGTCCGGATCGCTGTCTCCGACCATCGAGAGGACTGTGGCGGCCTGCTCGCCGCCCATCACCGAGATGCGCGCATTCGGCCACATCCACAGCTGGCGCGGCTCGTAGGCGCGGCCGCACATCGCATAGTTGCCCGCTCCGAACGAACCGCCGACGATCACCGTGAATTTCGGCACCCGCGCATTCGCGACCGCCATGACGAGTTTCGCGCCGTCGCGCGCGATCCCCCCGGCTTCGTACTCCTGCCCGACCATGAAGCCGGTGATGTTCTGCAAGAAGAGCAGCGGGATGCGTCGCTTCGTCGCGAGCTCGATGAAGTGCGCGCCCTTCTGCGACGACTCGGCGAAGAGGACGCCGTTGTTCGCGAGGATCGCGACCGGGTAGCCCTCGATGTGCGCGAAGCCCGTCACGAGCGTCTCGC
>JALYLY010000073.1 GCA_030773975.1 Actinomycetota bacterium | reverse complement strand
TCTCGAACATCCTCACCGGCCTCTACCGGCCGGACGAAGGCGAGATCCTTCTCGCCGGCCGGCCGGTGGGCTTCCACTCCCCCCGCGATGCGATCGCAGCCGGGATCGCGATGGTGCACCAGCACTTCCGCCTCGTGTCGCCCTTCACCGTCGCCGAGAACGTTGTTCTCGGCGACCAACGGGACATCGGCCGCTCGTTTTTCATGCGTACACGCGCAATCGAAGCTCGAGTCGAGGAGCTGTCACTTCGGTACGGCCTCGCTGTCGACCCCCGCGCGCGCATCTGGCAGCTCTCGGTCGGTGAACAGCAGCGCGTCGAAGTCCTGAAGGCGCTCTACCAGGACGCGCGCATCCTCATCCTGGACGAGCCGACCGCCGTGCTGACCCCGCAGGAAGCAGACGCGCTCTTCGAGACGGTGCGTGCGATGGCGGCGGACGGACGCACTGTGATCTTCATCTCGCACAAGCTCCATGAGGTGATGGCGGTCGCGGACCGAGTCACCGTGCTGCGCCGCGGACGCTCACTCGCGACGGTCCCTGCTTCGGAGGCGACACCGCGGTCGCTGGCTGCGTTGATGGTCGGGCGCGAGGTCGAAATCGGGCGGCGTCACCACGATCGCCCGGCCCTTGGCGAGGCCGTGCTGGAGCTGGACGGCGTCTGGGCAGACGGCGACCGCGGCGTGCCGGCCGTCAAGGACGTGTCGCTCAGCGTGCGCAGCGGCGAGATCGTCGCGGTCGCGGGCGTGGCGGGGAACGGCCAGCGCGAGCTCGCCGAGACGATTGTCGGCATGCGGCCTGCGACGAAGGGAACGGTCGAGATCAAGGGGCGTCGTCTGCGAAGCGGCGATCCGCGTAGCGCGATCTCGGCCCGCGTCGCTTACGTCCCGGAAGATCGTTTGGGCACCGGCGTCGCGCCGGGTTTGAGCATTGCGTCCAACGTCGTGCTCAAGTCGTATCGTCGCTCGCCGGTCTCAAGCGGGCCTTTCTTGCGCTTCGCAAGGATTCGCGACCTCGCGGATCGCGCGATCGACAAGTACGACGTTCGCACCTCGGGGTGTCAGGAGCCGGCCTGGCAGCTCTCCGGCGGGAACGTGCAGAAGGTCGTGCTCGCGCGCGAGTTTTCCGGCGAACCTGCCGTTCTCATCGCTGCCTCGCCGACGCGCGGTCTCGACGTCTCCAGCATTGAAACCGTTCACTCCTACCTACGCGAGGCAGCGTCAACGGGAGTGGGCGTGTTGCTCCTCAGCGAGGACCTCGACGAGATTCTCGCCCTCGCCGACCGGATCGCCGTGATGTACGAGGGGGGCGTTGCCGGCGAGCGCGAGGCGGAGTCGGCCACCGTCGAGGAGCTCGGCCTGCTCATGGCGGGGGGCCAGGACCAGGACTGATGAGGATCGAGCGCCGCCTCCAACAGCCCTGGTGGCTGACAGTTGTTGTTCCGATCGCCTCGATCGTGGTCGCCTTCGTGCTTTCCGGTGCCGTCTTGCTGCTGACGGGGCACCCTCCGATCCATTCCTTCCACCGCCTGTTCGACGCGGCATTCATCGCGCACGGGGCGCTCGGCGACACGGTCGTCTCGGCGACGCCGCTCGCGTTCACGGGGTTGGCTGCCGCGGTCGCCTTCCGGATGAACCTCTTCAACATCGGCGGTGAGGGCCAGCTCTATGGCGGGGCGATCACCGGGGCGACCGTCGCACTGCTGATGGCCGGCGCGCCGTCGCCCCTCGTGATCGCAGGCATGATCGTCGCCGGGGCCGTCGGGGGCGCACTCCTGGCGGCAATTCCCGCAGTCTTGCGGGCGTTCTTCTCGACGAACGAAATCATCACCTCGCTGATGCTCAACTACGTCGTCGGTCTCGTCCTCGAGTATCTGATCTTCGACAGCCACTCCTACCTGCGCGACACGAGCGGGTTCGAAGCCAGCGTCTTCCCGCAGGGCAAGATGTTGCCCGACGAGGCCACCTGGTCGACCTGGACCGTCCATAGCCTGGTCTTGCCACTCGGCTTCCTCCTGGCGATCGGAGTCGCACTGGTCGTCTGGGTGCTGTACGCGCGAACGCGCTTCGGCTTCGAGGTGCAGGTGATTGCGGACTCTCCGCGCGCGGGCCGCTATGCAGGAATGCGGACGCGCCGGAAGATCCTGGCCGTCATGTGCCTCTCCGGTGCGATCGCGGGGATCGGGGGCGCGAGCCAGGACGGCGACTTTCGCCATCAACTCGATCCGCGCGGCCTACGTCAGGCGAGCTACGGGTACACGGGCATCGTCGTCGCAGCACTCGCACGCTACAACCCGTTGGCGGTGGTGCCCGTTGCACTGCTGCTCGGCGGCTTGCAAAACGCGGGCTTCGCGCTGCAGGGCGTTGATTTCCCGAACGGCCTCGTGGGCGTGATGCAAGGGCTGATCCTCTTCTCCGTTCTCGGCGGTGAGCTCTTCGTCCGCTACCGCGTGCGCTTCGGACGCGGACCACGAGCCGCGAAGTCGCCGGCACCGGAGCCCGCGCCGTGAACAACAGCCTCATCGTCGTCGTGCTGGCCTCAGGCGTTCTCTACGGTACGCCGCTGCTCTACGCGGCGCTCGGCGAACTCCTGGCCGAACGCTCCGGTGTGCTCAACCTCGGCGTCGAAGGAATGATGCTCGTCGGCGCCGTCATGGGCTTCTGGGCGGTGCAGCGGTTGCCCGGCGCGTCAGCGCTCGTGTTGGTCGCGGGGATCGGCGTGGCGGCACTGGCCGGCGCTGCGATGGCAGCGATCCACGCGTTCCTCGTCGTGACCTTGCGTGCGAACCAGATCGTGTCCGGCCTGGCGCTGACGATCTTCGCCGGTGCCGCGGGACTGTCGTCGTACCTCGGCAACGATCTGAACCTCACCGGCTCCCCGGCGAAGCATCAGTTCCAGGAGGTCTTCCCGAAGTCGTTTCAGGACCTGCCTGTGATCGGTCCGATGGTCTTCGGGCAGTCGATCCTGGTGTACGCGTCGTGGGTCTGTGTCATCCTCGTTGCGCTCTACCTCACGCGGACGCGTACCGGTCTCAACGTGCGCGCGGTCGGCGAATCTCCCGCTGCGGCTGACGCAATGGGGGTCAACGTCGCCGCCTACCGCTACGCGCACACCCTCGCCGGCGGAGCTTTCGCAGGCGTCGGCGGTGCAGCATTCAGCCTCTCGATCACGCCGCAGTGGGCCGACGGGCTGACGGGCGGCGCCGGGTGGATCGCGATCGCGCTCGTCATCTTTGCCTTCTGGAGGCCGACGCTCTGCCTCATCGGCGCCTACTTCTTCGGTGCCTTCACCGCCCTCCCGTTCGCGCTGCAGGGCCACGGTGTAACGGTTGCGCCCGAGCTCTTCCAGACGCTGCCATACGTGGCGACGATTTTGGCGCTCGTGCTCGTGTCGTCACGGGCGGCACGGTTACGGTTCGGCGCGCCCGCAGCGCTTGGCTTACCGTACGTGCGCGAAGAGCGTTAGCGCCTAGCACCCGTCGAAGATGGGATAGCGGCTCGTGCCGTCGATGCAGTCGACTGCGTAGAGCGCCGCGCCGACGTCTCCGGTCCACAGCGAGTAGCGCCCGTGGCCGTGCTCGCCGCGCAGTCGTTCGACCTGCGCGAGCGCGTGCATCGCGAACTGACGCGCACGCTCGAGCCAG
This sequence comes from Actinomycetota bacterium, assembly GCA_030773975.1. Taxonomy (GTDB): domain Bacteria; phylum Actinomycetota; class Thermoleophilia; order Gaiellales; family Gaiellaceae; genus 3-1-20CM-4-69-9. The sequence goes on along the minus strand of JALYLY010000073.1, from coordinate 1,799 downwards.
CGCTCGTCCCCCGTGTGTGCGAAGACCTTGAGGAACGCGTAACCGTTGCCGGCGGTGCCGTGACAGATTCCCGGCCCCTTCTCGAGATTCGGCGGTCCCGTATGCCACGCAAGTTCTGCGCCTGCACGGAGGAGCTCCTCGTCGAGGTACTCCGCCGCGCCGATGACGATCCCGGGTGCGCCCGCGCACCACTGGACGCGGATCTGGCCGTCCGGCCCCGGCAGCTCGGGACGCCGCCGCGGTGGCCAGTTCGCCAACCCGTCGGCCTGGACGACATTGCCCGCGAGCAGTGCGGCGACCTCACGTTTGAGTGCAGCGGCCCGATCCTCGTCGAGTAGCGGGAGCAGAGCCTGGACGTTCCCGACCAGCCCGTGCGGCGGCGTCAGGCCGCGCAGCTCCTGGCCATAGAGGTGCTGGGTCCAGTAGCCCTCTTCGTCACGGCGTGACAGGAGCGCGTCCGCGCTCTCGTTCCACGCGTCCCGCCACCGCTCGTCCGCGGTCCACTCGAGCATCGCCTGCGCGGCCAGCAGCGTGCCCGGCGATCCCCACATCACCTCGTCGGCCTCGTTGTCGACGTTGGCCCGCACGCGTGCGAGCAGGTCGTCCGCGAGCTCGCCGCTCGGAGAGAGGTGCCAGGCGACGAGGAGAATTCCAGCTTCTCCTGTGAGCAGTGCGGACTCCCGTGGCGCTGGGACCTTCTCGCCCTTCATGAAGTCCGGTCGTTCACGGAACAATTCGACGTTTCGGGTCGCGAGGCCGGCGAGATCGAGCTTGGTCTCGGTGCAGCCGCGTCGCCGCAGGCGATCGAGTGCCCAGAGCACGCCGGCGGTGCCCACGTACAGGTTCTTCATCGGGCTCGTCGAGTGCCAGCCGTCCCAATCGTTCGCCCGCCAGAACAATCGCGGCCCGCGGAAGGCGGAGTCGGCGTCCTCGACGATGTCGCGAATCGCTGCGCGAGCGCGTAGCTCGCTCCATGGTGTGTCGACCAGCGGCTCGAAGGCCTCCGGCCGGTACAGCATCACCCGACCTCCCGAAACGAGATCGGCTGCGCCCCCTCCCAGAGCGTGCGGCGGCCGAGCTCCTCGAGCTGCCCTTGCCCCTCGGCGACCGTCGCGAAATGATTCGCCCACAGAGGTCCCGCCTTCGATGCGAAGGAGCAGTACCCGTAAGGAAGGAGCAGCTCCGTTTCGCTTTGACCGCCGGGGTAGAGAGCGAGCTCGCCGGGGTGCGGATACGAGGTGGCGTTCTCAGGCCCGATTCCCAGCTCGCGATCGCCCCAGGGAATCCAGTTGGACTCGCCGCTCCAGCGGCAGTGGATGATGCGGTCGTCGAACGGGAGGATGCGCCGGAACGCAGCGACGGTCTGCGGCGCGAGCTCCTCCTCGAAGCGCGCGAGGAAGCGGAGGTCGCCGGTCGTGATCTCCAGCATGTTCACGGGATTCTCGCCCCTTGCGCTATCCAGCGCCCGAGGAGGTCGCGCTCGCTCTGAGTAATGCCAGTGACGTTTCCGAGCGGCATAGCCTGAGTCTGCACGGCCTGCTGCTCGATTGCGGACGCCTGCGCCTTGATCTCTTCCGGCGTGTCGAGCTTGATCCCACGCGGCGCCGCGTCCACCTTCGTCGGGTGCTGCGAGTGGCAGGCGGCGCAGCGCTGGTCGACGATGCGCGCGACTTGCGCGAACTGGACGGGTGCCGTTCCGGCTGCGGACTCGCTCTGTGGGCGGATGAGGATCGCGAGCACGGCGATCGCGATTGTCGCGGTGACCGGAATCGCCCACACGGTTCGTCCCATGTGCCGCA
>JALYLY010000072.1 GCA_030773975.1 Actinomycetota bacterium | reverse complement strand
GCCTAGCTCAACACCGTGCCCCGTCCGGCATCGGGCGGGGCACACGGCGGGTCAGTCCGATCGCCGCGCCCTGAGAAATCGGGCGGTGACGAGGGTGCCGATCACGGTGGCGGTCACCCTGACGGCCTTCCTGCCGCGGAGCTTCGAGACGCCGCCCGCTCGTGGTTCCATCCGTACAGGCACTTCCTCGACGCGCAGGCCGGCGTCGCTGAGCCGGAGGAGGGCTTCGACCTCGGGCGCCTCTTCGCCGACGCGACGAGCGGTCTCTATGCGGTCAATGCAAAGGCACTGCCGGTACTCGCCGGCAGGCGCGGCTGATGCGGTACGCGCCGGCCCGGTCGCGGCGGCTGCTCACGAGCACGACGAGTGCCAGTGGCGTCATCCGACAAGCGTACGCGCGCCTCAACCTCGACTTCGGTCAACACGCTACAACGTCGACAGCCGCGGATGGATTGATGTCGACCTCGATCCATCCGCTTGACCGCGCTAGGGAACCGTCGGGACCTGGCCCGTGTCCTCTTGCGCTTCTCGTGCTGCGCTTTCGCCGGCCTCGTGGGCGGCGCTCTCGTTCGGTGTGAACTTGCCGCTCGGCGTGGTGCTCGAGCTGTTGGTCGTGGTGGTGTTGCTCGAGGCAGCGTTGCCGGTGGTGGCGTTGAGCACGACCCCGCCGAGTGCTCCACCGACGATGGAGCCGGCGGCGATGATGATCAGGACCCACTTTCGCGCGACATTCATAGACTCACCTCCTTCGGCTCTCGATGACAGATGTGTGCACAGCGTCGCGTCCGCGCCTGAGAGGAGGCTGAGTGCTGGCTAAGAGGTTCGTATGAGCGTCTACGGGCCGACGCCGACTACGAACTCGCTCACGAGCTTCTCTTCGGGCCGGTGTACTACCGCCTGCTCTTGAGCGGCGGCGAGATGGACAAGAAGCTCGCGCCGCGGATCGTCGACGCCTTTCTCAGGGCGTTCGCCCCGTCGAATCAGTAGACGCGGAGAGCGGCGGCGACTCCGAGGTTTCCCTCGCCGCAGCGTGCGGTGATCAGGTAGCGCCCGGCGCGGATGGACGTTCGGATGCGGACGCGCCGTGAGAACGAGCCGTTCGAGCGGGCTCGCGTCGCAACGGAATGGGCGACGAAGGCATGCCCGACGAACGGCGGAGAGATCAGGTAGACGAGATCTCCGGGCCTACAGCCCGTGCCGCTCACCGTCACCGCTTCCCCGCGCGCGATGCTTTTCGGCTGGACGGTGAGCCGCGGAGTTGCTCCCGCGACAGTCCCTGCGAGGACGAGTGCAGCGACGGCTGCGGACGCCACGACGCTCCTTGATCGCACAGTCACGACCTCATCATTACTCAACGATCGGGGTCTGCCCTGCAGGCGAACCCGTCCTGCCAGTTACGCTCGCTCGTGTGACGGTTTGTCCGAGCTGTGGTGCCGAGAACCCTGGGGGGTTCCGTTTCTGCGGTTCGTGTGGCGCTGAGCTGGCGGAAGCACCTTCGGCGCGGGAGGTCCGCAAGACCGTGACCATCCTCTTCTGCGACGTCACCGGCTCGACCGCACTGGGCGAGCGACTCGACTCGGAGTCGCTCCGCCGTGTGATGGAGCGTTACTTCACGCTTGCGCGCAATGTGCTCGAGCGCCATGGCGGAACGGTGGAGAAGTTCATCGGCGATGCGGTCATGGCCGTCTTCGGAATCCCCGCCGTCCATGAAGACGATGCGCTGCGCGCCGCTCGGGCCGCGCACGAGCTGCGCGAAGAGCTCGGCGGCCTCAATGCAGACCTTCAGCGCGAGTTCGGCACCGAGTTGCAGGTCAGGATGGGAGTCAACACCGGCGAGGTCGTGACGAGCGAGGGCGGCACCCTCGCGACCGGTGATGCCGTCAACGTCGCCGCACGGCTCGAGCAGGCCGCGGAGCCCGGCGACATTCTGATCGGAGACGCCACGCGACAGCTTGCCGAAGGCGCGCTCGAGCTCGAACGCGCCGACCCTGTCGAAGCAAAGGGAAAGTCGGAGCCGCTCGTCGCCTACCGGCTGCTGGGTGTGCGAGCGGACGCGCCGGGATTCGAGCGACGGTTCGACGCTCCTTTCGTCGGCCGCGGCGGCGAGCTGGAGCAGCTCGTTCAGGCGTACGCCCGTGCGGGGCGCGATAGCTCGTGTCAGCTCTTCACCGTGCTCGGGCCGGCCGGCATCGGCAAGTCGCGCCTCGTTCTCGAGTTCGTCGATTCGCAGCGTGACGCGATCGTGCTGCGTGGGCGCTGCCTCGCCTACGGCGACGGGATCACGTACTTCCCGCTCGTCGAGATCCTCGAGCAGATCGCGACCGACTCCGAGCTAGGCCGGATCATCGCAACCGATCCGGAGGCACGAGGTCTACTCAACACCGTGTCGACCGCAATCGGCCTGGCGGACGAAGAGGTCGTCTCGCGCGAGGACACGTTCCGCGCCGTGCGAAGGCTCGTGGAGACGCTCGCCGGCAGCCGCCCGCTGATCCTGATCTTCGACGACGTTCACTGGGCGGAGCCGACACTGCTCGATCTCGTCGACCACATCGCCGACTGGAGCCGCGAGGCGCCGATCCTCTTGCTGTGTATGGCACGGCCCGAATTCCTCGACTCCCGGCCCGGCTGGGGCGGGGGAAAGATGAATGCCGCGACGATCCTCCTCGAGCCGCTGTCCGAGGACGAAGCCGAGACGCTGATCGGGAACCTGCTCGCAGGGTCTGATCTCTCCGACCAGGTCCGTCAGCGGATTACAGCATCGGCCGAGGGGAATCCGTTGTTCGTCGAGCAGATGCTCGCCCTGCTCGCGCAGAACGGCGGCAAAGGCAACGGCGACGTCGTCGTTCCACCGACGATTCAGGCACTGCTCGCCACGCGGCTCGAGCAGCTCCCATCAGGTGAGCGCATTGCGGCCGAGCGCGCCTCGGTGATCGGCAAGGAGTTCTGGCGCACGGCCCTCGTCGAGATCGGCGGCGAGATTGCGGCGCTCCCGGGGCTCGTGCGCAAGGAACTGATCCGGCCGTATCGCTCGGCCATCTTCCCGGTCGAAGATGCGTTCCGGTTTCGGCACCAGCTGATTCGCGACGCGGCCTATGACGGGATGCCGAAGGAGTTGCGCTCCGAGCTGCACGAGCGGTTCGGACGCTGGCTCGAGACGAATCGCAGCGAGTACGAGGAGATCGTGGGCTATCACTTCGAACAGGCTTTCCGGCTGAAGGAGCAGCTCGGCCCGGTGGACGACGAGCTGCGGGCCCTCGCGGGGCGCGCGGGCCGGCTGCTCGGACATGCGGGTCATCGTGCGTATGAGCGCGGGGACGGACCGGCGGCGATCACGCTGCTGACTCGCTCGACGGATCTGCTGCCCCGCGCGGACCCCGTTCGACTCCAACACCTCGTCGAGCTGGGGTATGCACTGCACGACGCGGCCCAGCTCGACCGAGCGCAGGCGACCTTTGCGCAGGCGATCGACGAAGCCGGTGCTGTGGGCGAGCAGGCGCTCGAGGCCCGCGCCAAGCTCGGCCGGATTTGGGTGCAGGCACAGGCAGGCGGCGCCTCGACCTCCCCTGTGGATGCCGTCGCGACCGAGATCGCCAAGCTCGAGGTATTGAGGGATGACCCTGGGCTCGCCGAAGGGTGGTACGTCAAGGCCGCTTTTGAAAGCTGGCGCGGCAAGTCCGAGCTCGGAGGCGCTTCGTACCAGCGTGCAATCGACCATGCCCGCCGGGCCGGCAACCGCCGCATCGCCACCTCCTCACTCGGCTTTCGGATGATCCTTCAGTCATGGGGCTCCCTGAATGCTGCCGACGGTCTCCGCGAATGCGACGAGCTGCTCGCGACCCATTCCGGCACGTCGATCGAGCCTTCCCTCCGGCTCTCTCGCGCGCTCCATCTGTGTTTCCTCGGCGACTACGAAGCCGCGCGCGAGGAGCAAACCGTGGGCAGCGAGCTGTATCGCCAGTTCGGCAACGAGCTGTTGCGGGCAGCTTCGAATATGGGCAGAGCCTTCGTGGAGCTTCGCGCAGGCCGCCTCGACGCGGCCGAGGCGGCAACCCGGCAGGGAATCGAGGTGCTCGAGCGGCTGGGGGAACAGGGCTTTCTATCGACGACGGTGGGGCTGTTGGCCGAGACGCTCTGTCGCCAGGGTCGTTACGACGAGGCGGAGGAGCTAGCGCGGCGGACGGCCGAGCTCGCGATAGTGGACGACTTCGATCCGATCTTTCGCTGGCGGGCGGTCCTTGCACGAGTGCTGGCGCAGCGTGGAGAGTTCGTCGAGGCCGAGAAGCTGGCGCGTGAGGGAGTCGAGATCGTCGAGCAGACGGACTGGCATCTTCATCGCGGGGAGGCGTTCACGGCGCTCGGGGAAGTGCTCGAGCTTGCCGGCCGCGCGGATGAGGCGCGAGCGGTCTACGAACAGGCGATCGAGGCGTTCGAGCTGAAAGGCTCGCTGCCGGACCTCGAGGCTACGCGTCAACGGATCGGGGCGCTCCCCTAAACGATCAAGGAGGTGCGGTTAACCGCACCGCGATTGACCGGCCCAGCCCCTTGGCCAGCCTACTCGCCAACGGGCAACCTGAATCAGAGCCTCTTACCCCTCAGCAAAGGAATGGACGACATGGTGACTTCTGATCGACGTAAATGGCTGGCGCTGGCGCTCCTGAGCGTCGTCCAGTTCATGGTCGTCCTGGACATCGCAATTGTGAACGTGGCGTTGCCTTCGATTCAGGTCGACCTCGGCTTCTCTCAGCAGAACCTGCAGTGGGTGATCAGCGCGTACGCGCTCGTGTTCGGTGGGTTCCTGCTCCTCGGCGGCCGGGCGGCCGACCTGCTCGGGCGCAGGCGGATCTTCCTTGCCGGACTGATCGTGTTCACGCTCGCCTCGCTCTTCGCGGGCCTGGCGTGGTCCGAAGCGTCGCTGATCTCGGCGCGCGCTCTTCAGGGCCTCGGCGCGGCCATCATCACGCCTGCCGCGTTGTCCATCCTCTCGACCACGTTCGTCGAGGGACGCGAGCGCAACGTTGCACTCGGCGTCTGGGGCGCGGTCGGCGGCTTCGGTGCCGCGGCCGGCGTCTTGCTCGGCGGGATCCTCACGGACGCGCTCAGCTGGGCATGGATCTTCTTCGTCAACGTCCCCGTCGGCGTGACGGCGTTCATCCTCGCCCCGATCCTGCTCAAGGAAAGCCGCGATGCGACCGTCAAGTCCTTCGACGCGCTGGGCGCAGTGCTGGTGACGGGTGGGCTCTCGTCGCTCGTCTACGCGATCACGCAGGCCGGACAGGACGGCTGGCTCGCCGGGAAGACCGTCTCGTTCTTCGCCGCGTCAGTCGTCATGCTGGTCGGCTTTCTCGCGTGGGAGCAGCGGCATCCCGAGCCGCTGATGCGCCTCGGCATCCTGCGGATCAAGACGGTCAGCGGCGCGAACGTCGCCGGCTTCATCATGGGCACAGCGACGTTCTCGTTGTTCCTGATGTTGACGCTGTACATGCAGCAGGTGCTCGGCTACTCGCCGATGAAGACCGGCGTCGGGTACCTGGCGGTCGCGGGCACGGCGATCTTTACGTCGGCGATCGCGGCACAGCTCGTGACCCGGATCGGTGTGAAGCCGGTCCTGGCGATCGGCATGACTTCGCTCACCGGCGGTCTCGTCTACTTCACGCAGGTGTCGGTGGGCGGCTCGTACCTCGCCGACCTGCTGCCGGGCTTCCTGCTGATCGCCGTCGGCCTCGGCTTCTCGTTCGTGCCGATCTCGATCGCGGCGCTCGCCGGCATCCAGCCCGCCGAGGCGGGGCTCGCCTCGGGGCTGATCAACACGTCGCAGCAGATCGGCGGCGCACTCGGGATCGCCGCGCTGTCGACGATCGCGACCTCGCGGACGAGCGATGCGCTGGCCGGCGGCGCGACCCGGCCGCAGGCGCTGGTCGATGGCTTCCACGGCGCGTTCTTCGCGGGCGTGATCCTCGCGGCAATCGGGATCGTGGCCGCCCTGACGCTGATCCGCCGCGACGAGCTCGAGCAGCCGGTGGAAGAAGCAGAGCCGGTGTTCGACCTCGCTGCCTAGCGCGAGCGGGTGGGGGGAGCTACGGCTCCCCCACCCGGCTTTCCTTACGCGATTCCGCTAGGCGAATGCGGGCGGCGGAACATCCAGAGCGATACGACCAGAATCCACAGCAGGAATAGGAACTGAGGGAAGAAGGCGATCGAGACGAGCGCGAGGATCCCGACGACGACGCCGAGCCATCCGGCCCACGTCGGCCAGACCGCGCCCCACATGAACGCCAGTGAAGCGGCGATGATCATCACGCCGAGCGCCGCCGCGCCCGTGGCGTGCATGACCCATGTCGCGTCGTCCGCCGCGTGGATCAACTCGGGGAACACGCGGTGCTGGTACGTGTCGTCGCTCATCGTCCGGATCCCATCGCTCAGCGCGACGGAAGCGAGCGCAAGCGCCGCGTAGACCCCTCCGCCGAGACTAACTACCCCAGTGAGGATTCCCTCGCCGTCGACGGCGCTCACGGCCCGGCGCAGCGCCCCGATGAACCAGAGCAGGAAGAGGATGCTGAGGCCGAGCAGTATCCAGCCGAAGTTGATGCGGTTTCGGTGGCCGCCGTCGGAGTACCACTGGATGACCTTTGCCGGCGCCGAATCGCCGGAGGGCGCACCACTGAAGAGCAGGATCGTCCCGATGACGAACAGCACGACGTAGACAAGTCCTCCGAGAGCGGCCCACCGTGCCACGCTGCGCGGTCGGCCGACAGGGATCGCAGCTTCCATTGAACCTCCCTCTGAACGCGGGCGCCGATGCCCGACGGATTGACGCCTCGGTTCTCTCTGTGTTCGGGGAGTCCTGCGCCCAGCAATCTCGACTCGAGCGGGCGACGTGATGCCCAGGGCGCGACGTCTACAGCTCACGGCGCAGCTCGGGCTGCCAGGGGAGAAGCGCACCCCGAGGGAAACCCTGGGCAAGGCGCTCTTTCGACCTCGCGGGCGCCGGTCCTGGGATAGATCCGTTCCGATTTCTTCAGAACGGTGTCGGCTGGCGACAGGGCGGCGGTTTTCCGAGCGCATGGCGTGATCACGGAGACGCGCTATTGAAGGCGGGGACGAGCAGATCTACAATCGACCATCAACGCGAGCGGCGCCGATGCGGTCATCGGGCGCCGCAAACGGAAGGGAGAACGAGCAGCATGCTGCAACGATTCTTTCTCGCGCTGGCGGTTGCTCTCGTTGGGCTCGCCTGCATCTCTTCTGCAAGCGCAGGCCCGGGAGCGACGTTCGCGATCACCTGGTCGATCGCCGGACCAGGCGCTACTGCGCCACCGGCGGATTCCGTCCTGCCCAACTGCGGAGGTGTTCCGAGCGGGATGTGGGTGATGGGGACGGGGACGTTGACGTTCTTCGCGCCGACCGGCAACGGCGGCAACTTGAACTCGACGGCCCACGGCACGGCCATCGACAGTGTCGGCAACCCGTACATGTGGAATTACCGGCAGACGGTTCAACCGTTCGGCGACGGGAGTCACTCGCGAGTCGTCGACGACTTCGTGCTCTCAGGCAGCGGGCCCGTGGGCGGGCTCCGCAGCCATTTCATCGCGATCATCGATGGCGACAACGTCGAAGAGGCGACGACCTTCGAGCCGTTGCTGCTCAAAGGTGATCCCTTCAGCTGCGACCCGATCTGACCTAGCAGCAGAGCGTGGGGGAGGCGCGGCT
>JALYLY010000071.1 GCA_030773975.1 Actinomycetota bacterium | reverse complement strand
ACCCAGAGCGGCGGGTTCGCGCCTTGAGCGGTCGTGCCGGTTGTGAGCGCGGCGACGAGAATCGCGCACGCCAAGGCCCATCTAAAGCATCTGAGCATGAAACCTCTCCTCTCCCTCGGGAAGCTCCCCACCCTGCTGCACAGACCCTATTCGGTTAGGCGGGAGTCGGCAGACCTTCGATCGCGCGCAGAGCGCGCTCCATCTCGTCTTCGTCCAGGGCGACATCCTCGAGCTTGCCTGCGAAGTAGTTGTCGTAGGCCGCCATGTCGAAGTGGCCGTGGCCGGAAAGGTTGAACAGGATGGTGCGCTCCTTGCCCGCCTCGTCGGCCGCCTTCGCAACCTGAAGCGTTCCGTGAATCGCGTGCGCGGCTTCAGGCGCAGGGAGAATCCCCTCGCTTCCCGCGAAGAGCACGGCCGACGCGAAAACGTCGTTCTGGAGATATGCCTCCGCCCGGATCAGTCCATCGCGCACGAGCTGAGAGATCAGCGGAGCAACTCCGTGGTACCGGAGCCCGCCGGCGTGGATCGGGGCCGGGATGAAGTCGTGCCCGAGCGTGTGCATCGGTACCAACGGCGTCAGCTTGCTCGTGTCGCCGAAGTCGTACGCGAACAGGCCGCGCGTCAGCGTCGGGCAGGCCGCCGGCTCGCACGCGAGCACGTCGATCTCACGGCCCGCGATCTTCTCGCGTAGAAACGGAAACGCAAGGCCCGCGAAGTTCGAGCCGCCGCCAACGCAGCCGATGATGACGTCGGGGAAGACGCCTGCGAGCTCCATCTGCGCCAGCGCCTCCTGGCCGATCACGGTCTGATGGAGGAGAACATGGTTGAGAACGCTTCCGAGCGAGTAGGCGGTGTCGTCGCGTCCAGCCGCGTCCTCGACCGCCTCCGAGATCGCAATCCCGAGACTCCCCGGCGAGTCCGGGTGCTCCTCGAGAATCGCGCGGCCGGACTGCGTCTCATCGGAAGGGCTCGGCACGATCTCCGCGCCCCACGCCTTGATCATCGACCGCCGGGCAGGCTTCTGCTCGTAGGAGACCCGAACCATGTACACCTTGCACTCCAGCCCGATCAGCTTGCAGGCAAACGAGAGCGCACTTCCCCACTGGCCCGCGCCGGTCTCAGTGGCGAGACGCGTCCGGCCTTCCTTCTTGTTGTAGAAGGCCTGGGCGACCGCCGTGTTCGGCTTATGGCTCCCCGGCGGGCTGACGCCCTCGTACTTGTAGAAGATGCGCGAACGTGTCCCGATGGCCGCCTCGAGCCGCGCCGCGCGGTAGAGCGGCGTCGGGCGCCAGAGGCTGTAGATCTCCAGGACCTCTTCCGGGATGGCGATCTCCGCCTCCTCACTGACCTCCTGGCCGATCAGCTCCATCGGGAACAGGGGCGCGAGATCGTCCGGCCCGACAGGCTGCCCAGTGCCCGGATGCAGCACCGGCTGCAGAGCCGTGGGCATGTCAGAACGGATGTTGTACCAATGCCGCGGAAGCTGCGATTCCTCGAGGAGGAACTTGGTCTGGCCGCCGGCGCGACTGCGCATCTGCTGCACGTCGCGAGCATAGAACCTCGGCCCGGCCGGTGCAGCCTCTGGAACGCTCCGGAGGACGAAAGGCGTACACCGTTCCCTCGGTGTCGGCCCCCAGCACGGTTCCGGCGACCGTGATGATCGCGGCAACGGTGCTGCCGGTCGTAGCGTAGGACCAAAGGCTGAGGCCATTGGCGGCGTCGAGCGCGTAGAACCCGCCCGGCGTACCGCCGGTGGCAAACAGGACGTTCCCGACGACGAGCGGCTTCGCCTGGTTCCCGTCACCGAGCGCCTTCGACCAGATCGGTCGGAAGCCGCAGCCAGGGTCGACGTGGAACGCCCGGACGCCGTTACCAAGCCGCTTCCCGTCGTCGCCGTAGAGGACGGACTGCGCGGAGTAGATCATTTGCTTCTGGACCGACCAGGCGGGCTCGCCGACGAACGGCGCCGCACCGTCGCCGAGCGGGATGAAGACGAGTGAACCCTGTGACAGGTGCTCACGGTCGAGGATGTAGAGCGTGCCGTTCTTGTTGTTCGCCGCGGCCAGCGGCGGACAGGTTTCCGGTTGGAAGAGCAATGCGGCGGCGCCGAAGTCGGCGTCCCCGGTCGGAGGAATGTCGGGAAGTTGGGAGGAGTCGAGCACCCTCGTGAGGTCAGGGCTCAACGCGACGATCCTGTCCCCGTAGCCCGCGTTGTCGACGAAGCAGGAACACTCGTCCGACCAGGCATGTGAGTTGCCAACTCCCGTATAGACGACCCCGGTCGTGGGAGCGATCGAGACTCCGCCCCAACCCCACATCCCGCCGAGGTTGTCCGGACCGGGCACCGGATCCCATGTCGTGCTCGCTTTCGCGGCATCGAGTGGGATCGCCAGCAGGCTTCCCTCTGGAAATCCGTCCGCGCCGCCGACGTCGCAGTAGGAAGCGATCGGCACGTACAGCCGGTCACGGGCGATGCGCAGACCACCCCACACGTATTCGATGTCGGGGCGTGACACGACTTGCCGCGGATAGCCAGCCGCTTCTTCGCCCGTCGCCAGCGAGAGTGCGTGTAGCTGTCCGGTAGCGCCGATGACATAGATGAGCCCACGCGCGAGGTCGATTGCGCCGGTGGAGGTGATACCCCAGGTGCCACAGAGCTCTGTGGTGGTGGTCCCGAGCTCGCGCCGCCACAGCACCTCACCTGTCGTGACGGCCAGGGCGTACACGGACCCGGCTTCAGTCGCAACGTACGCAACCTGGTCCCCGCCGACTCGCGCGGAGAGAGGCGAGGCATAAACAGGGCCATCCAGTCCGGCCTTCCACGCCGGAGCCAAGCGCGGGACGGTTCGAAGCGTCAGGAGAGTAGAGGGCACCGCGTTCCGGAGTTGGTTGTCGTAGCCGTAGCTCGTCCACGCGACCGGATCAGACGGCGGTTCCGCCTTAGGCTGCGGCCTTGGCTTCGCGCCCGCACCTGCAACGACGATCAGGGAGAGGAGCAAGAGGCCTAGGACGCGGCGTAGCATCGGCCGCGGAGAGTAGCGGCGAGATAAGACATCGCCGGTAGTCGAGCGAAGCCCTCTAGCCGAGACGGTAGATGTCGAGGACCCCACTCAAAGCGTGCTGGTTTGCGTCCCCTTCGGGAAGCGCAATGCGGCCGTCGGCGACGATGGCGCTGTTCCAGTGCCCGCCGGCGGCAGCGAGCGTCCTGAGTTTCTTGCCGCTGCGCGGCAGGTAGATGCCGAGGCCGCCGTTCGGGTCGTAGACGTACAGCAGGCCGCCGGCGACGACCGGGCTCGTTCCGGGAGTACTCGTCGACCACGCGGACCGAAGGTGGCCACCACCAAGCGTCCAAGCCGCGAGACCGGCGTTGTCCGCGACGAAGAGCCACGTCCGGCCGTCGGCGTGCCAGACCGCCGGAGCGGTGAACAGATCGGTCGCCCCAGGTGTCGAGATCGTCTGTAGCTCGCCGCCTGTACGCCCGGCCGGCGAGAGCTTGCTCAGACTGAGCAGCCGGATCTTGCCGTCCTTGCCCCCCTGCGCGATATAGCCGCTGCCAAGAAGCACGGGAGAGGTCGAACCTAGGTCGAGGTCGCTCGACTGGAGCGCCGCCTCGACCTTCGGCGTCCAGCTGCCAAGAACGCGCGAAGCATCCGCGGACAGATGCACGGTCGAATCTCCCCAGTTGGTTCTGCCATTCCAGTCTCCGTTGCCGGTCGCGACGAGAAGCCCTCCAGTGGCGGTGTCGACGACGGCGCCGGCCCGCCCCCAGATCGCGGAGTCGCTGGAGGCGCAGCTGCTCGGCGAGATCAGCTGATGCCGGTTCGAGCAGAGCGAATTCCAGACGCTCAACAGCCTTCCGTTGCTCGCGGCAAGCAGCGCCACGTGACCCTGGTAGGGCGGCGCGTCGCCGATGTAGCCCCCGGTGGTTGCAATCACGCGCCCGTCCCAGTAGTTGAGCGCAGAGGCGATCTTTTCCCGCGACGGGAGCAGGGTGATTCGAGTCCGCCAGGCGAGGTGACCGTCAGCCACCGAAAGCTTCTGGATCCGCCCGTCCGGCGACGCCGCGTAGATCCACTTGCGGCCGGGATCAGCGGCGGGTGTCGCGGTCGTGATCTGTGCCGTCCCCGCCCAAGAGGAATAGCCCGCCGGCGAGTAGCGCCAGAGCACGCGGCCGCTGGACGCGTCGATCGCTTCCGTACGGCCATACGTCGTCGTGACGAAGAAGACATCGTGGACGACGCCGCGAACCCGAACGGCGTGCAGGTAGATCGGCGACGAATCCACCGTTCCGTCGAGCAGCACGCGCTGCCGCCGTAAGCGGCCGACGTCGGCCGCCGTTATCCCGGTCGCAGAGGGCCCGCTGTTCGCGCGTGCTGCCGTGTACCCAAACAAAGGCCAGTCGCTTGCGGAACTGGCAGAGCTCGCGCTAGACGTCGTTGACGCGGTCGTCGTCGTTGTCAAAGTGGGCGAGGCCGATTTTCCTCCGCTGCAGGCAGTGACCCCGAGCGCTACAGAACCGATCAGCACTATGGCTTTCACCACGATGGCATCACGGTTCAGGCCACGTTGGTTAGCGGCTGCCAGCCTTCGGCCTCGCCGCCATCGAGTAGCGAGCGCCTGAGCCTGAGGGCGCGCTCCCAGCGTGCGTGTTCGACGCGAAGCGGCGCGTTCAGATCCCTGCAATCGTGGCATCGAAGCGAAGCCGTCCGTCGCAGGGGCTCGGGCAACTCGCCTCCGCAGGCGAGGCAGATGAACTCTCGGATCAACATGGCTGGACGATGACTGACACATGTTTTGCCGGCATCGAGGGCAGCCGCAATCTGAATCGCCGGGTAGCCGAACTCTCGATCTTCCCGCTAGCCCTTAGAGCGACTCGGCGGCCCCTAGAAGTGGGAGGTGACCCCGGCCGGATCCTCGTCGGCCGTTGCAGGCGCACCGGGGCTCCTCGTACCAAGAGTACGCGTACTTGACGTCGTCCAGGTCCTTGGCGAACTTCGTCAGCTTCAGCGGATAGAACGTGTCGCACATCACGGCAAGCTCGTGCGTCTCCGTCATCCCGATTGACTTCTCGGCCTCCAGGCTGGCGTCGGCCCCAGACAGAGTGACCCGCCGAGTCTCACAGTCCCTTGACGGTTTGGGCCCTGGTCTAGTTCCGGTGACGAGATTTACGGCGGGCCAGCTGACTCAGAAGACAACTGGCCCGACGCTCAAACTTGCAGTCTCAGCCCTCCCGGCGATGCGCCCCCGACAGCTCCGAGAGGGCGCCCGGGCTGAGGTCGCGCGCGGGCACGGGCAGGATCTTGCACAGAGTCGCCGCTCTCAACGTCGCGGTGCGCACGCCGCGCTCGAGCAGGGCTCGCTCTCCCACCACTGCCCCGGCACCCACCTCCGCGACCGTCTCGCCATCTACCTCGACGGAAAGCGCGCCGTCGAGGACTAGATACACGAGCGGCTCCATCTCCTCCAACGCCTCCCCTTGATGCACGAGTTCCTCCCCCGCCGCGAGCTTCCGTGGACGCGGCGTCCACTCGGCCGCCGACACCTCCGCCGCAAGGGCCCGCTCGACCGACGACTCGGCTTCCGTCACGAGCGCCGGCGAGTTCTCGTCGCCCCACGGCGTGCGCTCATCGGCGGAGTCGCGCTCTGCCGCAGCCCGGTCAACCTCTGCTGTCTTCTTCACGAGGCTTCCCGTGGCGTCATAGATCCAGTGGCGCGGGAACCGGCTGGCGCCGACCAACTCGTGCTCCGCCGACCCGTCGGCGCGGAGCGTCAGCGCGAGCGTCGTCCAGAAGAGCGGCGAGACAACCCGGAGCAGCTTCCGCCCTCCGCGCCGTAGCACCGGAAAGCCGGCATAGCCGCCCGCGGTCTGAACGAAGCGGACGGAGTCGTCGGTGACCTGCGGCGTCTCCCGCAGATCCTGCAACGACATCGCCGGTACCGCCACCGTGCTCTCACCGGGATCGAAACGCGTCACGCCGACGTACCCGCCGCCTTCCCCGTAGCCGGAGTTCACGATGCGAGCGTTCTCGACCTCAATCCATGCTTGGAGCACATTCGCGCCGCAGAACGCGGGCTCCTCGCGGAGCCAGTCGAGATCGTCAAGCTGCTGCGGCGGCGATACGTCGTCGTAGCCACGCGTACGCAGCGCGAACGGCAAGACCGGCAGGCTGGTCGCGAACTCGGCCGGAGTCCACGAGACGGAGGTGACGACTGAATCAGTGCGCAACGCTGGCCTCCCTTCCACGGAGCTGGTCGGAAGGTGCGAGCGTACAACGCACGTGGCAAGTAGTACAAGAGTCTTGATGCCAGAAAGAGGCATCGCGCTCTTGGCTGACGCAGAAGGGCACGCTCGACTGCGCCAGTGTTCAGGAATGTCCCCTGACGCTGTCGTGACGGCCAGGTGGAGCGCTTAGCGGCGGGCTACGAAGACGTACTCGTGGCTGTTGTCGTCGAGCGGCTCCCCGGCGAATCCGGCATAGAGAGCTTCCAGCCGCAGGCCCGCGACATCGAGGAGCCCCAGCCATTCGTTCTTGGTTGCCCACCAGAGCGAACCGGTTCCACCATCGTCCGCGTGATGTCGACCCGGTTCTCGCTGACGCTGTAGTTGATCGTGTGCGGCAACGGCGTGTCGGCGTGCTTGCCGTCTATGGCGGATGCTGTCTGATGGTCGAAGGCGAACGCGTTCCAGGCGAAGCGGCCGTTAGGGCGAAGCGATGCGGCGACCCGCTCAAAGCAGCGGCGGCGATCGGCCCACGTGGGCAGATGCAGCAGTGACCGACCGGGACAGTAGATCAGGGCCGCCGGTTCCTCGATTTCAAGCTCCCGTATGTCTCCTTCGCGTAGGTCGAGTTCGACTCCCGCCTCAACCGCGCGCTCTCGCGCCTGCGCGAGCATCGCCGGAGAAGAGTCAATCCCGACCACACGTCTGCCCGTTTCCTGAGCAACCGGGATCGCAACGCGCCCGTTACCAACCGCAAGCTCGACCAGTAGCCCGTCAGCCTTACGGGCGAGCGCGACGTAGAACGGGACGTCAGCAGTCACGTCAGCCGACCACTCCGCGTACCGATCCGCCCAAGCCTCGTACCAGCTCGACATGGCGACACCAACCTACGCCAAACGAGGCGGCGTTCGGCTGGGCCAGCGTTCCGGAATGACGCCTGATCCTTGGGTTCCCAACCGTAGGATTGTGACGTGCCGTTCACGCTCAGGAACATCAAGGAGGATCTGGAGGACGTGGGCTCGAGATTCGACGGCGCGCCAGACCTGGAGTTCCGTTTGGCGACCGAGGCGCTCGAGCTTGAGAAATCGGGCCTGAGCTACCAGCGCGTCCCGCCCGGCTATCGCTTTCCGTACGGCCACACGCACAAGACGCAAGAGGAGGTGTACGTGGTCCTGCGCGGGAGCGGGCGGATGAAGCTCGACGACGAGATCGTCGAGCTCAAGGAATGGGACGCGGTGCGCGTCCCGCCCGGTACATGGCGAGGCTACGAGGCTGGGCCGAAGGGCCTCGAGATCCTCGTCATCGGCGCGCCCAATCTCGGAGAGACTCGGCGCGAAGACGTCGATGGCCAGCGCGACTGGTGGGCTGACGAGTAGACCTGTCCGTAAGCCCTTCGGCTGCGCAAGCGTGCTCTCGCGTGAGCACCTCCTTTGCGGCCCAGCATGACACCTCGAGTTCTTGTCGCGTTTCCGCCTATCTAACGCGACATCTGCGCGCAGGATCTCGATGCGGCTGGGAAGGCTGGCTGGTGGAGTTAATCAGTGGCGATGTCGACCGGAAAGGGGCCGAGCGCCGCGCACAGCTGGAGAACTTTGATTGGGCCGAGGAATTGGGGCGGCGCCGCAGAGCGACGAATTCTCGGCGCCGTTGATGACGACTGGCTTGTCCGCGAAAGCTCGAGCTTCCTGTCGCGGCTGAGCGGCCCAGGCGCGGCCTGTCGCCCGCGTCAAGATCGCGGCCGGCGCCTGAACTCGTCGCAGGTGGCGGACGCCTGGATCAGCCCTCTGACCAACCTGCAGCCGCCAAGCGCGAGCGGTGGGAACATGTACGCGCAGCGATCGCACCGCATCCCGGGCTCGGGCGCGGGCTTGTAGTTCGCCTTCTTCTTCGAAAGACCCCATACTCTTCGTGCCATCCGAACCTCCGGCGTGAGGCTACCTCAGCAGCGGGCGGAGGATGTCCCGTTCGGGGCGAGCGGACTGTCGCTCTAGGCGGAAGCGCGACAAGGACTCCCACAGGCTGATCTGCACCTCTCCACGGCGGGCGCCTCGATGCTGTCGAAATGGAGGGCGAGGACTCGACCGTCTGGTACATGGGCCTCGCCGCTGGTCGTCATGACGACGTCCGTATGGCCGGAGGCGGGAACACAGACGTCGAGCTGGACGGGCCGCCGCGCCCCGCCCGGATCTACGCTGCCCCGGCGAATCGACCCGCCGCTCGCGAGCGTAAACTCGATCGGCTTCGGCGCTTCGTGAGCCGCGCTCAAGATGACGACCAGGGCACGTTTCATCCGACGACCGTTCCCGTAGAAACGCAGGCGCGCATCCACGTCCGGGGTGGTCCAGCCGTCCGCCGACACGCCCTGTGTCGACCACTCCAGGCGGTAGCGCTTCGTGGGGCGCACGAGCCTGAGCGGCGTCACGTCCGCTGTGCGCGCACCTGCCTCGGCGAGGTGGAAACGGGTCTCTGTGGGCGCGACGACCAGGAAGTCGCTCGGCTGCGCACCCAGCAGCGTTCCCGCCCTGAAGTCCACTGACACGTCGTCCACCGGAAACGGCGTGAACGTAGGCCCGCCTTCGACGCGCAGCACGCGGTCCACGTCCTTGTTCCAGTGCTCGGCTTCCCACCAGTAGGTCGACGACTCGAGCGGGCTCGGCACGAGCGCGACCGAACTTCCAGACGGCACCGCGGCGTCGATCCAGTCCCGCCGGTCCAGATGGGGTCTGATCACCGTCAGCGCCGGTTCGGCGAACCGCTCGAAAACGTAGTCCGCCTCGAACGCGCCGAAGGCGGGGATCACCATCGCACAAGCGAGCGCCACTCTCGGGCGGGTCAGCCGAGGCCACGTGACGAGCACCGCCACGAGGGCAAGCGCGAGCACGATCGCGCGAATGAACCATTGATCCGAGAGGTGCAGCCAGGCGGCCGCCGTCACGATGGCCGGATGGAAGGCTGAAGCGGGCGACGCCCAGAAAATGATGAGGTGATCGCCGTACGCAGCGAGCCCCGCCAGCCAGGCAAAGATCGCACCAACAGTGAGGGCGACCAGCGCCCGGGCCCGGGTGTGCGCGCGCTGGACGAGGGCCGCTCCGGTCGCGACCGCGAACAGCGGCGTGAGATAGAAGAGATAGCGGTCCTGGATGAAGGCGTTGGGCGTGAAGCGCAGATCGAAGGACGCAGCTTCGAATGTCAAGACCGGGACAAGGATCAGGAGCAACCAGGCGAAAGCGTGCGCGCCTCTGCCCTCGGGCCGGACCGCCGACGTCAGCGCCCAGGAGGCCGCGAGGAGGAAGGGCAGGACGCCGCCCCCGATCACGACGTAGTCCAGATGCACAGCCGCCGAGTGCCAGATACCGGGCGGAAGGAGGTCGCCCTTGAACGGAACCGCGTAGTTGCCGACGACCGCTCCGAGCGAGCCCACCGCGGCCAGCCCGGCAGCGGTCAGGCCTGCGGCGGCGTAAACCGAGAAGAGAACAGGATGCGAGGAAAGCGCCCGCCTCGCCCGGGCTCGCAGTCGCAGCCACCTGGTATTGCCCTCGGCGCCGAGGGCAGTGAACGTCAGCTCATGACCAAGCAGTGACAGCGGCAAGGCGAGCGCGAGCACGAGGAACTGGGTACGCGCGAGAAACGCAACGAGGAGAGCAGCGAGCGCACCGACGTCCCGCTTCGCGCCCGGGTCGGCGATCGCACGATGACACAGAAAGAGCGCCCAGACGAAAGCCGGGTAAGCGGCATTCTCCGTCAGGAGCGTCGTGCTCAGCACGAGCCAGGGCGTGAAAGCTGTCAACAGCGCCGCGACAGACGCCGCCACGCGTGATCCGGTCAGGGAGCGCGCAAGGAGATATGCCGGCCATGCCGCGCTCGCCAGCAGGAAGGGATTCAAGACATGGGCGGCGGTGGCTGCGGCGGGCGCCGTCAGCAACCCGTAGAAGGGCGCGAGCAACAACGGATACAGCTGGCTCAACGCCGCGTAGTACCTCCCGTGGATGCGCGGGACGAGCGAGCCGGTTTCGGCGATGCTCGTCGCCAGCTTCGTGGTCTGGAGCTCGTCGGTCATCACAGCCCAGGTGAGCACGCGGGCGGAGTAGTACGCCGCAAACTCCCCGGCTGCGACGACGCAGCCGGCCACGATCAGCGAATCACGCATGGCCAGCCGGCGCAGCCAGCGATCTCCGCGGCCGGCCGCGCGTTGTCGAGCGTCACCAGGTTTGAGCATGCTTCCCCGCCTCGAGCTCTACGGCCATGGCGCCCTCGATCATCGCGCCCGCGACGATGACGGGCCAGATGGAGGCAGCGTAGGCCCCGCCCGGCCACCGAAGTGGACGAGGCTCGCAGCGGGTCCGGCGACTGCAGCGAGATCGAGCCGGGCAGGTACCGGACAAGGTTCGTCCTGGGGACCGACTCCACCGCCTACACCGGCCTGGCTCGTTTGCTGGAGCGCGTTCGCCGCTGGCGGGCGACCGAGGTGTATGAGGCGAATGAGCCGGTCTCCGTCTACCACGCCAGGGAGATGGCCTGGTGCGCCTCCTCCCAGCTCAACTTCTTCCACGAGTGTCGCTTCCGCTTCCACTTTGGCGTCTTCCCGCGCTGCTCTCTCTGTCCCATCTTCGACGCCCAGCGGGCGATCCGGGACGTGTTGGGCGAGAACGGGCCGCCGGGGATGGTGTTTGAGATCAGGTTCGGCCCCAGCCTTCAGGCCCTGCTCCGCGGTGAGCTGCCATCGCGCCTCGCTCCGGGATCCGACCTTGGCTTCGAGGTCTCCGACTTCCCGCCCGAGGAGTGGGAAAAGCTCACAGGGGAGAACCACCGGGTTGAAACCTCTGTGGCGACGGGTCGCAGTCATAGGCGGGTCCCGCGACAGGGCCGGACGAGGCCGCCTGGTGGGCCTGTGGCGCTAGAAGTGGGAGGTCAGGCCCGCGCCGGACGCGTCGCCCTCGCCGTCGCTGGCGGCTTCTTCGGCCCCTGCTCCATCCGGGGCATTCTCGTACCAGCTGTAGGCGTACTTCCCGTCGTCCAGATCCTTGGCGAATTTCGTCATCTTCAGCGGGTGGAACGTGTCGCACATCACTGCGAGCTCGTGCGTCTCGTGCGTGCCGATCGACTTCTCCGCGAGACCCGGCTGCGGCCCGTGCGGCAGGCCTGACGGGTGCAGCGTGATCGAGCCGACGTCCACCCCCCGACGCGAGCCGAACTTGCCGGAGACGTAATAGATCATCTCCTCGGACTGCAGATTCGAGTGGTGGTACGGGATTGGCACAGCCAGTGGATCGAAGTCCAGCTTGCGCGGGCAGAACGAGCAGATCACGAAGTTCTGGCCCTGGAAGGTCTGGTGGCTGGGCGGCGGCTGGTGGATGCGGCCCGTGATCGGCTCGAAGTCGTGGATCGAGAACGTCCAGGGATATAGAAAACCGTCCCACCCCACGACGTCGAAGGGGTGGTAGTCGAGGAGGTACGTCTGATAACCGCCGCGCACGCGTACCTTGACGGGGAACTCTCCTTTGTCGCGATGCGTGTTCAGCTCTGTGGGCGGATGGATGTCGCGGTGGTAATACGGCGCACCCTCGAGCATCTGCCCGTACTGGTTGCGGTAGCGCTTCGGGATCTCGATCAGGCCCGGCGTCTCGAAGACGAGGTACCGCTGCTCGCCCTCCGGCTTGAACCGGTACGTCGTGCCGCGCGGGATGACGATGTAGTCGCCGTCCTTGTACGGGACGTTTCCGAAGTTCGTCTCGAGCGCGCCGGTGCCCTCGTGCACGAAGACGACCTCGTCGCCCTCGCCGTTTCGGAAGAAATAGTCCATGCCCTTTGCCGGTCGGCAAAGGGCTATCTCGACGTCGTCGTTCCACATCAGCAGGCGACGGCCGGTGATCTCGTCGCCCCCGGCGTCGATGTCGTACGTCTTGAAGTGACGGTGCGCGTGGGCGTCCGGAACCCATTCGTCGCGCTTGATCTCCTCGAAGTCGCCGATCTTCATCACACGGCAGGGCGACTGGAGGTGGTACAGGATCGACTCCATTCCGACGAAGCCCTCCATTCCCATAACCTCTTCGGTCAGGAGCGTTCCGTTGTCGCGGAACTGGATGTGACGCTTGCGAGGGACGTCGCCGAGGCGCTGGTAGAACGGCACGACTAGAGGATATCGGCGGTCATAGCGGCGAGGCGGCTACCTATCGCAGGCGCGAACTTGAAGCCGTGTCCGCTGCACGCGGACCCGATTACGACGTTGCCCCGGCGCTCGAGGATGAAGCGCTCGTCCGGGGTGGTCGTGTACATGCACGTCTCCGACTCAACGGGATCCCGGTCGGCCTCGGGGTACGTGCGGGCGACCCACTCGGCGACGCGCTCGACCACCGCTGGATCGGGCCCGCCCGGCTCGTCGGGACCGACACTGGCTCCGCCGTGATGCACGCCGGCCTTCAGGCCGTGCATTGGGTCGTGCAGTGAGTAGATCAAGTGACCGCGCGTCTCCGGATCCAACTGCGCAACTACCGGAAGCGGGGCGCCTTCCCGGCGGAAGTACGCAAGCGTCTCGCGCGTGGTGCGGACCGGCAGGTCTGGGAAGAAGTTCCCGATCCACGGGCCGGTGGTCACCACAATCACCTTTGCGTCGAGTTCGTCGAGAGACTCGACCCGCGTCTCCTCCTCGAGGCGGGCGCCGTGCGCCAGCGCGCCGTCGACGAAGGCTCGGAGCGCGAGGTCGGCCCGGACGATGCCGGCCTCCGGCTGGAAGAGCGCGGTCCACCCGTCCGGCACGTCGACCGGCCAGCGGCTCCTCGCTCCGTCAGCATCGAGCAATTCGTACTCGGCTCCGGCGGCCTCGAGCGCGTTTGCCGAGCTTTGTCCCGAGCTCTCCACGAGCTCGAGCAGGCCGTTCAGCTCGAGCAGCTCCTGCCCCGACTCCTGCTCGAGCTCCTGCCAGCCTCCGAATGCCTCCCTCGCCAGCTCGACGAACTCGACCTCCGGGTACGCAAGCCGGACGATGCGCGACCGGCCGTGGCTCGAGCCGTGCTCGTGGCCGACGCGGAACTGCTCGAGGAGGAGGACGTCGCGCCCCTCGCGCGCCAGCGCGTACGCAGTCGCGGAACCCATGATCCCTGCGCCGACTACGACGACCTCGGCTTCCATCCGACTCAAGCTACGCGGTTCCGCACGATGCCGATCCCCTCGACCTCCAGTTCCACGACGTCGCCGTGCCGCAGCCAGCGGCCGTCGCCATGCTCGAGGATGCAGCCGGTTCCGACGGTGCCCGAGCCGAGGACGTCGCCAGGCCGCAGGTGCGTGTTCCGTGCGGCATGCGCAACGATCGCATCCCAGGAGTGGTACATGTCGGCGAGGTTCCCTCGCGACCGCTCCTCGCCGTTGACGCGCGCGATCATCGTGCCGCTCGTCCCGTCGAATTCGTCGGGCGTCACCAGCACCGGGCCGAGGCTCGTGGCGAAGTCCTTCCCCTTGGCGGGGCCGAGCCCAACCTTCATCTCGGCCCGCTGGAGATCGCGCGCGGACCAGTCGTTCATGATCGTGAAGCCGGCGATCTGTTCGTCCGCGCCGATGATCGCCGCAGCCTCGAGCTCGTAGTCCAGCTCCTTCGTGTCGGGTGGGTACGGGATCTCGTCCTCCGCTCCGTAGATCGCCGCGGGGTTGGAGAAGTAGAAGACCGGGATCTCGTACCACTCGGGCGGTACCTCCTGTCCGCGCAGCGCGCGGGCGGTCTTAACGTGCTGCTCGAATGCGTAGAAGTCACGGACAGAGGGTGGGTGCAGCACGGGCGGGCGAAAGTCGACCTCGGCGAGCGGATACTCCGAGTGGCGGCGGGCCGTGCCGCCACCGGTGAAGAACGCCTGCAGCGTTTGCGCCGCAAGCTGGACGACGGTGTCGCCCTCGATGATCCCCGGCCAGCCGCGCTCGAGCTGCAGGTCGCGCGGAGTGAACATGCAGAGTCTCATGACGCTCTCGTCACGATTACGTACCCGTGCCTGGCACCGGGACGTGTCCGGCGAGCCCGCATGGCATCAGAGAACGCTGCGTTGCGGGCGTCACTCGTAACAGTTTCGTACCCGTGCCTGGCACCGGTACGTTCCGGAAGCCCGTCCCGCATCACGGTTCTGTGTGCACGACCACGTCGGCGATGTCGGGACGCGCGCGGCGGATTCGCTCCTCGATCTCGCTGGCACGGGCATGCGCTTCGGCCAGCGGGCTCGACGGATCGAGCCCCAGCGTCAGGTAGGCGAGCAAGCCCTCGTCGGTGCGGACGAAGCGCAGCTCACGCGGCTCCTCCCCCGTAACCTCGCGGACGATGCGGAGCACGACATCGCGTTCGGCTTGGTCGTCCACCATCGGCTTTCCTTCCACGGCCTCGCCCAGCGGCTCGATGTGCGTCTGCACCGAGTCGACCTCCGGGACGGCGGCCGCGATCGCGCTCTCGACCTGGTTCGCCACCTCATGGGCCTCCTCGAGGGTCACCTCGCCGGGAAGTTTCAGGTGCAGCGACACCTCGGTCCGCCCACCGACGTCGAGGACGCTGACGTTGTGCACCTCGCGCACCGATGGAACGCCGAGCGCCGCCGCATGCGCTCGGTCGCGGATGGCTGCCTCGTCCTCCCGCGGCTCGACGTGAACGACGACGTCGCTTCCAGGCAAGGCCGCGGTGAGCGCATCCTCCACGCGGTCTGCCGCTGCATGGCCCTGCCCCACGGCAGCGCCGGGCGGGACTGTGATGACCACGTCCATGAACTGCCGCGGCCCTGCCTGCCGCATGCGGAGTCGCTTCAGCGTCACCGGCGGCTCGATAAGAGCGAGCGCCGCGCGGGCCGCCTGCTCTGCATCGGCCGGTGCGCGATCCATCAGGACGTCGACGTTTCGCTTCATCAGCCGCGCGGCAGCGAGCAGCACGAGGACGGCGACGAACAGCGCGGCGGCCGAGTCCGCGCCCTTGTGCCCCTCGCGCACGAGCACGAGCCCAACGAGCACCGCGACCGATCCGCCGAGATCGCTGGCGAAGTGCAGCGCGTTCGACGCCAGCGCCGCGCTTCGGTAGCGGCGTGACGCGCGCCAAAGGATGACCGTGCGACTGATGTCGACCACGATCACGATTCCGATGACCGCGAACGCGTACCACCTGGCCTCCACGGACGCGTTGCGCCCGCCGACGAGATGCGTGATCGCCCGCCAGGCGATGAAAAAGCTTGCTGCGGCCAGGATCGCCGCTTCGGCCAGAGCGGAGAGATGCTCTGCCTTGCCGTGGCCGTACTGATGCGCGACGTCAGCGGGCCTCACGGCCACCCCGACCGCGAAGAAGGTCAGCAACGCCGCGACTAGGTCGGTGCCGGAGTGCAACGCCTCCGAGATGAGGCCCAGGCTGTGCGAGGC
>JALYLY010000070.1 GCA_030773975.1 Actinomycetota bacterium | reverse complement strand
CCTCAGCTCTCTGAGTCGGCCAGCCCCAAAGCGCGCTCCAAAGCAGGCTTCGGCTGGGCGCCGATCGCCGCGGCGGCGGGCTCGCCATCCTTGAAGAGGATCATCGTCGGGATCGACTGGACCCCGTAGCGCTGTGACAGCGCCGGCTGCTCGTCGATGTTCACCTTCACGAGCTTGAGGTCGCCGTTCCGTTCGTCGACGATCCGGTCGAGCACCGGTGCGACGGCGTGGCAGGGCCCGCACCATTCGGCCCAGAAGTCGACGATCACCGGCTTCTCGCTCTTGAGCACTTCCTCTTCGAAGCTCTGTTCGGTCACAGCAGTTGTCATTGGATCCTTTCTAGCGAATCAATCGGTCGTACCCAGGCAACAACGCTTCGAATCGCCTTGTTCTTCCATCCCTACAATCGGCTCCGGTGTTCGAGCCGCTCCCCCAGTATCCAGATCACCCGGCCCTCGAGGAGGAGATCCTCGCCTGGTGGGAGGAGGCGCGGATCTTCGACCGGCTACGGGAGCGAAACCGCGGCGGTCCCTACTGGAGCTTCTTCGACGGCCCGAAGACCGCGAACACGACCGACGGCCTGGGCGTCCACCACCTCTGGGGGCGCACCTACAAGGACGTCTTCCAGCGCTACAAGGCGCTCCAGGGCTTCGACCAGCGCTACCAGAACGGGTTCGACTGCCAGGGCCTCTGGGTCGAGGTCAAGGTCGAGCGCGACCTCGGGCTGAACTCGAAGCCCGAGATCGAGGAATACGGGATGGCCGCGTTCGCCCGCCGCTGCCGTGAGCTCGTCGCCGAATCCGCGCGTGTCATCACCGAGCAGTCGATCCGGCTCGGGCAGTGGATGGACTGGGGGAACGACTACTACACCTTCAGCGACACGAACATCGAGTACATCTGGCGGTTCCTGAAGACGCTCGATGGGCGCGGCTGGCTCTATCAGGGGCACCGCTCGACCGAGTGGTGTCCCCGCTGCGGCACATCGATCTCGCAGCACGAGCTCTCGCAGTCGGACGTCTATCGCGACAAGTCGGATCCGTCGCTCTTCGTCCGTTTCCCGCTGAAAGGACGCGACCAGGAGTCGCTCGTCGTCTGGACGACCACGCCGTGGACGCTGCCGGCGAATGTCGCGGCCGCGGTCAATCCCGAGGCCGAGTACGGCAAGCAGGACACAGGGGAATGGGTCGCGGTCGAACGCTTTCCCGAGGACACCTTCCTGGAGCGCGTGCGCGGCTCCGACCTCGTTGGGCTCGAGTACGAAGGCCCCTACGATCATCTCGAGCCTGCGCAGGACATCGTGCACCGCGTGATCGCCTGGGACGAGGTCTCGCTCGAAGAGGGGACGGGCATCGTCCACATCGCACCGGGCGCCGGCACCGAGGACTTCGAGCTCTCCAAGGTGCACGACCTACCGGTGCTCGTCCCGGTCGACGAGAGCGGACGCTTCCTGCCCGAGTACGGGTGGCTGCACGGAACCTCGACCGGCGAGGCCGCCGACCAGATCCTCGGCGATCTGCGCGAGCGCGGGCTGCTCGAGCACGCCGAGACGTACGTCCACCGCTATCCGCACTGCTGGCGCTGCGAGACGCCGCTGATCTTCCGCGTCGTCGACGACTGGTTCATCGCCGTGGAGGAGCTCCGGCCGAAGCTCCTCGAGGCGAACGCCAGCGTGGAGTGGACGCCTGCTTTCTACGGCAAGCGCATGGACGACTGGCTGCGGAACCTGGGCGACTGGAACATTTCGCGCAAGCGCTACTTCGGCTTGCCGCTGCCGATCTACCCTTGCGCCTGCGGCCACGTGAACGTGATCGGCTCCAAGGCGGAGCTCGAGCAGCGCGCCACCTCGGGGCTCGACCAGCTCGAAGAGCTACACCGCCCCTGGGTCGACAACGTGCCGATCCGGTGCGAGTCGTGCGGTGAGGAGGTTCGACGCATACCCGAGGTCGGTGACGTCTGGCTGGACGCCGGGATCGTCCCGTTCGCCACGCTCGGCTGGCAGAACCCGGAGTGGATCCCCGAGGGCTATGCGACGGGAGCGGCGAAGGGTCTCACCCGCGCCGACCTTCCCGACCACGCCTACTGGGAGAAGTGGTTCCCCGCGCACTGGGTGACGGAGATGCGCGAGCAGATCCGGCTCTGGTTCTACTCGCTGCTCTTCATGTCCGTCGTGCTCGACGGGCGCGCGCCGTACCAGAAGGTGCTGGGCCACGAGGACGTGCGCGATGAGCACGGCCACGAGATGCACGGCTCGCGCGGCAACACGATCGAAGCTCAGGAAGCGCTTTCGCGGATGGGCGCGGACGTGATGCGCTGGATGTACTGCGAGCAGGCGCCGACGCAGGGAGTGAAGTTCGGCTACACGCCCGCCGGTGAGATCAAACGCCGCCTGCTGACTCTGTGGAACTCCGTGAAGTTCTTCGTCGACTACGCGAACGTCACGAGCTTCCAGCCGCAGCCGGGCAGCACCGAGTCGTCGCACCCGCTCGACCGGTGGCTCTACGCGCGCACCGACCAGCTGGTCGCAGACATGCAAGACGCGTATGACCGTTTCTGGACACCCGACGCGACGCGCTCGTTCATGGCGTTCGTCGACGATCTGTCGAACTGGTACATCCGACGCTCGCGGAGGCGTTTCTGGGACGGAGATGCGGAAGCCCTGCAGGCGCTCTGGCATGCGCTCGGCCGCAGCGTGCAGGTGATCGCACCGGTGATGCCGTTCCTCGCCGATCACCTCTGGCGCGTGCTGCGCACCGACGGCCAGCCGGACTCGGTCTTTCTCGAGCCGTGGCCTGAGCGCGGCCCGCTGGACGAGCAGCTGCTCGAGGAAGTCGCCGAGGTGCGTAGCATCGTGGAGCTCGGCCGTCAGGCCCGCGGAGAAGCCGGCCTGAAGCTGCGCCAGCCGCTCCGCCGCATGGTCGTCCAGGGCGCGCAGAAGGCAGAGGGCCATGCCGCGGAGATCGGGGAGGAGCTGCGCATCAAGGAGGTCGAGTTCGGGCCCGTCGAGGCGACCGAGCTGCGCGTCAAGCCGAACCTCCCTCTACTGGGACCCAAGCTCGGGAAGGAGCTGGGCGCTATCCGTGCCGCGCTGCTTGCCGGCGAGTTCGAACAGCTCGAGGGCGGCGGAGTTCGAGTCAACGGCCATGAGTTCGGAGCGGACGAGATCCTCGTCGAACGCGGCGCGCGTGAGGGCTGGGCGCTGGCCGAAGCAGATTCGCTGACGGTCGCGGTGACGACCGAGCTCGACGACGAGCTGCGGCAAGAGGGTCGCGTGTACGACCTCACGCATCAGCTGAACACGATGCGCAAAGAATCGGGGCTCGCGCTCACCGATCGGATTCGAGTCGTCCTACCGGAGTCCGATGCCGACCTCCTCGAGTACGAGGAGCGCATCAAGGACGAGGTCCTGGCGACCGAGATCGTCGTTGCTCAGGTGGCGGAGCCGCAGATCGAAAAGATCTAAGCGAGCGCGGCGCGCAGCCGCTCGAGGCCGCGGTCCAGGATCTCGTCGCTTACGGCGAGCGAGAGTCGCGCCCACCCGGCGCCGCGGGCACCGAAACCTTCCCCGGGCGCGACCGCGACGCGGTGCTCGACGAGCAGCTGATCGACCGTAACGCCCTCGGGCAGCCGGAACCAGACGAAGAACGTGCCTTCCGACTGCGCCTCGATCCCCTCGAGCGCAGCGAGCGCCCGGTCGCGACGGCGCTCGTAGGTCGCGCGACGCTCCTCGACGGAGTCCTGCGGTCCGGTCAGCGCGGCGATCCCGGCCTCCTGAATCGGCCGGAAGATTCCCGCGAAGGCGTGGTCCTGGAGGAGCTCGATGCGGCGAACGAGCTCGGCGTTCCCCAGCGCGAAGCCGAGGCGCCACCCGGCCATCCCGTAGGTCTTCGACATGCTGAACAGCTCGATGCCGACGCGACGCGCGCCCTTGGCGGCGAGGAAGCTTTGCGGGCGCCGTCCGTCGAAGACCAGGTCGCCGTACGCGAAGTCGTGGAGAACCCACGCCTCGCTTCGCTCCGCCCACTGGACTGCTTCTGCGAAGAGACCGTCTGGCACAGTCGCCCCTGTGGGGTTCGAGGGGAAGTTCAGGTACATCGCGTCTGCTTCCACGTCGAACCCCGAGAAAGGGATCTGCTTTGCGCCGGCCAGCGCGACGGCGGAGAAGTAGTCCGGATACCCGGGATCGGGCAGCGCGATCGTGCCGCCGCTCTCGACCGCGCAGAGCGCGAACTCCATCAGACCCGTTTTCGTCCCAGGCAGAACGGCGACCTCGCGGGCGGGGTCGAGGTGCACGCCGTACACCTCGCCGTAACGGACCGCGATCGCCTCCTTCAAAGCAGGCACTCCCGAGAACGGCGTGTAGCCGTGGACGTCGTGGCGCTCGGCGCTCTCCGCGAGCGCTCGCACGACGTGTTCGGGCGGCCCGACCTCCGGGTTGCCGCGCCCGAGGTCGACCAGCGGCTCGCCGCCCCCCAACGCCGCAGCCGCGACCTTGGCGAGCAGTGCCGTGAAGTACTGGTCCGGCAACCGATGGATCCGATCCGGGACCTCGCGCATCGGACGATGCTATGGCAGGCTACGAGCCATGGCGCGCTGCCCGCGCTGCGGAGGGGACGTCGAGGAGCGATTCCGCTTCTGTCCCTGGTGCGCGTCGCCACAGCGCACGAAGATCGTCGAGTTCTTCAAGCCGCACCCACGAGATGCCGGCAAGGCGCTACGCGTGTCGCGCTATCTGACCAGAGACCCGCACGTGCGTTTCAGCGTGTGGAGCGAGACGGGCGTCGCCGAAAGCGCGGTCTCGCTACGCGAATCGGAAGCGGCGAAGCTTGCGCGCTTCCTTAGTCCCGTCACGCAGCCGACGTCTCTGCTCGACGCAGCTCGACGGGTAGCCGGAAGACCACGTCCTCGTAGACGGACGAAAACGAACTGATCTCGCTCACGCCCTGAGCGCGGAACCAGTCGCAGACACGAGCCACGAGTCGCTCCGGCGCCGACGCGCCTGAGGTCAGCCCGACCGTCTCCACGTCGTCGAACCAGCGCGCGTCGATCTCCGTCTCGTCGTCGATCAGATGCGCATGCACGCCGGCGAGACTCGCGACTTCGACGAGGCGGTTCGAGTTCGACGAATTGCGCGAGCCGATGACGAGGAGGAGTTCGATTTCGCTCAACATCTCCTTGACGGCCCACTGCCGGTTCGAGGTCGCGTAACAGATGTCCTCGCGCTGTGGGCCGTGGATCTGCGGGAAGCGCCGCTTCAGGACGTCGATGATCTCGGTGGTCTCGTCGACCGAAAGCGTGGTCTGCGTGATGTAGGCCATGGGAGTGCCAAGGGGAAGCTCGAGCGCTTCTGCATCCTCGACGCTCTCGACGAGCACCGTCGCCTCCGGGGCTTCGCCCAAGGTACCCACGACCTCTTCGTGCCCGGCGTGTCCGATCAAGACGATGCGCCGTCCTTCCGCCGCATAGCGTCGCGCCTGCACGTGCACCTTCGTCACGAGGGGGCAGGTGGCATCGATCGTGGTCTGTCCGCGGACGGCGGCGCGCTCGTAGACAGACGGGGCGACACCGTGCGCCGAGAGGACGAGGATCGCTCCAGGCGGGGCTTGCGCCTCGTCCTCGACGAAGACCGCTCCGCGCTCCTCCAGTTCGCGCACCACGTGCGCGTTGTGGACGATCTGTTTGCGCACGTAGACGGGCGCACCGTAAAGAGACAGCGCACGCTCGACCGTTTCCACGGCGCGCTCTACTCCGGCGCAATATCCCCGGGGCGATGCAAGCAGGACCCGCTGAACCAAACCGGCGGCCACGGTAGCAGCGCCCGCTCGAGGCCGTTCGAACAGGAAAAGGCCCGTCGCTCGGGGGGGTCGGTGGCGACGGGCCTTTTCCTAGTGCTCACCGCGGACTGCAAGGCCAGGAACGCACCGCGGTTCGCATCGCCCAGTGGGATTGACGCTAACGGGTCTCACCGACCTTTCCAATAGGCCGAACGGCCCATCTTTGGAAGCGAGAGGAAAGAGGCTCGTTTGGCGGAAAACCGTGCTGCTCAGCGGCCTCGCGGCGGCTCGACTGCCCCATGGCCGCTCCCTACAATCAGGACGCCCAGTGTCACAAACCGACCAAGCTCTGTGGTTCGACGCGGTGCCGCTGCTCGTCGTCGCGGCCGCATACCTCGGGGCGACCGGGTTGCTCGCACGGGCCCTCCGGGGGAAAGGTCGCCGCTCGCAGTTGGAGCCCGCCCTACTCGCGGTTTTCCCCGTGGTTGGCTTTGCCTCAGCCGTCTACGGGATCGTGCTGGCGGTTGATCGCGAAGCTCCACCCGGTGGGATCTGGCTCACGCTCGGACTTGCCACCGCGGTCGGCCTGCCCGCACTCCTCGCTCTGAAGG
>JALYLY010000069.1 GCA_030773975.1 Actinomycetota bacterium | reverse complement strand
CTCTCGATTCCCTTCTCCCGCTCGATGTCTCGAACGGCCTCGACGATTTCCTGGCTCATCTCTTCCCCGCTTCCTCGATCAGATTGCCCCGCACGATCGCGTCATACGGGATGTCCACGGACTCGGCCTGCGTCTTCACGGTCACGGTGCGCTCGTCCGCTGCGACGACCTCACCGCGCACTCGGTTTCGCTCTCGGGTGCGTAGCGCAACGCGGCGACCCACGGCCGCGCGAAAATGGTCGGGCTTCCGGACAGGTCGTTCGAGACCCGGCGACGAGACGTCGACGGAGTACTCGCGGAGATAGTCCCGCAGCACGTTCGTGACGCGCTCGCAGAGCGCATGGTCGACGCCCTGGACGTGGTCCACGAACACCGTGAAGCGCTCAGGACTGGTGAGCTCGACCGCGAGCACCTCAGTGCCCGGAATCGCGCTCTCGACCTTCGGTGCTATCTCCCGCGTCAGCTGCTTCTCCTTGTCGTGTGTGCCTGCCATCGTCCTTGCTCCTGTCACAAAAAATGGGCCCGCAGGCCCACTTCGCGAACAGCTCGAAATGTGGTGTCAGCAGGATAGCAAGCCATTCGGAGCCGAGCACGGCGATTTTCCCTCTTCTTGCTCGGGAAACGCCTCTCCGAGCGGGGTGCCGGGGGCGGTCAGCCGAGGACGATCGTCACCGGGCCCTCATTCACGAGCGCGACCGCCATCCTCGCGCCGAAGACGCCCGTTTCGACCTCGGTGCCTTCCGCGGCGAGGGCCGCGCAGAACTCCTCGTAGAGCGGCTCGGCCTCTTCGGGAGGGGCGGCGTTCGTGAAGCTCGGGCGATTGCCCCGATCGGTGTCCGCGACGAGTGTGAACTGGCTCACGACGAGCGCCGATCCGGACGTGTCGAGCAGGCTGTGGGCGAACTTGCCGCGGTCGTCCTCGAAGATCCGTAGATGCGCCACCTTCCGCGCCAACTCCCTTGCGTCGCGGGGCTCGTCCGTACGTTCGATCCCCACGAAGACGGCGAGGCCGACGCCGATCTCGCCGGTCACCGCGCCGTCGACCGTGACTCGGGCTTCCGAGACCCGCTGGCAAACTGCCCGCATCGGGCGCCCATCATCTCAGCCACACGCCCGGGACCCGTCGCCTTCTCTAGTTGCACGCATGCGCGCGCGTTCCCACCCGGGTGGGGGTCAGCCACCGCCCACTGCGTTGGACGCTACCGGCGATTTGTGCGCAGGTCCCGCGCGAAACTGCGCCGGATCTGCATCAATTGCCAGAGGTGTCGGCGCTGGGCGCCTCGGCGTCGCCGGATTCGTTGGGCTCGTCGCCTTCCTGGTCGAGGTCGAGGATGCGGGAGGCGTAATGCTCGTTCTGCGGCCGCAAAGAGCTCGCGAGCTTGTAGTGGCCGTTCGCCTCCAGCTGTTTGCCCTGCTTCTCCAGCGCACGTCCAAGCCCGTAGTGCGCATAGTGGTCCGCCGGCGAGAGCTCGAGCATCGCGCGAAACTCCTGTTCTGCTTCTTCGTAGCGCTGAATCCGCAGGTACGCGATCCCAAGCGCTTCGCGAATCGACGCCTTCTCCGGCTCGCGCCGCTTGGCCTTCTCGAGGGCGACGGTCGCCTGAGCCGCCCGCCCCTTCTTCAAGTGGTCGCGTCCTTGCTGGTAGAGGTCGTAGGTCTCGCTCATATCGCTCGCAGGTACGGAAAATTCTCCTTCACCAAGTCAAGCGGATACGTCAAATCGCGTGTCTTCCCGATCTCCACAGCGGTAACCGTCTCGCCCGCTTCGATCGCGGCTTGAAAGGCGTGCTCCAACTCGTAGGGAGGGTCGTCGAGACAGAGGCGCTCGGCAACGGCCGGCCCGAGCGCCCAGAGCGGTGCGGCCGACCACGGATTGCCCGGGTCTTCGTCATCAAGGGACTCGATCCGGGCCCCGCTCCGGCGGACGGCCTGACGACCGCGCCCCGGAGGCGGATCGGTGCGGATCGCCACCGCCCCGGCTGCACCGGATCGGACGAACTCGGCTGCGAAGTGGCCGACGTCGCCGTGGCGGTAGACGGTGTCTGCAGCCGAGACGAGCAGCGGCGTCTTCGCGCCGGCGTCGAGTGCACGCTGGACGGCATCCGCAGAGCCGAGCACGCCGGGCTGGCGGGCGAAGCTCAGCTCGAGCCCGAACGCCGAACCGTCGCCCGCAAGTTTCTCTACCTGCTCCGCCAGGTGCCCGATTACGACCCAGACGCGCCGGAGGTTTGCCGCAGCGAGCTCCCGGAGGAGAACGGCGAGCACCGGCCGCCCGTCGATCGGCAGCACAGGCTTCGGCCACTGCTCGGTGAGCGGGCGGAGTCGCGTTCCCTCCCCCGCCGCCATCACGACGGCATCCATTCTTAGCCGAGCCCGAGCGAACGGACGGACAGAAGACCCCGGACGCGGTCGTATTTGCCGAGACTTCGGCGTAGACGGCGCTTCAGCTCACGAAGCTCCTTGCGCGCGGAGCCCGCCGCCTGCCGCGCACCTTCGGGTGGGCCGTAACGCGCAGCGGTCGCTGCCTGCGCAAAGCTGCTCGCATCCACGCCGAGCCCGGCCGTGACGGTGCCGCCAAGCTCTCGGAACGTCGCCGCCTGTGCCGCCGGCACGCGCTGGTCGTGGACGAAATCCGCGAGCTCGCGCGCGCACGCCACTGCGGTTCGGCGCGGGTCGCGTGTCAGGTAACGGAGCTTGCGTCGCCCGAGCTTCAGGACGACTACCGCCGCCGCCGCTCCCGCGGCGAGGAGGAACAGGAAGAACAACAGGCTCGGCGCTCTCTTCTTCGGCTCGGGCGTGACACGGCTACCGATGCCCAGGGGAAGGTCGCCGGCCGAGCGCGGATTCCGGCGGCCAGGGTCGTGCGCGATGATTCCCCCCACGGTTTGGCCGCCGAACACCTCTCCGCCTTTGACGATCCCGGCCAGCAGCTTCGCGGCACTTGCGACGCTGAAGCCGAGCGAGGTCGCGCTGTAGCTCCCGCTCAGATGCCCGCGCCCCGGCGTCGGGTCGAACGGAAGCCAGCCATACCCACGGAACCACACTTCGACCCAGGTATGCGCCTCGTGGTCGGTGACCTGCCAGAAATCACCGTGGTAGGTCCCGGGGAGAAAACCCGCCGCCACTCGAGCCGGGATTCCGAGCAGCCGCAGCATCACCGCCATCGCACCCGCGAAATGCTGGCAGTACCCCGTCTTCGTGTCGATCACGAAGCCGACGAGCGGCGGCAGCCCCGGAGTCGTGCCGGGCTGCTCGGAGTACGTGAAGCCTCCGGCCGACCTGAACCACGCTTCGAGCGCGACGGCCGCCGCATAGGGCGAGCTCGTCTCGCCGGCCACCTGCCTGGCGCGTTCGTACAGTTGCGCGTACGGGAGCAGCCGGCCAGTCAAGGGTTTCAACAGGCGCGCGTCGCGGTCGGGAGCACCGAACGGCGGCGCGGTCACCCCACGGGCGAGGTCCAGTTCGCTCCCGGGCTTCGTGAGCGCTCTTGGATACGAAGGCAGAACCCGCACGAGCTCCTCTGG
Organism: Actinomycetota bacterium; assembly: GCA_030773975.1. Taxonomy (GTDB): domain Bacteria; phylum Actinomycetota; class Thermoleophilia; order Gaiellales; family Gaiellaceae; genus 3-1-20CM-4-69-9. The sequence continues at coordinate 3,405 of JALYLY010000069.1, read as the reverse complement.
CGTCGGCCGCGGCGCGTAGCTCCAGACGGTGTAGTGCTGGTCGCGGTGCAGACCGCCGATCACGCGGGAGACGCCCTGCCCTTCGTAGGCCGCGGCCTTACCCAGGTCATTCGAGACCGGGGTGCTTGCCCCGATCACATGGTTGTCCTCGAGCGCGACGACGGTGACTTTCTGGGGGACGAGGTTCGAGCGCTTTCCCGCTTGGGACGGCATCAGCTTGTGGCGCTGCAGCCCGGACTCGTGCCACACGTCTTCGAGCCAGCGCGTGCCGTCGAATCGATCGAGCACCGTCGCGCGCCAGTAGTACGACCGGTGTGGGGCGCGGATCGTCAGTACCGTCGTCTTCTTCTTCGGGAAGCTGACGCCGCCGTAATGTGCGTCCCAGACGTAGCGGACGCTCACAGCCTTTTGTGGACGCGTATAGAAGTCCCAGTGCTGCCAGTCCAGGAACGCGCTCTTCGCGACGGCCGGCGAGCTCGAGAGCGCCAGTGCCCCCCCGATCACGGCGCCTGCGGCGATCAACGCCAGTCGGCTCGGTCGCTCGGTCATAGCTGCGAGCAGTGCGAGCGCGACCGCGAGGATGGCAAGCCCGCGGCCGAACTCGTTGCCGCCGGCAAGCAGCGTCGCGGGCCACCCGGCGGCGACGAAGAAGAGCACCACGGCCAGCAGCGCCTTGCGCGCGGCGACTGCAAGAGCGACGGCGAGAGTGAACCCGAAGATCCCGATCAGGATGACCGCGTGCATCTGGGGACGGCCCGCCGGGTCGAAGGGAAGACGGTAGTCGTAGAAGTCGAGGAACCCACGCGAAAACCGGGACCCGAGCGGGCCGAAGAAACCTCCCCCGCCGGGCCAGACCGCCAGCGGCGAGATGGAAAAAGCAACCCAGGCGGCGACCAGCGCCGACACCGCAATCGCGACCAGACGCAGCCCGAGCGGACGCAGCAACATAGGTGCGATCGCGAGGAAAGCGAGCACGAACGGGCGGCCTCCTCCCGATCGCGGCTCCTCGAACCGAAGCCAGTCCACCGCGATGACGAGCGAAGCCAGCCCGGAGAGCAGCACCGTCTTAAGCATGTGCGCTCGCCCTCGCAGGCTCGCCGGACAGGCCGGCCGCCAGGTCGTCGCCGGCGCGGATCACGGCGAGGGGGATCCCTGCGGCCTGGAGGCGCAGCAGCGCCGGCTCGGGGCGCCGTGGCGCATCGTTGAAGCTCGCGGGATCCACGAAGACGATCGAAACCTTGCGCCGGGAGAGTGCGCGCTGGACCAGCCGGTCGATGAGTGCGGGCTCCAGCCTCGACGTCACGACTACCAGCTCGAGGGCCCGCGCGGCGGGACCGTCCTCTTCAGCGAGCAGCCGGGCAACCGGAGTGTTTCCGGTCGCCTCGACAGCCGCGAGCAGCTCGAGCGCACGACGCCAGTCCGCCGCGGGCGAATGCACGTGCTGGACCTCGCGCCGCTTCGAGTTGAGCACCAGCACTCCTCGACGACCGCGCCGCACGTACGCGTCGAGGATCGACCCGGCGGCGCGGACCTGCACTTCGAAGCTCTCCCCCACTACCGCCTCGGCGTCGGCGTCGAGCAGGACGGCGATCTCGTCGCGCGGCGAGTCCTCGAGCTCCTTGACCATCAGTTGACCGCGACGCGCGGTCGAAGGCCAGTGGACGCGGCGCAGAGATTCGCCCTGCTCGTACTCCCGCACGCTGTGCAGCTCGAAGCCGCTGTGGCGACGCAGCAGCAGGCGTTGGCCGTCATGTGAGCGTGTTCCGGACTCGGTGAAGAGCGGTCCGAGGCGGACGAGCCGCGGATACACGAGCAGGGCCCCCGGTGCGGGCAGGTACACGATCGCCTGCTCGAGCCCGAAAGGATCCGAAAGCTCGGCGTGCACGTCCTCGAATGCATAGCGGCCGCGCGGAACCTTCTCGAGGACGTAGCGAACGCTCAGACGCCGCCCGTTCCGCCTGAGGACGTGCCGCTGCTCGCCAAGTCGGCCGACCCGCTCGCTGAGCGTCACGGACGCAGGCAGGACGTTTCCGGTCGGATGGAGCTCGGCCACCACGGGAACGTCGTCACCCTCGACGTGCTCGCGATCGCCCCACCCACGCTTGACCCGGAACGGCCGGTCCGAGAGGCGGACCCAGACCCAGGCAACGCCGACGACCAGGAGCAGACCGGTCGCGACCGGGTAGAGAGGCTTGGAGCCGAAGGCCCAGGCGGCGACGTAGATCCCGAAGCCGAGCGCGAAGATCACCCGACCGCGCCGAGTCAGCATTTAGACCGGGACTGGGGTCTTGTCGAGCGTCTCCCGGACGATCTGCTCGCCGGTGAGCCCGGTCGAGCGCGCCTCCGGGGCCAGGATCAGCCGATGCGCGAGCACGGGGACCGCCACCGCCTTGATGTCGTCCGGCTCCAGGTAGGTCCGGCTGTCGGCGAGCGCGCGTGCCTTCGCAACTCTCAGGATTGCAATGCCCGCGCGAGGGCTCGCCCCCAGGTAGAGCCGCGAATCGCCACGGGTCGCCCGGAGGAGGGCCACCACATACCGGTTGAGGCTCTCCTCGACGAAGATCGCCTTCGCGTCATCGGCCAGCGCGATCGCATCCGCCGCGTTTGCCACGGGCTCGAGCGCGTCGAGCGGAGGGTCCGCGGTCTGCTCCGTGAGCATCTTGGCCTCCTCCGACAGCGGCGGGTAGCCGATGGCGATCCGCATCGTGAACCGGTCTAGCTGCGCCTCCGGCAACGGATACGTCCCCTCGTACTCGATCGGGTTCTGTGTTGCCATCACCATGAACGGCCGGGCCAGGTGGTTCGTGACCCCGTCCGTCGTCACCTGCTGCTCCTGCATGCACTCGAGCAGGGCTGCTTGCGTTTTTGGTGACGCACGATTGATCTCGTCGACGAGCAACAGGTTTGCGAACACGGGCCCCGGCCGGAACTCGAACTCGTTCGAACGCTGGTTGAAGACATTCACGCCGGTGACATCCGACGGCAGCAGATCGGGCGTGAACTGCATCCGTGAGAACGATACGTCGAGCGAGCGCGCCAGCGCCTTGGCGAGCATCGTCTTCCCCACACCGGGAAAGTCCTCGAGGATGAGATGCCCTTCGCCGACGAGGCAGAGGACGCACAGGCTGAGCGTCTCCTCAGGCGCGTGCACGACCCGTCCAAGGTTGTCGACGATTGCGCGGATCGTGTCCGCCGCCGGGACGCTCTCCACCCTTTGGCTATCGGGTCTGCTCATGCAACAGCTCCTCGGCTGCATCTACGATCGCCGCCGCGATCTGGTCTTTGGGAGCCTTGGCGACCCGACGCTCTTCCGCGGCACTGACGAGGACGACTTCGTTGTCGCCGGCGTCGAAGCCGATGTCGCTCTGCGAGACGTCGTTGTAGACCACGAGGTCGACGTGCTTC
>JALYLY010000068.1 GCA_030773975.1 Actinomycetota bacterium | reverse complement strand
CCCTACATGCACTTCACGCTCGAGGCGCCGAACCAGCACCGAAAGCTGCACAAGCTCGGGGTCGACATCGTCACGTACCACATCCCGAGCCGGATCGAGCAGGGCTCTGTGACGGCGACGCACGTGTACGACGAGGAGGCGCACGAGCAGAAGTGGGACGCGGACGCGGTCGTGCTCATCACGCAGCGTCGGTCGGACGAGGCGCTCTATCGCGAACTCAAGGACCGGATTGGCTTCGATGCTCTCGGCGAGGGGGGGATCAGCGGCTGCTACCGGATCGGCGACTGCGAGGCTCCCCGCCTGATCGCCGACTGCGTGTTCTCCGGCCACCGACTCGCGCGCGAGATCGACTCTGAGAACCCGGAGGTTCCGAAGCCGTACATCCGTGAGCGGCGAGTGATCGAGCGCGAGCTTGCCCTGGCTTAGGAGCGCGTGAACGGCGTAGCGGCGTGAAGATCGTCGTTTGCGTCAAGCAGGTGGCAGTTCTCGGCGACGAGGTCGAGTTCACCGGCGATGGGCGCGATGTCGACCCGGACTACCTCGACTTCGCGCTCAACGAGTGGGACTCGTACGCGACCGAGGAGGCGCTCCGCATCCGGGAGGAGCTCGGGGGCGACGGCGACGAGGTCGTCGTCGTTTCCGTCGGCGACGCGCAGGTCGAGGACGCGATGCGACGCTGCCTCGCGATGGGAGCTGATCGCGCGATCCGCGTCGACTACGCGAGGTGGGCCGACCCGATCACCATCGCGCGGTTGCTCGCACCTGTCGCGCAGCGTGAATCGCCCGACCTCGTCTTCTGCGGCGTGCAGTCGAGCGATGGAGTGCAGGCGGCGACGGGAACGGCGCTTGCCGAGCTCCTCGGTCTTCCGCGTGTCGCGGTCGTGACGCGGATCGAGTGGGATCCAAGTGCCGGTCGCGCCAAGGTCCGGCGCGAGCTGGAAGGCGGCCTCCTCGACTTGACGGAGGTCGACACGCCGGCTCTGTTGACGATTCAGACAGGCATCAACCAACCGCGCTACGCAACCTTGCGGGCGATCAAGCAGGCCGAGCAGAAGCAGATCGAGGTCGTGTCGCCGGCTGAGCAGGGCGAGCCTGCTTACCGGGTCCGCCGTATGTTCGCGCCGCCGAAGGGTGAGGGGGCGGAGATCTTGGCCGGCGGTCCGGCCGACATCGCACGGCGGATCAGGGAGATCGTCGAGGAGCGGCTGAAGTGAGTGCGCGCCGATGAAAGGCACCTTGATCGTCGCCGAACACCTGCGTGGCGAGCTGCGCGAACTCACTCGCGAGCTCGTGACGGCGGCGCAGCAGCTCAGTGGGCCGGTCACCGTCGCGGTGATCGCGCGAGACCCGACCCAGTTCGACGTGAGCTTCCAGGGAGTGGACGAGATCGTCAACGTCCCTCTCGGTCAGGAGGAGTTCGAGAACGACGTCTACCAGGCGGCGCTCGAGGCACTCATCGCGGACCGACAGCCGCACGCCGTGGTGCTCGGCTTCACCGTCAACTCGATGGGCTATGGACCGGCGGTCGCCGCAAAGCTCGCTCTGGGCTTCGCCAGTGACGTGCACGGGCTTGCGCTGGAGGGTGAAACGGTGATTGCGACGCGCTCGTTCTACGGGGGCAAGGTCGACGCCGAGCTCGAGTTCCCCGCGGAGCGTCCGGTGCTCTTGCTGGTTCGCCCGACAGCGTTCGCGCCCGCCGCGGAAGATGGGAACGCATCGGCAACGGAGTTCGCGGTCGAGCTCCCGTCAGCTCGCGCACGCCACATCGAGTTCGAAGAGGCGGCTGCCGGCGACGTCGACATCACGACTGCGGACTTTCTGCTGTCGGTCGGTCGAGGTATCGGCGACAAGGAGGCGATTCCGCAATTCGAGCAGCTCGCCGACAAGCTGGGCGCCGTGCTCTCGGTTTCGCGTCCACTGGTCGACGCCGGCTGGATGCCGAATGCGCGCCAGGTCGGCCAGTCCGGGAAGACGGTCAAGCCCAAGGTCTATCTCGCACTCGGCATCTCCGGCGCGGTTCAGCACCTGGCAGGCATGAAGACGAGCGGGACGATCATCGCGGTCAACACAGATCCTGAGGCGGCCATCTTCAACGTCGCGCACTTCGGCGCCGTCGCTGATCTCTTCGACGTCGCGGCAGAGCTCGAGAAGCTGTCTTGACGCCGACCCGCTCGACGTTCGCCGGCCTCTCGACGTGGGAGATCGTCTTCTGGTACTTCCTGATCGCCGTCTCCACAGCGATCTTCGTCTGGGGCGTCGCGCGCCTCGTGCTCAAATACCGCCGCGGCCGCGGGCCCTTCCACTTCGATCGACCGCTCACGCGCCTACGACGCGCGGCCGTTGTCGTCCTCACCCATTCGTGGATCAAGCGGCGTGACCCCGTGGCGGGTGCAGGGCACTTCCTGATCTTCTACGGCTTCGTCGTCCTCTTCATCGGGACCGCCATCCTCGGCTTCCAGGACGACTTCGCAAAGCCGGTCTTGGGCTGGGATTTCTTCCGGAACGAGTTCTACAAGGGGTACTCGCTCTTTCTCGACGTCTTCGGCGCCGCCTTGATCGTCGGGCTGGCGATCATGGCCTACAAGCGGGGAATTCAGAGGCCGTTTCGGCTGCGTTACTGGCGTCCGGACCGGGCCGAAGGCGAGGACAGCCGTCGTCTGTACGTGATCGGTGACTGGACCTTCCTTGGCATCCTCTTCTTCCTCGCCCTGACGGGATTCCTGCTCGAGTCATTCCGTATTGCCGAGACGAACCCCTCGTTCGAGGTTTGGTCGCCGCTCGGTTGGACCGTCGGCAAGGCCTTCCGTGGGCTCGGTGTCACCGGCGACGCAGCCGCCGACGCGCACTTCGTTCAGTGGTGGGTGCACGGCGTCGTAGCGCTTGGCTTCGTCGCTTCCATTCCGTTCACGAAGGCGGTGCACATGCTCGTGGGCCCGGTGAGCGTCGCGTCGCGCGACGACCGGGCCGGGAGAGAGCTGGCGCCGATTCCGGCGGGCGCAACGCCGGACGAGGTCGGGTACGGAACGATCCTCGACTTCCCGCAGCGCTACCTCGTCCAACTCGACGCCTGCACGAAATGCGGCAAGTGCCACGCCGCGTGTCCCGCGACGAACTCCGGTTATCCACTCTCTCCACGCGACCTGATCCTCGACCTGCGTGAGGTCGCCGAAGGTGCGTTCGGGCTCCGGCACGAGCTGCACGTCGGGCCGCTGCGTGATCCGCACGCGAGCATCCTCGGCGATCCGATCCGGCCCGAGACGCTCTGGTCGTGCATGCAGTGCATGGCCTGTGTGGAGATCTGCCCGGTAGGGATCGAGCACGTCCCGATCATCAACCAGATGCGCCGACGGCTTGTCGAACGCGGCGAGATGGATTCGACGCTCCAGCAGACGCTCGAATCCATCTATGACACGGGCAACTCTTTTGGAGAAGCACGCCGTAAGCGTGCGCGCTGGACGAGGGAGCTCGACTTCGATGTGAAGGACATTCGCAAGGAGCCTGCGGAGGTCCTCTGGTTCGTCGGCGATTACGCGTCGTTCGATCCGCGCAACCAGCTCGTGACGCAGACTCTCGCGCGCCTACTTCGCCACGCAGGCGTCGACTTTGGGATCCTGTACGACGCCGAGCGCAACGCGGGTTGCGATGTGCGTCGAGTTGGCGAGGAGGGTCTCTTCAACCACTTACGCGAGGAGAACGTGGCGACGATCTCGAAGTGCACGTTCGACCGGATCCTGACGTGGGACCCGCACTCCTTCCACACGCTCCGGAACGAGTACGGGGGCTTCGACGTCGACTGGAACGTCATGCACCACTCGCAGTTCTTGCTCGAGCTCCTCGCTGACGGCCGCCTCGTGCCGAAGAAGCCCCTCGACTACCGGATCACGTACCACGACCCCTGCACGCTCGGCCGGTACAACGGCGTCTACGACGAGCCGCGGCAGGTACTCGCTGCGATCGGCACGGAGCTCGTGGAGATGCCCAGGAGCCGTGACAACTCGTTCTGCTGCGGCGCCGGCGGCGGACGGATCTGGATGACGGAGCTCAAGCGTGACGACGCGCCTCGGCCGAGCGAGCAACGGATCGACGAGGCTGTGGCACTAGGCGGCATCGACTACTTCGTCGTCTGCTGCCCGAAAGACGTGACGATGTACGAGGATGCGATCAAGACCTCCGGTCATCAGGGCGAGATCGAGCTACGCGAGTTGACGGAGCTCGTGTGGGAGTCGCTGGACCTCGCGATGCCGGTGGCCGCCGGTGACCGAGGTGGAGAGGAGGAGCACGCATGAGCAAGGAGACAGCCTTCTATCCGCGGCTGAAGGCGCTGACCGACGAGTGGATGGATCTCTTCGGCTACTCGGCGCCGTTGAGCGTGACGGACACGCTCGAGGAGTACCGCGCGGTCCGCGAGACCGCGGGGCTGATGGACTTCACCATGCTGCGCAAGGTGGACCTCGATGGTCCGGGCGCGCTCGACCTCGTGAACCGCGTCGTCACGCGCGACGTCTCGAAGCTCGAGCCTGGGCAGATCGGCTACGGCGCACTGTGCGCGGAGAACGGGAAGATGGTCGACGACTGCACTGTCATGCGGCGGGACGCCGCCGGCGACCACGTCCGTTTCTGCGGCGCAAACGACCGCGACTACGAGATCTTCTCCCGACTCGCCGAGGGAACGCAGATCCAGGTCCGCGAGTTCACGGACGAGATGCCCCACCTGTGCTTGCAGGGACCGCTGAGCCGGCAGATGCTGCAGCCGCTCGCGAACCAGGAGCTCTCGAATGCTTCCTTCCCGTACTACCGTTTTCGCGAGGACGTCGAGATCGCGGGCATCCCGATCTTCATGACGCGGCTCGGCTACACGGCCGAGCTCGGGTACGAGCTCTGGGTCGATCGGGACCGTGCGCTGGAGCTGTGGGACGCCCTCGTCGAGGCGACGGAGCCGCAGGGAATGAAGCTCATCGGGATGGCAGCGCTCGACCTCTTCCGGATCGAAGGGGGCTTCATCATCGGCGGAGTCGAGTACGACCCGACCGTGTCCCCGTACGAGAGCGGTCTCGGCTGGTCGGTCGCGCTCGACAAGGGAGAGTTCCAGGGCCGAGCCGGCCTCGAGCGTGACCGCGCAGCGACTTCGCTCCGGCTCACGAGCGTCGTGCTCGAATCGGGGGGCGACGATGCGAGCGGCGCGCCGCTGTCCGTCGACGGCGCAGAGGTCGGGTTCGTGACGCAGGCGATCGTCTCGCCCTACCTAGGCGGCAAGACCCTCGGTCTCGCCAAAGTGCGCAAGGAGCAGGCCGAGGCGGGCACGAAGGTGACGGCCCGCGTCGGGGACGACACCGTCTCCGGCGAAATCGTCCCTCATCCCGTGTACGACCCGAAGCGCAGTCGGGCGAAGGAGAACTAGTCGTGCCCGGTCCTGTGGGTCGGATGGTGGCCTCGGGCGCGTGACTCGATCGGGCTGGGGTCAGACCCTGGCCTCTCGGGGCGTGACTCGAACGGCTGGGGTCAGACCCTGGCCTCTCGGGACGCGATCGTTACGACCAGGGATAGGGCGAGTGCGAGACCGGGTGCAGGTCGCCGGTCGCGAAGCGCTCCAATCGGAACGGGTAGAGGAGGCCCGAGTGCTCGCCGACGACGACCTTCGCGACCTCGCGCCCGACGCCGATCATCTTGTAGCCGTGGTTCGAGTCGAGGATCGCGTAGACGTTCGGCTTCAGGTAGTCGAACACCGGGAAGTTGTCGGCGGTGAACGCGCCGACGCCGCCCGAGCGCGCGTTTCTGTAGAGCGCGCGACAACCCTCGAAGCGACTGAGCGCATGCGAGAGTGCGGCGCACCACATGTCCGGGAAACCCGGATCGACGTTCGTCGTCTGGGGATAGGGGTCGAGCTCGACGTCCTCCTCGACGACGAGCGGCGAGGCGCCGCCCTGGACGCCGTCCCGATCGCGCTTGAAGTAGATGCCCCAGAGCTCGTCGGTGATGAGCTGCCCGTCGTCCGAGTACAGGGGCGCGTCGGTGTCGAGGTGGATGACCGCCGGCGCTCCGCCGTCGGCGGTGGCGAACGTGAGGGGATCGACACGAATCTCTCCCTCTTGAAGGTTCCAGTACGTCCACATCGGCCGGTCCTTGACGACGTCGCCGTCGGGGGTGCGGACGTCGATCGTCGGAGGGAAGCCGAGCATTCCCCAAAACTGTTTCGCCCACGGGCCCGGGGCGAGCACGAGCTGCTCACCGACCTCGATCGAGCCCTCCTCGGTCACGACCGTCCTCACCGAGTCGTCTGACGCGAACTCGAACTCCCGCACTTCGACGTCGGAGTAGATCGTGACGCCTTCGGACTCGCACTTCTCCGCGAGCCCCAGCACCGACGCCATGTTGAAGGCGAAGCCTCCCTGGTGCTCATGGAGACAGACCGTGACGCCCTGCGCGCGCCAGTCAGGGAAGAGCGCCTTCATGTGCTCGTCGACGTCCTTGGCGCCGACGATCAGCTCGGAGCGGTAACCGATCTGCTCCTGGCGCTCGTAGGTCGCGATCAGGTCGTCTTGCTGCACCGATGCGCCGAGGGCGATGTAGCCGACGGGGTTGTAGTGATACGCGGCGGGATCCGATTCCCACACTTCGACGCACGCCTGCATCAGCTCGCTCATCGCCGGCTGGAAGTAGTTGTTGCGGACGACGCCGCAGGCGATCCCCGAGGCGCCCGCACCGGGCGAGCTTTTGTCGAGGACGACGATGTCCGCGCCCGACCCAAGCCGGCGTGTCCGCAGCTCCTTGGCGAGGTGGTAGGCGGTCGAGAGGCCGTGGATGCCGGCCCCGACGACGACGTACGGCGATGTGCGCGGCAGGGTCACTTTATCGCCCTGACGGCAACGCTATCTCCAGCTGGGGCATGGAGTGATTTTAGCGCGCCTGCTGGACCACGTCCAGACGCCGATGCTCAGTGGTCGGGTGGCTCCCAGCCCTCGAGTGTCGGGGGCTTCCACTCCCGGCCGACGGTCGGTGAGGCGTCGACCCACGGCCCAAGCTCCGGCTGCGGGAACTTTGCATGCCTCTCTTTGAGCTGGATGCCGTAGGAGTTGCCCGACTGCAAGTGCTTGATCAGCACCTTGCGTGCAATCTCGTTCTCACGGCCCGCGGGAATCGGGAAGTAGATCTTCAGGAACGAGTTCGAGTAGCGGTCGAAGACCGCAGGGAGCCCGTCCTCTTGGAGCAACTCGATGTCTTCGAGCCAGTTGATGTCCTGACCCGGCGTCGCTGCGAGGAGGTCGACGTCGTCGAGAAGGCCGATGTCCTCCTGGTACGGAAACCGTCGTCCGGCGAGGTACTCCGCATCGAGCCCTGTCGTCTTCTCGGGCTCGTGGACGCTCAATCCGGCACCGTCTCTTCGACCTGCGACGGCAGGTAGTCGACCGGGTACTCGAGGTGCTTCTCGAGCATTCGCTTCATCTCGGCAAGCGTGCGTTCCTCGCTGACGCCGGGGATCCACTCGGTACCGGCCAGCGGGACTTTCGCCATCGCCGCTGCCTCCACGGTCAAGGCGCAGAGGTCCTCGGGCTCGAGCGAGTGAACATTCGTCTTGCCGCAGGCGCGCGCAAGCATCTGCACCTCG
>JALYLY010000067.1 GCA_030773975.1 Actinomycetota bacterium | reverse complement strand
CTTTGGGACAGGGCTGCTCGAGCAGACTTACTCGGCGAGCGAGGCCATCGACGCCATCATGCTGTCGACGTTGGCATTCCAGCTCGCCTCGGCCCAGCTCGCTTCGGCCCAGCTGGCGGAGTTCCAGCTCGCCTCGGCCCAGCTCGCCTCCGCCCAGCTCGCCTGCGCCCAGGAGGCGCCGGAGGCCAGGTAAGAGGCCCAACTCGCAGAGTCGAAGGTCCGCAGGCCGGTGACCGGGTTGCCCGTCACGAACTGGTACAGGCCGACGTTCGGGTTCGGCGGATCGTCGAACGTGGACGCCACGCCCGCGTCGATCTCGCCGACGCCGGCGGCGCTGCCAGTGACGTTCGGAAGGTAGTTGGCCGCGAGCATCAACGCGCCCTTGACCTGATCCGGAGTGAACCCGGGATGTCGCGCCAGGATCTGCGCCGCAGCGGCCGAGACCACCGGAGTCGAGAACGACGTGCCCGACATCCACATGTAGCCCGGAGCGAGCACACGATCCGGAACCGTCTTCGCGATCGTCCCGTCCATCGGGGCAGGCGCGAGCATGTAACGACCGGGGGCCGAGAGATCCGGCTTCCCGAAGCCGTCCATCGTCTTGCCGTAGGCAGACCACGGCGGGACCGTGTCGTCGCTCGGGTCGGACGTCCCGTTCTGGTCGAGTGCGCCGACCGTGATCACGAACGGATCGTTGCCGGGAGCGTAGGACATGCTGACCGGGCCGCCGTTACCGTGGTTGCCCGCGGCCGCGACCACGACGATTCCCTTGAGCCAGAGCGCCTCGACCGCCTTGTCCAGCGGGTCGATGCGAATGCTCGTGTCGCTCGCACCGGCCAGCGAGAAGTTGGCGACGCGGATGTTGTACTGGGCCGCGTGAGCCAGGATCCAGTCGGCAGCGGCGACGACGTCGCTCGTCCTGGACTCGCCGTTGGCATTCGCCGTGCGAATCGAGACGAGCGGTGCATTCGGAGCGCCACCGGCATAGTCGCCGGAGCCGGCTGCGATGCCTGCCACCATGGTGCCGTGGCCTTCGGCGTCCTGTGCCGAGTCCGTGCAGAGGGAGCAGATGCTGACACTCGCGACGAGCCGACTACCGAAGTCACTCCGGCTCTGGATGCCCGAGTCGACAATCGCGATGGCCGGCGCCTGCGGAGCAGGTCCGGTGATCTCGCCCGTGTTGGGATCGAACGCATTCTGGAGGATCGACATGTCCGTCGAGTCCTGCCACATGGTCGAGTCCTGATACCCAGCCGAGGTCACGGGCGCGTCGCGCGTGATCGCGACGATGTGAGGCTGACGCGACAGCTTCAGCAGGTCCTTACCAGTGATGCTTGCCTGAACGCCGGCGATGCTCATGAAGCTCCGCATCCCCTGACCGTTCTGCTTGCTCACCGCAGACGAGACGTCTGAGCTCGAAGAGCCCTTGTCGCCTTGAACGATGACATCGAAGGTCTGGAGGGGGTTCGCCGCAGCCTTTGCCAGCAGGCTCGGCGGGACGAAGGCACCACTGTCCTTGCCGGTCTTGCCCGTGGAGGCGCTCCCCGCAACTGGAACGACGAGCATCGCGGCGAGCGCGAGGGTGACCCAGCCGCGCTTGCCACTGCCCCAAAGAGCGTTCGAGCGAGATTCGCCACGCCGTCCCCAGAGCGCGTTCGCTCGCACGCCGCCACGAATAGTTCGGTCCTGCCGCATTGTCGGAACTCCTTCCACCCACAATCACCCGTGGGCCGCAGTTGAAAGGCCAAAAGCCAGACCGCAGGGTAGGAGCGGGCGCGAAGAGGTTCCTCCCCCGTTTGCGGTAGCGGTCGGTGAATCCCCCCATTGAGGGAACGAGCGGACTCGTCTGAGCATCAAGGCAGGGCGTCCGTAGGCCGATGAACTGCACCGGAGCGTTCGCGTCTCTGTACGCGCGCGTGAAGGCAACACATGACCCTGCGGACTTTCTGCGACATTCCTGGCGCCACGGAGCGACCCCTCCGTCGGTTCCGGCAGCTCGCGGTTATCTGCGGGGCGGTGATCTTCATGCTGACGGCGCTGGCCGGAGGGACGGGGGCGGGGATCGCCAACTATCAGGGCACCCTCTACCTCGACGGTGCGGCGTCAAGCATCAGCGGCAGCAGCTGGCAGATCACGACTTCAGCGGGGCCTGGGACTCCGACCACGCCGACCACCGTTGCCGTGCCCGGCGGCGGCACTCTGGCTGTCGCCAGCTATCAGTACATCTACGTTCGCTCGAGCGGGAACGGTCGCACCGCGAGCTCAGTCTCGACTCCACCCGTCGCGGTTGCCGCCAACGGTGCCGTGAACGTCTCCGTTTCCCCAGCCGAGCTAGGGGGCGACCTGTACCGCGCACGTGCTGCGTCAGGAGTCGTGCTCGGAAACTACGTGCTTGTGTCGCCTCCCGGCGGCGTGACGACTGTTCCGTACACGGACACCGGTGCGATCAGCGGCGCAGCCCTCCCTCAGGCTGACAACCGCATCCTTCCCAACAACACGACTGGCTGGACCGAATTTGCGCCTGGGGTCGGTCTCCTAGGCACGCTGTCCACCTCGGCGGTGACTGGGTCACCTGTCTTGCCGGCCGGCTGCAAAGGCTGGGTCGTGGATGGGTCGGGCGGCATGAGTTTTCCCGGCGCGGTTTGGACCTTCCAGGTCCGCGTCAAGCCCGGCTCCACTTTGGCGGGAAATGGTCTCGCGGTCCTGAGTGCCGGAATGTGGAAAGTGAACGACTCCGGGTCGACCGTCGGTGGCTATCTCATCGCCCCGACCGACGGCGACGTGATCACGAATGCCACGGGCATGGCGGCGAATGCGACCGTGACCGCAAATCCCGGCGCGTTCACGCTCGGTCCGAGCGAGCATCTCTGCATCCAATTCTGGCGGCACCAGACACTCGGTTACACGGGCGGCAGCGCCGCGAATCACAGCATCACTCTGCTTCCCTTCGACCCGGCAAACCAGATCACTGTGCACCCGGCTCCGAACGGGTCTGCCTCTGTATCGCTCTCCGCGCCTGCGGACGCGCTTCATGCGACCGCGAGTCCGCAGCTAAGCGCGACGTATTCCGACCCCGAAGCCGATCCGGGCACGTTGACGATCAAGCTCTGCACGGACTCAGGGTGCTCGACCTCGCCGGAGAACTCCGGGGCGATGGCTGCCACCGACGGCGCGAACTTGAACTGGACGCCGACCGGGCCGCTCACCGACGGCACCTACTGGTGGGAAGCGCAGGCACAGGATGCCTTGGGCTTGCCCTCGGCCTGGACCTCGGCCCGGACCTTCGTGATCGACAACGTCGCGCCGATGACGAGCATCACGGCGAGCCCACCGGCACAGTCGAACGCTGCGAGCGGCAATTTCTCGTTCAGCGCGAACGAGTCTGTCACCGGCTACCAGTGTCGCGTGGACGGTGGGTCGTTTGCCGCCTGCACGAGCCCGGATGCCTACGGGCCGCTCGCCGACGGTGCGCACAGCTTCGACGTGAAGGGGGTGGCCGATCTCGCGGGCAACCCTGGCACCACCACGAACTACAGCTGGACGATCGACACGGTTCCCTCCAACACGTCGATCACATCGCAGCCGGCCGCGCTCTCGAACAGCGCAAGCCCCAGCTTCGATCTCTCCGCGACGGAGGGCGGCTCGACCTTCGAGTGCTCGCTCGATGGCACTGCATTCGCCGCTTGTCCTACTCCGAAGAGTTACTCAGGCGTCGCAGACGGTGCGCACGCCTTCCAGGCCCGTGCGGTTGATCCGGCCGGCAACGTCGACCCGACCCCTGCTTCGTACGCCTGGACGATCGACGCCACGCCGCCGGACACGACGATCGGGCCGAGCTCCCCTGCCGCGTTGACGATCGCCACGGGCGCGACCTTCGATTTCTCTTCGAACGAGTCCCCGTCCACCTTCCAGTGCGCGCTGGACGCCGGCGCGTACACGTCGTGCTCGAGCCCCAAGACGTATTCCGGACTCGCAGACGGGTCGCATACCTTCTACGTCCGTGCACGCGACACGGCGGCGAACACGGATCCGAGTGCGGCTTCCTACACCTGGACGATCGATACGACGCCGCCGACGACCACCATCGGCCCCACGATGCCGGCGGCGAACACGCAGTCTTCGAGCGCCACGTTCGGCCTCGGCTCGAACGAGCCGGGCTCGACGTTCGAGTGCCGGCTCGACGGCTCTCTGTTCGCCGCATGCACAACCCCCGCGTCATACGCAGCGCTGGGCGACGGAACCCATACGTTCGACGTGCGTGCGACTGACCCGGCCGGGAACCTCGACACGAGCCCCGCCTCTTACAGCTGGAAGATCGACAACGTCGCTCCGTCGACCCCGGCGCTGACAGCTCCGGCCGATGCTTTGACGACGAACGGGCTGCCGCAACTACACGCGACCTTCGCAGACGGCACCGCCGGAGGCGACTCCGGCACCGTGGAGTTCCAGCTCTGCTCGAGCTCGGCACCGGCGGGTGCTTCGTGCGCCCCGGTCGTGCAGTCGGTCACCTCCGGCCTGGTGTCGAACGGAGGCACGGCCAGTGCGACACCCGCCGCTCTCGTGGACGGGACGCATCACTGGCAGGCACGAGCGGTTGACGTCGCCGGCAACCAGTCCGGTTGGAGCGCGACCCGAAGCTTCCAGCTCGATACGAGCCTGCCCGTTGTGACGGTGGGCGCGCCGGCGGACGGCGCCTGGGTCAACGGTCTCGAGCTCAGCGCGACCTTCAGCAAGCCGGCGTTCGCCGGCACCGGCACGGTTGACTTCCGCGTCTGCTCCGACGCGCTCTGTCTCGGCACCGTTCGGAGCGGCAACTCGGGGACGCTCGTGAACGGTGCGCTCGCAAAGTGGTCCCCGCCCTCCCTGCCGGTGGACGGCCTCTACTACTGGCAGGCGCGTTCGCAGGATTCCGCGGGGAATTTCTCTGCCTGGACGGCAATCCGAACGCTCCACCTCGACACGGTCGCGCCGGGCAAGCCGCCGACCTTCACCGGTGTCGTCGCAGCCGACGGGTTGACCCTGCGTTGGTCCGCGCCGACCGACAACGTCGCCAACTACGTCGTCTTCGTCAACGGGGCTCCTTGGAAGAACCTGGGTAGCACGGAGTTCGAGGTGAAGATGGGGACGTTCGATCCGGGTGATACGCGTTCGTTCTCCGTTGTGGCTGTCGACCTGTCGGGGAACGTCGGAGCGATGTCGCCCGTGCTCGTGGGCGTGCCGAATCTCGTCGGGCTCACGTGGTCACAGGCGCTCGGCGCAGCCAGTGCGCGCGGTCTGGGGCTACAACGGAGCGCGGTCTTCTTCGCATCCATTCCGATGATCGTCGCCAACCAGTTGCCGCCGGCGCCCGCACTCACGGAGCGCGGGACTGCGGTTTTCGTGACGATGAGCCCCGCGAGTGGAGCCCCGCTGGCCGTCAAGGTCAAGCCGGGACGCGTCGCGTGCACAGCCGGGTCGGTCCTCCGATTGCACGTCGATCTCTCTGCCACAGCACGAGTTCGCAGCCGCCTGCTGAACGGTCACGGACGCGTCGTCAAGCGCGGGCAGCTCGGGATGCTCCGGTCAGGCACGAACAACATCCGGGTCAAGCTTCCTGGTGGCCTTCGTCCCGGGGCCTATCGGCTGATGCTCGACGCAACCGGCGAGGGCGGCACGGCACATGCGCTCGTGCGCGTGAAGGTCGGCTCCCACGCTTGCCGGGCTCGCTAGAAACTCTGCTAGCTTCAAACGACACAACGGGGGTGTGACCGAGGAATCCCGGCCTAGCAGAACCGTCTCGGCGTACCGCTTCGACGCCGAGGGACGGCCGGTCGCTGCAGCCATGGAGAGCTGGGACTACACCGATCTCGCGGACCTGTTGATCCGTCAGGCCGGGGTGCCGGCCTGGGAGGCGAACGACATTGCCTCGGGAGTGAAGGCAAGGTTGGAACTCGGCGACCAACCGCCGTTGGCAGACGAGGCACTCTCGGGCTTCCTTCGAGCCCGCGAGCGGAGGAACTCGATGGAGAACGCGGGCCTCCCGCTCCGCTTCGTCGCCGTTCTCCTCGACGCCGTCATCGTCTTCTTCCCGGCAGGAATCATCATCGGCCTGCTCTCGGGCGGCGGTTACACCGAGACCGGCAACGGCTACACAAACGCTGGGATCGACGTCAGCGGAAAGGCGGCCTGGCTCTTCCTACTGCTCGGGCTCGGCTACTACGTCCTCTGCGAAGCCGCAACGGGCGCGACGCTTGGCAAGCGCATCGTCGGCATCCACGTCATAGGTGAAGACGGGAAGCATTTGACATTCGGGGCAGCCGTCGTTCGTAACCTGCTGCGACTGGTCGACTGTCTCTTCTTCTATCTGGTCGGCGCCATCTTCGCGCTGACTTCTCAGCACGGGCAACGACTCGGCGACCGTGCGGCGCACACGCTCGTGGTCCGCCGCTAGACGAGCTCATTTTCTGGTCCGCGGGCGTTTGCCTCGCCCTTCAACACGGATCGCACATCAGACGGGTCGGTCCGTCTTCCTCGGGCTCGACGGCCACGACCTGCCAGCATTCACCGGCTGGTGCCGGTATCAAATCGCCGACGGAGTAAGAGCCACTCAGGCTGGTCATGTCACGACGTTCCTCGCGGCCATCGAAATGAGCGAGCTCGAGTTGGTACGAGACCGGAACCGGCCGCACGTCGCGCGTGAGACCCTCCCAGAGCGAGACGAGCCCGGGACTCAGCTCGTCCCGCACGGCCAGATGCTCCAGGGCTCGCTGGACCTTCTCGTTCTCAGCCACGTCGAGCAGCTCGACGGCGTGCACCGAGCGCTCGTGGGCGGCCGTTCCGACGCGGCGTGCCATACGTGCGTAGTCCCGCCCCGTGGGTCGCGCGCCGAGCCGATCGAGCTCCTCGAACAACCGCTGGGCCTCAGTCGCCTCGACTGCGATGGAGGCTTCGGGAAGCTGGAAGCTCAACTCGGTCATGATCTGCGGGCGGGAACGTCTTCCCGGGGGTCCGGCGTAATCTAGCGTTCTGCTCGCTCTCGTCGAGGGCTCAAGCTCACGGGCGCCGGCCAAAAGGCAAGCCGGAAGGAGGCAACCCACGTTGAGTGACGGCGAGGAACGGAAGCAGATTGTCATGCACTTCGAGAAAGCGGCGGTTAGACGCAAGCCGCCCCCCAAACACGTCCTGGACAGCCTCCATGCGAGTTGGGAAGGTGCGCTGGCCGAGACAGTGCAGGACAACGAGATCGAGTTTGTCGAGCCGCGTGAGCCGGCCCCCGACGACGAAGACGACTTCGGATCAGTGCTAATCCTTGCCGGAGGCCATCTCTATGCTCTCGAGGCGAGTAGAACGCAGATCAAGGTGTCGGTCGTCGGGGACCTGTCCGGCGGCTCGTACAGCGAAGCGAGCGAGCTCGAAGACGGCGAAGTCATCGAGACGACGATTCTCTACGAACACCCGCGCCTTGAAGACGGGGCAATCGTTCTTACGTTCCCGCCTCACCACGCAGAGCGCTACAGGCCGATACGAACGCGCTTACGGGTGTGGGGTGCGAGAACCATTGCCAGCCCTTCTAGTGAAACGCGGCCCGAACCCTGACGCGCCGCCATCACCGATCTAATCGTCACCTTGCGGTTCACGGTTTTTGAGGCTGCGGGGCAAGGACTCGAACCTTGACTACCTGATCCAGAGTCAGGCGTCCTACCATTAGACGACCCCGCAACGGGCGGCCATTGTACCGGCGCTAGTTGCGGTCTTCTTGACGGCACTCCTTTGGTGATGACGCCTTTAGCGCTGCGCGCCGTCGCGTTCCAGCAGGGGCGACTGTTCCCACCCCTCGCTAGACTGAATCCCGTTCGGCCCATTCGTCTAGTGGCCTAGGACACCGCCCTCTCACGGCGGCGGCACGGGTTCGAATCCCGTATGGGCCTTTTTTTGTGTGCACGCAGCCGGGGCGTGCGCACCGCGTTCCGAAGAAAATGGAGAGGGCCTGGAAGCTGGGGAGCTTCCGGGATCTAGGGCTGCGGCACCCCTAATCCCGTTGGCCCTCTCCACTAGCCGAGTCGGCTCGAAGGCCGCTTTCGCCGACCCGCGCAAGGGGTATTTTGAATCTGTAAGAAACTCCACCGAGGCGGCAGGAATCTACCGGAACCTGGGTGAACATACCCTGTCTGAGCTCAGGTCTCGAGCCGGTAGATCGGCACCAGGCGCTTCTCGGCCTCGGTGTCGATGTGCGCGACGACCTCGACGTATTGCTCCAAACCCGAGCCTTGGAGCTTCGCCTTCAGCAGGCTGTCCACCTGATAGATCCCGGAGGAGTTGTTCATGGTGATCTCGATCAGCACGGGACGCTGCTCGCCGTCCTTGATTGCAACGTCCTCGATCGCCGCCGCACTGAGGGAGTGGATCGAGATCGAGCCGCGGGCAAAGGGGATGCGTGAGCGGCCCTGCTCCATGTCGAGCGCATCCGCGACGCGCACGATTCCTGCCTCGAGGGTCAACGGCTTGCCGTAGTCGCGGTGGCTCGTGATCGCGCCGAGCACCTCGGAGACGATGATGGTCAGATCCGGCTCCTGGTAGATGTCGCGTAGGAGCTCGCGCAGCTTTGGCTCGGCGAGAAAGAGGCTGAAGTCCTCGTGCCCTTCACGGTGGACGGACATCCCGACGCAATGGGTCAGCGCGCCGAGCAGGACCACCACCTCTGCGTCATCGTCGTCGTAGCCGTAGTCGCGCACGACGGAAGGCTGGATGTGATGCTTCGTGAGCTGACGCAGGAGCTTGAGCCCGATGTTGGCGACGATCTGGATGTGTACCCAGGAATGGTCGTTGATTTGCATTCGCGCCACCGCGTTCACGTTCGACGCGTGCCACCATCCCTTCAGCTGCGTGTCTTCGTTCACCCGTTCGAGCAGCTTGCGCAGCTTGCGATTGCCGCGCACCGGGACGTTGATCTTCATCTGCGCAACCGCTTCGGTGGGACTGAGCCGGGTCTCGCGCTCGGCCTCCTCCGAGACAGGCTGATCGATCCGCTCTTCGGTCTCCTTGTCGAGGGCCATAGGGGTATTAGGCCACGTCTGCGGCCCAGTCTCCATAGAGAGACGTATAGAGGCCGCGTTTTGCGAGCAATTCCTCGTGTGTTCCCTGCTCGACGATCCGGCCGTGCTCGAGCACGACGATCAGGTCGGCATCGCGAATCGTCGACAGCCGGTGGGCGATGATGAAGGCCGTTCGCCCGGAGAGCAGGAGCCTCAACGCCCGCTCGATCTTGCGCTCTGTGCCGATGTCGACCGAGGAGGTGGCCTCGTCCAGAATCAGTATCCGGGGATCGGCGAGCAGCGCGCGCGCGAGCGCGACGAGCTGCCGCTGGCCGAGCGAGAGGCGTGACCCGCGTTCCTGCAGCTGCGTCTCATAGCCGTCTTCGAGGCGCAGGATGAAATCGTGCGCGCCGACTGTCTGCGCGGCCTGCACGACCTGCTCGGGTGTGGCGTCCGGCCGGCCGAACGCGATGTTGTCGGTCACCGTGCCGGCGAAGAGGAATCCCTCCTGGGGGACGATGCCGAGCTGGTGCCGCAGTGACGCCTGCGTCACGTCGCGAAGGTCGTGGCCGTCGATCGTGATGCGGCCGTCGCGCGGGTCGTAGAACCGGGCGAGTAACTTCGCGATCGTGGACTTGCCCGCGCCCGTGTGCCCGACGAGCGCGACGGTCGTTCCGGCGGGGACGTCCAGGTCGAGCTCGTGCAGGACGTCCGGCCCCTTGCCGTAGCCGAAGCGGACCCGGTCGAAGGCGACTCGGCCTTCCACGTGGGGCAGTGGCTCGGCGCCCGGCCGGTCGAGAACCTCCGGCTCCTCCTCCATGACGTCCATGATCTTGTCGAGCGCTGCAGTGGCCGAGAGGAACGTGTTGTACAGCTGAGAGAGCTGCTGCACGGGGTCGAAGAAATTCTGCACGTACAGCATGAAGGCGAACAACGTTCCGAGCGTGACGTCCCCGTTGAAGTAGAGATGGCCGCCGTAGCCGAGCACAACCGCGAGTGCGATCGACGACAGGAGGTCGACGAAGGGGAAGTAGAGGGCGTTCAGGACGACCGTCTCCATGTTCGAGTCGCGGTAGCGCTCGGTGACCGCCTTGAAGTTCCGCGTGTTCGCGCTCTCGCGCGTGAACGCCTGTACGACGCGCATGCCCGCGATGTCCTCTGCAAGCGTCGCGGTGACGAGGCCCAGGCGCTCGCGGACTGCGCGATACGCTCGCGTGGAGCGAACGCGGAAGATCACGGTCGCGATGCCCATGAGCGGGATGACCGCCAGCGTCGCGAGGGCGAGCCGCCAGTCGAGGACGAAGAGCAGGATCGCCGTGCCGATCAGGGTGAGGCTGTTCTGTACGAGGCTGGTGACCCCGTCGGTCACCAGCTGGTCGATCGCCTCGACGTCGTTCGTCAGCCGGCTGATGATCACGCCCGCGCGAGTGCGCTCGTAGAACCCGAGGGAGAGCCGCTGGAGATGACGGAAGAGTGCGATGCGCAGGTCGGCCAGGATGCGCTCGCCGACCCAGCCCGTGAGATACGTCTGCACGTAGCTCATCGCCCAGTTGAGCAGACCGGCCACAACGAACGCTCCGACGATCCACCAGAGCAGACCAAGGTCGTGCTTACGGATCCCATCGTCGACCGCGTACTTGGCGAGGAAGGGCGGCGCCAGCGCGGTCGCCGTCGCGGCGAGCAGCGAGACGACGGAGAACGCGGTCCGCACCTTGTAGGGCTTGGCCAAACCGGCGAGCGCCCCGATCCGCCGGCGCGTGCGCCGCCAGGACCAGTCGTCGACCTCGACCTTCTTGATCGAGCTCAGGTGGGTGCCCGGCTGCCACACCCTCACTGGCGGAGACCTCTTTCAAGTACACGCGCGCGCGGCCCCACCCGGGAGGGGAAAGACGCCACCCGCCACCCGGGATCGACGGTACCGAGAGAAACCGCACAGGGCTGTGCCGATTGCAGACCGAAGGAGCGGATCACGATGCAGCCTCCAGTGCGTCGGTTTCCGCGCGCGCCTCCACTGCGTCCGCGAACTGCCGCTCGAGGAGGCCGTGCTCGTAGATGTCGCGGTACACCTGGCTCGTGGCGAGCAGCTCATCATGCGTGCCCTGGGCCGCGATGCGTCCGTCGTCCAGCACGACGATCTCGTCGGCCAACGCGATCGTCGAGAGACGGTGGGCGATGATCAGCGTCGTCCGGTTCCGCATCGCCTCGCGCAATCCGACGCGGATACGCGCTTCGGTCGAGGCGTCGACCGATGCCGTCGCATCGTCGAGGATGAGCACACGCGGATCGACCGCGAGTGCGCGGGCGATCGCCAGGCGCTGACGCTGCCCACCGGAGAGTGTGATGCCGCGTTCGCCGATAACGGTGTCGTAGCCCTCCGGCAACCGATTGACGAACTCGTGCGCCTGCGCGAGGCGGGCGATGCGCACCACCTCGGCGTCGTCCAGATCGGGAGCGCCGAACATGATGTTCTCGCGGACGGTGGCCGAGAACAGGAACGGATCCTGTGAGATGACGCCGATCGCGTGGCGCAAGGAGTTCAACTTCACGTCGCGGACGTCTGCACCGTCCAGCGTGACCCGACCCGACGTCACGTCGTAGAAGCGCGGCACGAGCGAGGTGAGTGTCGTCTTGCCCGAGCCCGTGTGACCGATGAGAGCGATCGTCTTCCCGGGCGCGAGCTCGAGGTCGATGTCCTGCAGAACCGGACGCCCAGCCATGTACTCGAAGCCGACGCCCTCGAAGCGGAGGTGGCCGCCTCCCTCCGGCAACTCGACAGCATCGGGCCGGTCCGCGATCTCCTCGGGCTCGTCCATCACCTGGAAGATTCGCTCACCGGATGCGGTGGCCCGCTGCGCCTGGCCGACCCACATGCCGAGCGAGCGCAGCGGCATGATCAACATGCCGAGGTAGAGGTTGAACGCGATGAAGCCCCCGACCGTCAGCTCGCCGCGTGTGACCATCCGCGCCCCGACCAGCAGGACCGCTGCCTGCGCCAGCATCGGCACCCAGGAGATGAACGGGACGTAGAGCGCCCGCTGCCGGTTGGCGCGGAGCGTCTGCTGGAAGACCGCTTCCGAGCGGTCGACGAACTTCTGCTGTTCCTGAGGCTCCTGCGCGAACGATTTCACCACGTGGACACCGACGATGTTCTCCTCGGCCACGGTGGCGACGTCGGCGAGCTTCTGCTGCACGTCGCGCAGCGTCGGGTGGGCGATGTGGCTGTAGCGGTAGGCGAGGACGACGAGGACCGGCGTGATCGCGAGCGCGATCAGCGCCAGCTTCCACTCGAAGAAGAAGAGGACGACCGTCACCGACAGTACGGTCAGGACGTTCTGGAAGAAGAAGATCAGGCCGTAGCCGAGGAAGAAGCGCACTCCCTGCAGGTCGACGGTCGCCCGCGACATCAGCTGTCCGGTCTGATTCCGGTCGTAGAACCCGAACGAGAGCCGCACGAGGTGCCGGTAGAGCCCCTGGCGCATGTCCATCTCGACCGCGAGGGCCTGCTTTCCGGAGATCAACCGGCGTGCGCCCATGAAGGCCGCACGCAGCACCCCGAGGCCGATGATCGCCCAGACGAAGATCCAGAGCTTGCCGGCATCCCGCGGGATGACCGCATCGTCGATGACGTGGGCGGTGACCCACACGACCGCGATCTGTGCACCCTGCGAGGCGATCGCCAATAGTGTCGAAACGACGAGCGAGACTTTGTAGGGGCGCAAGAAGCCGAGCAGGCGGGCGAATGTCACCCTGTACGGCGTTCCGCTGTGCTCCTTCACCCCTGAAATCTAGCGTCGGGCGTTGTCCCTACAGGCGAGCGAGTTCGTCGCGCACCAACGCGGCGGCCTGTGCGGTGAGCCCGCGATTTGCCGGAGAGTTGAGCCAGCTGCTGGCGCCGGAAGGATGGGGCAGAGGAACGACTGCTGCTCCGTCGAGCTCGTAGCGGCGGCCGACGCACGCTGCCAGACCGGAGATGCCGAGCAGGCGGCGGATCGCGAGCCCACCCACGGGCACGATCAGCCGCGGTCGCAACAGCTCGAGCTCCCGGTCCTTCCAGAACGAACAGAGCTCTTGCTCGCGGGGTGTCGGAGTGCGATCGCCGCGACCCGAGGGCGCACGTCCCGGATAACACCGCGTCACCGACGCGCAATAGAACGTTCTGTAGAACTCGTCCTCCTCGAGCTCGAGCCAGCGGCGGAGCGTCTTGCCCGCTCGCCCGCGCCAAGGTCTCCTCTCCTCTCCTTCGACCACGCCGGGCGCCTGGCCGTACATGTATGCGCGTTGGCCGAGATGCTCGTTCAACACCGGCAACGACTCGAGGTGAAAGCCGGCCTCGACGCAGGCGGGACACACACGGAGGTCACGTTGCAGGGAAGCGTGTGACCGGTAGACCGAGCGTCGACGCGTCAAGCGCGCACGACGACGAACCAGTTGCCCTTGAACACGATCACGCCGCCGAGCTCGGTGGCGAGGTCAGGTCCCTCGAACACACGCTTGTAGACGCTCCAATGCGAGCCGTCCTTCAGCCGGCGCTTCTCCCAACGCTCCAAGTCGTCGCCATCGCCTCTGATCGACGCGACCACCACCAGCTCCGGCGCGACACGCTGGGCTTCAGCCAGAAACCGCTCGCGTTCCCTTTCCTCGAGGTGGCAATAGAAGTAACTCGTGAAGACGCGATCGAAGGCGCCGTCTCCGAACGGTGTGGACAGCGCATCTCCTCGCTCGAACCGAGCAGCCGGAGCCTGTGCGCGCGCTACGTCGAGCATCCGCTCGCTCGCGTCGAGCCCGACCACGTCGCCGCGAAGGTGCCTTGTCAGGAAGCCCGTGCCGCAAGCGAGATCGAGCGTGCGCACGGGCGGAAGATCTCGAACCACGCCCTCGAGCAGGCGAAGCTCCTCTTCCCAACCGGGCCGCTCGCGGTCTGCGTGCAAGCCCTGGCCCAGCCACCAATCGTCGTACTCGGGCGCGCGCCGGTCGTAGTACGCCTTCACACCTTCGTAGAGTACGCGCGGTGGAGTTGCCGCTCGAGTCGGTCCCGAACTTCTCGGAAGGACGTGACGCCGGGACGATCGAGGCGCTGCGGTCCGCCCTCGCCACGCACGCCGACGTTCTCGACGTTCATTCCGACGCGGATCACAACCGGTCGGTCTTCACGGTCGTCGGCGATGACACGTCGCTCGTCGAGGCGCTGCTGGCCGGGGTCGCCTGTGCCCGCGACCGGATCGACCTGCGCAGTCACGAAGGGGCTCATCCCAGGATCGGCGCCGCAGACGTCGTCCCGATCGTGGCCCTCGAGCCGACAGACCACGAGCGGGCGCGGGATTGCGCACTGCAGCTCGCGGACCGGATCGGCGCGGAACTCGGCCTGCCCGTGTTCCTCTACGGCGAGTCCGCAGCTGCGCGAGGACCTGCGTTCTACCGGCAGGGAGGTCCGGAGGAGCTCCAGCGCCGCATCGACGCGGGCGACCTCCGTCCGGACTACGGACCCGCGCGACTCGACGAGCGTGCGGGCGGCGTCATCGTCGGCGCGCGCCGGCCGCTGATCGCGTTCAACGTCAACCTCGCCACGGACGACGTCGAGATCGCGCGCGCGATTGCTTCAGTGGTGCGCGAGAAAGGTGGCGGGTTCCCTGGCGTGCGCGCGCTCGGGCTGTTCCTGCCGCGAGCCGGCCACGCGCAAGTGAGCATGAACGTCGAGGACTATGAGGCCGCCTCGCTGCATGAGATCGTCCGTCGAGTCGATGAAGAAGCCCGTGCGCGCGGGGTCGACGTTGCCGGCGCGGAGCTCGTCGGGCTCATGCCCGCCGGCGCTGCAGCCGCGGCTGCCGGCGCCATGCTCCAGATCGAAGGCTTCAACGCTTCCCATGTTCTCGAGCTCCGCCTACTCGAGCTCCGCGCGTGAGAGCTGCGGGGCCCGGAGCTAGAC
>JALYLY010000066.1 GCA_030773975.1 Actinomycetota bacterium | reverse complement strand
ACTCTCGATTCCGCGCGGGACGATCCGGGCCACCGTCCTCATCGAGACGATCCTGGCTGCGTTCGAGATGGACGAGATCCTCTACGAGCTTAAAGAGCATTCCGCCGGGCTGAACGCCGGCCGCTGGGACTACATGTTCTCGATCATCAAGAAGTTCAGTGACCGTCCCGAGTTCGTGCTCCCGGACCGCCCGCTCGTGACGATGAGCGTGCCCTTCATGCGTGCCTACACAGAGCTCCTCGTCAAGACCTGCCACCGGCGCGGCGCGCATGCCATCGGCGGAATGGCGGCATTCATCCCGAGCCGTCGCGACCCCGAAGTCAACGAGGTCGCGCTAACCAAGGTGCGCGAGGACAAGCTGCGCGAGGCCGGCGACGGCTTCGACGGGACCTGGGTCGCGCACCCCGATCTCGTTCCCGTTGCGATGAGCGTGTTCAACGACACGCTCGGTGAGCGCCCGAATCAGGTCGGCAGACAGCGAGACGAGGTCTCTGTAACAGCCGAGGATCTCCTGAACGTCGCAGCCACACCGGGCGAGGTCACCGAGGAAGGGGTCCGCCTCAACGTCTCCGTCGGCATCCAGTACATCGCCTCCTGGCTGAGCGGGGTCGGCGCTGCCGCGATCAACAACCTGATGGAGGACGCCGCGACGGCAGAGATCAGCCGCTCGCAGATCTGGCAGTGGATCCAGCACGATCGTGTCACCCGCGAGCGCGTCCTCGAGCTCGAGCGCGAGGAGCTCGAGAAGCTCGGCCCCGGCCACGAGGCAGCGGCGGAGATCTTCGCGGAAGTGGCGCTGGCAGACGAGTTCGAGGATTTCCTGACCCTTCCCGCCTACGAAAGGCTGATCTCCGCCGAGGGAGCGTGACGGCGTCACCCTTGCTCCGAGGGGCTGACCTTGACAGCATGCAGCTGAATCCGGAGGAGGAGGAACACTGGTGAACAGAGCGCTAATTGCACTCGCGGCCGTTCTCGCAGCGCTGGCCGTGAGCATTCCTGGGGCATTCGGACGCACGCAGATCACCGCGGCGCCGACGGCGACACCGGGCGTCACGTCGTCGACGATTACGATCGGCGGAACCTTCCCGCTGAGCGGCCCGGCGTCGTTCTACGCACCGATCCCGCGCGGGATGGAGGCCTACTTCAAGTGGGTCAACACGCGCAAGGGACCTGACGGAAAGAAGGGCATCAGGGGGCGCCAGATCATCTGGAAGTACTACGACGACGGGTACAACCCGGCCCAGACCGTTCAGATGACGAACAAGCTGATCCTCGAGGACAAGATCTTTGCCGACGTGGCCTCGCTCGGGACCGAGCACAACCAGGCGATTCGGCCGCTCCTGAACGACCGGAAGATCCCGCAGATCCTCGTCACGACGGGCGCCAGCTACTGGGGCCTCCAGTACAAGCAGTTCCCGTGGACGGTCGGCTGGCAGCCGGACTACATCGCCGAAGGGCGCTCCTACGGGCTCTGGATCAAGCAGAACGCGCCGAACGCGAAAATCGCCGTCTTCTACCAGAACGACGACTACGGCAAGGACTACCTCCGAGGTCTGAAGATCGGCCTCGGTTCGAAGGCGAGCCTGATCGTGTCGGAGCAGAGCTACGAAGCGACCGACACGAGCTACGCGTCGCAACTCACGCGGCAGAAGGCGTCCGGTGCGGACACGTGGGTCTTGCTCTCGATCCCGACGCCGACCGTGCGTGCGCTCGGAACGGCGAAGGCGCTCAACTGGAAGCCGAATACGATCGTGATCAATTCGGTATCCGCGATCGACCTGGTCATGAAGGCTGCTGCGGCAAGCGCGGGCGCCGCTTACATCAACGGGGCGATCAGCTCCGGCTACCTGAAGAACAACGCCAACCCGAAGTACGCGAACGACCCGATCGTCACGCGGTACAAATCGTTGCTGGCGACGTATGGTCCGAGTGGTGCCGACCCAAACAACACGTTCTTCTTCTACGGGTTCGCGAAGGGGTACGACGTCGTCAAGCTGCTCTACAACGCCGGGAAGAACCCGACTCGAGCTTCGCTGATCAAGGCGACGCAGGCGATGAACTGGGTGAACCCGTACATGATCAAAGGCATCAAGGTCAAGACCAGCAAGAGCGACCACTTCCCGATCTCGCAGCTGAAGCTCGTCCGTTACGAGAACGGGACCTTCAGCGAGTTCGGGTCCCTGATCAAGGGACGCTGACGGATCATCCGTGGGGCCGGCGCGTCGGCGTCGCCCCCACGTTCCTGAATGGACTTCTCTCTCACACCCGAGCAGGAGCTGATCCGCGACTCCGCCCGTGAGTTCTGCGAACGGGAAATCGTCCCCCACTCCCGCGACTGGGACCGCGCCGAACAGCTCGATCGCGGACTCGTACCCAAACTTGCCGCTGCGGGCTACCTCGGGGCGACGATTGCGGAGGAGTACGGCGGCATGGGCCTCGACACCGTCTCGTACTGCCTCTTGATGGAAGAGCTTGGCCGCGCCGATTCGTCGGTGCGCGGGATCGTCTCGGTGAACCTCGGCCTCGTCGGCAAGACGATCGCGAGATGGGGAACCGACGCGCAGAAGCGCCAGTGGCTGCCCCAGCTCGCATCCGGAGACGCGCTCGGCTGCTACGCGCTCACCGAGCCGGGGTCAGGGTCCGATCCCGCGAGCCTCCTGACGCGCGCGGAGCGCGACGGCGACGACTGGCTGCTCTCCGGCTCGAAGTTGTTCATCACGCTCGGCAGCTGGGCCGGCGTCGCGCTCGTGTTCGCCCGCAGCGGCGAAGAAGGCGCCCGTGGCCTGACCTGCTTTCTCGTGCCGACCGACACCAGCGGCTACTCGGCTTCGCCGATCAAGGGCAAGCTCGGGCTGCGGGCCCAAGACACCGCCGAGGTGTTTCTCGACCGGGTCCGTGTTCCGGACTCGAGCCGCCTCGGCGCAACAGGCGACGGCTTCAAAGTGGCGATGTCGGCTCTCGACAACGGCCGCATCTCGCTGGCAGCCGGCTGCGTCGGCATCGCTCAGGGCTGCCTCGATGCATGCGTCAAGTACGCCGGAGAGCGGCGCCAGTTCGGCAAGGCGATCTCGTCGTTCCAGCTCGTGCAGGAGCTGCTCGCTGACATGGCGGTCGAGCTCGATGCGGCACGACTCCTGACCTGGCGCGCGGCGCTTCTGGCCGACGCGGGGGAACGACACACGCTCGAGTCCTCCGTCGCGAAGTACTACGCCAGCGAGGCCTCGGTGCGCGCCGCGAACGCGGCCGTTCAGGTGCACGGCGGCTACGGCTACGTGGACGAATATCCGGTCGGCAAGTATCTTCGTGATGCGCGCGTGACAACTCTGTACGAAGGAACGAGCCAGATTCAGAAGCTCATCATCGGACGGGCGCTCACCGGCGAGAGCGCTTTCGACTAGGAGGCCGTGGTGCCCAAGCTGGAGGGAAAGGTCGCAGTGGTCACCGGCGCAGGCCGCGGGATCGGCCGGGAGCACGCGATCGCACTGGCACAGTCAGGTGCAAGGATCGTCGTCAACGACCTCGGCGCGTCGCTGGCCGGCGAGGGCGCCGACACCGGTCCTGCGGACGACGTCGTGCGAGAGATCGAGGCGCTCCGCGGCGAGGCGGTCGCGAACGGCGAGAACGTTGCCGACTTCGCCGGCGCCAAGCGGCTGATCGACGCCGCGATCTCCGAGTTCGGCCGCCTGGACATCCTCGTCAACAACGCGGGAATCCTGCGCGACCGCATGCTCGTCAACATGGAAGAGCACGAGTGGGATGCGGTGATCGAAGTCCATCTGAAGGGCCATTTCGCACCCACGCGACATGCCGCAGCCCACTGGCGTGAGCGCTCGAAGGCGGGCGACCACGTTGCAGCACGCGTGATCAACACGTCGAGCCCGTCGGGCGTCTTCGGCAACGTCGGGCAGCTGAACTACGGCGCCGCCAAGGCCGGGATCGTCGGCTTCACGCTGATTGCCGCGCAGGAGCTCCAGCGGTACGGGGTGACCGTGAACGCGATCGCGCCGAACGCGCGCACGCGCATGACCGAGGCGGCGTTCGGGGAGATCCCATTGCCTGAAGACGGGTTCGACCCTGCGGACCCGGGGAACAACTCGCCGATCGTCGTTGCGCTCTGCGCGGACGAGGCCCAGGACATCACCGGCCAGGTGTTCTTCATCTACGGCGGCGTCGTCAACATGCTCCGGGGCTGGCAAGCGGGGGAATTGTTCGCAAGCGACGAGCGTTGGGACCCGGACGTTTTGCTGCAAGAGCTCCGCGACCGCCTCCCCGACGGGGCGGCGCCGCCCGGCATGCTCGCCTCGATGCACCAGGCGGGCGGACAATCGATGAGGGAGTGATCGACGACATGACGACAACGCTGACGATCGCTGAGCTCGAGCAGTCGGGCGAGCGCGAGCTCGGCACGAGCGACTGGCACGAGATCACGCAGGAGCAGATCAACCTCTTCGCGGAAGCGACCGGCGACCATCAGTGGATCCACGTCGATCCCGAAGCCGCCGCGAACGGCCCGTTCGGCACCACGGTCGCGCACGGGTACCTGACTCTTTCGATGCTCCCGATGCTGCTCAGCGAGGTCGTGTCGGTCAGCGACGCCGCTATGGGTCTCAACTACGGGACGGAGAAGATTCGCTTCACGAGCCCGGCGCCGTCCGGGTCGCGGGTGCGCCTGCACGGGAAGCTCCTTCGCACCGAGCGTCGTGGGCCGAGCGTGATCTGGTACGTCGGCATCCAGATCGAGGTCGAGGGCAAGGAAAAGCCCGCGCTCGTCGGCGAGGTCGTCTACATGGCGGCGGGAGCCCCGGATGCCTGAAGCGGTCATCGTCGCCGCGACGAGAACGCCGATCGGCCGCGCGCGCAAGGGCTCGCTCGTCGACGCGCGTCCCGACGATCTCGCCGCATTCGCGATCGACGCGGCGTTGAAGCAGGTTCCCGAGCTCGATCGCGCGGAGATCGTCGACGTGATGGTCGGCTGCGGCTTTCCGCAGGACAAACAAGGGATGAACCTCGGGCGGCGCGCGGCCCTGCTCGCAGAGCTGCCCGACACCGTGCCCGGCACGACCGTGAACCGCTTTTGCGCGTCGAGCCTGCAGACGATCCGGATGGCCTTCCACGCGATTCGTGCCGGCGAGGGCGATGCGTACGTGGCCGCAGGCGTCGAGTCGATCACGCAGGTGGACGGTTATCCGAAGGACGCCGAGGAGCTGCACCCGAAGCTGTTCGGGGACGACGCGCCGATCGCGAACGTCTACATCCCGATGGGCCTGACCGCGGAGAATGTCGCCGAGCGCTGGAACGTTTCCCGCGAGGACATGGACCGCTTCGCGCAGCAGTCGCAGGAGCGTGCCGTCGCCGCGCAGGAATCCGGCTTCTTCGAGCGGGAGATCACGCCGTGGGACGGCGTCGCCAAGGACGACGGGCCGCGTCCGGACTCCACGCTCGAGAGGCTGTCGCAGCTCGAGCCGGCGTTCAAGCCGGGCGGAAAGGTGACGGCCGGTAACTCCTGCCCCTTGAATGACGGCGCCGCGGCGGTGATCGTTATGAGTGACACACGCGCGCGCGAGCTGGGAATCACGCCGCTCGCGCGAGTCATCGCGTCGTCCGTCGCGGGCGTCGCGCCGGAGATCATGGGCGTCGGCCCAATCGAAGCGGTGCGCATGGCGTTGAAACAGGCAGGCATGACGATCGACGAAGTCGACGTCGTCGAGCTGAACGAAGCGTTCGCGGCGCAGGTGCTTCCCGTCTGCGCAGAGATCGGGGTCGACCCCTTCAGCGACAAGCTGAACCCGCACGGCGGAGCGATCGCGCTGGGCCATCCGTACGGCATGACCGGCGCGCGGATCATGAACACCCTGCTCAACGACCTGCGGACACTCGACAGGACGATCGGCGTCGAGACGATGTGCGTCGGCGGCGGCCAGGGCATGGCCATGGTCGTCGAGCGGCTCAACTAGTCTCGCTCCATGGCGATCGCCGATCCCCCAGCTGCCGTCGACTTCACGGAGTTGCGCGCCGACTACCGCGCCTTCATGGAGGAGCACGTCTATCCCAACGAGGTGGCGCTCGAACGCGAGGATGACGCGGCGCAGGACTTGATCGTGGAACTTCGCGCCCGTGCGAAGGCGGAAGGGCTGTGGGCGCCGCACCTTCCCCCGGAGGCCGGCGGAACCGGGTTCGGTTTCCTCGCTTACGCGCACCTGAACGAAGAGATCGGCCGCGTGCTGTGGGCCCAGTACGTCTTCAACTGCCAGGCGCCCGACGCGGGCAACGGCGAGATCCTCCACCTCTTCGGCAGCCCGGAGCAGAAGGAACACTGGCTGAAGCCGCTCGTCGCGGGTGACATCCGCTCCTTTTTCTCGATGACCGAACCGGACGTCTCGGGCTCGGATCCAACCGATCTGCGAACGACGGCAGTGCTCGACGGCGACGAATGGCGGATCAACGGCAAGAAGTGGTTCTCCTCCGGCGCGGAGGGCGCGGCCTTCGGGATCGTGATGGCCGTCACCGAGCCCGCTGCCGACCCGCGACGGCGCGCGAGTCAGATCATCGTTCCAGCCGACACCGCCGGTGTCCACGTCGAGCCGGTGACGACGCTCGGGCACCGCGGCCGCGGCTGGACCACTCACTGCGAGGTGACATACACCGACGTGCGCGTGCCGGCGGGAAATCTTCTCGGCGAGCGCGGGGCCGGCTTTCTCATCGCGCAGAAGCGGCTCGGCCCGGGACGGATCCACCACGTGATGCGATGGCTCGGACAGATGCAGCGAGCGTTCGAGCTGATGTGCAAGCGCGCACTCGAGCGGGAGGTGACAGGCAGCCCACTGGCCGAAAAGCAGACTGTGCAGAACTGGATCGCGGACTCCGCGGCGGAGATCCAGGCCTGCAGGCTGCTGACACTCGACGCCGCGCACAAGATCGACGAAGAACGAGATGCGCGGGTCGCGATCTCGCTGATCAAGTTCTATGCAGCGGATGTCCTTTCCCGCGTGATCGATCGGGCGATCCAGGTTCACGGTGCGCTCGGGCTGACCGACCGCTCGCCGCTCGCTGGAATGTATGCGCAGGCGCGCGGGGCCCACATCTACGACGGGCCTGACGAAGTCCACCGGATGGTCGTGAGCCGACGGATCCTGAAGGCATTCGAATCCGGCGACGAATGGAGCTTCAACTAGCGAGCCGCGGCGGCGCGCCGGCGCTCGCGCCCAAGGCATCGCGCGGGCCGGGGACGTTCGGGAAGCGAAACTGAAGCGGCTCGCGCCCGGGTTGCACGACCCAGATTTGGCCGGTCTCGCTGCTGCGCGCAGCGCCGAGCACGGCCTGCGCGACGGCCTCCGGCTGCAGCAGCGGGAAGCCTGCAGCGGTGAAGGGCGCGGAGTCGATCAGCGGCGTCTCGACGAAACCGGGCGCGACCGCGTTGATGCGGATCCCCCGCTCCTCGAGCTGCGGTGCGACGCTCCTGACGAAGCCGATCACCGCGTGCTTGGTGAGCGTGTAGATCGGATCATCCGGCGACGGAACCAGTCCCGCGAGCGACGCGGTCGCGACGATCGCGCTCCCCGGCTCCATGACGTTCGCCAGCCGCCGGACACCGAAGACGACTCCGTCGAGGTTCGCCCCGAGGATGCGTTCGTATGCATCGTCCGAGACCCGGCTCACGTCCTGCTCGCCTGTCGTGACGCCCGCGTTCAGACACGCGAGCTCGACCGCACCGACTGTCTCCCACGCGCGGGGCACAGAGACGTCGAACCCATTGGCGAGATCGAGCACCTGCACGTCGGCACCCTCGCCGCGCAGGAGGTCGACGATCGCGGCGCCGATCCCGGACGCGCCGCCCGTCACGAGTGCAGTGCGCGGGAACATCGGGGGATACTGTCGCATCCGCCTCGCGCTGACCATCCCCTTCACCGGCGTCCCCCTGCACGAGCTCGGGCCGCTCGTGCGCCGAATCGACGAGGCGGGCTACGACAGCGTCTGGTCGGCGGAGTCGACTGACTTCGACGGCTTCACGCCCCTCGTCGTTGCGGCCGAGCACAGCACGCGCTTGCGGCTGGTAACCGGAATCGTCAACGTCTACACGCGCGGCCCGGCGGTACTCGCCCAGACCGCCGCGGCGCTTGCGAACGTCAGCAACGACCGCTTCGTCCTCGGCCTCGGCGCCTCGTCGAACGTCATCGTCGAGCAATGGAACGGCATCCCCTTCCGGCGGCCGGTCGCGAAAGTGGAAGAGACCGTCGAGTATCTCCGCACAGTCCTGGCCGGCGAGCGCGGCACCGGCGGCTTCAGGCTCGCTTCGCCCCCGGCTGAGCCCGTGCCGATCGTCCTCGCGGCCCTGCGTGACCGGATGCTGGGGCTCGCCGCGCGGATCGCCGACGGCGCGTTCACGAACTTCCTGCCGCTGAGCCGCGCCACGCAGGTCGTCAACGCATTCGCAACCCCCGAGAAGGAGCTCGCGTGCCGGTTCTTCTCGATCGCCGGGCCCGAGGACGAAGCGCTCGCCACCGCAAAGCGGATCTTCGTCGCGTATGCGACCGTGCCCGTCTACGCCGAGTTCTTCCGCTGGCTTGGCTTCGGTGACGAGATCGATCCAGTCGTCGAAGCGTGGACTGCGGGCGACCGCAAACGTGCGCTCGAGCTGGCGCCGGAGGCGCTCGTCCGCGACGTCTTTCTGCTCGGGCCCGTAGAGGAGCAGCGCGAGCGAGTCGCCGAATTCCAGCGCGCCGGCATCACGACCGCGGTGCTGGCCCTGTCCTGTCCGCCGAGCGAGCTGCCCGCCCTGGTCGACGCATTCGCGCCCGAATTAGGGACGTGACCCTAAGAGCTGGGGTCAGACCCTGGCCTTTCGAGACGGTGACGCTCGAGCGCGCGCTCCGATAAGGGAGTTCAGACGCCTGGCACTCGGACCAGCGGGATGACCCAAACTGCTGGGGTCAGACCCTGGCCTTTTGGCCCTCCGCGACGCCCGGCTGACCCGAACAGCTGGGGTCAGACCCTTGCCGTTCGAGACGTGACACCTGTAGCAGCGGGAACGCGCCTATTCGAGCAGGACCATGCGGTGATCGAAGCAAGTCGCTGAAGGCGGCGATGTCAGCGAGGTCCCAGCGGAGACGGAAGAAGTTCATGGCAACCGCGTCAACCTCGTGGCCAGTGGCAGCCGAATAACCGTTCGCTTCTTCTCCGTTGTCGCCCACCAGCATCCAGAGATCTCGCTCAGGAGGGGCCAGCGCGACGGTGTCCCAGTCGACGAGCACGTGGCTCTCGCCGACCCGCATCACGTTGCCGCCGTGCGGCTCCCCATGGGTGACAACCCAGTCGGTGCTGCGCCGCGCTACGTCAATGGAGAGCCGGTCGCTCAAGGCAAGCAGTTCGACCACATCGCTCGCGTGCGGCGCGAGCAGTTTTCGTGCGCGTTCGGAGAAAGGCCCAGCGGACCAGGTCTGGCTCAGCTCTCGTAGCGCTGCTTCGAGTCGGCGACGGCCGGGCAGGTCGAGGTCGACACGGCTCGTCACGGAACCGACCACAGGTGCACGGTGGAGCTCGGCGAGCGTGGTGAGGAGAGCGGCGCGCTCAGCGGTCTCGTAATGGCCATAGGTGCCCGTCTGTCCATCCACGAACGGAAACAGAGCGATGGTGTACCCCGGTCCGATTCGACGCACGGCTTCGCCACGCGTCGTGGGGATCGGTGCGACCACGAAGTCGAGGCCGCCGTCGCGGAGTGCAACCGCGGTTTCAAATGCGCGCCGCAGGCCGTCGAACGCCGACTCATGTGTGTCCCCCAGCCAAGGCTTCTGGTCCAGGTCGTCGGCCGTGACGAAGCCGCGCTTTCCCTCGACGTCTTCTACCACCCAATGGTAGCTGCCACCCCCGACCGCCGCGTAGTGGACAGCCTCGACGTCGAAACCCCAACCGTCGGGCAGGACATCGATCAGCGTGCTGGTCTCGAACTCCTCCGGCGGGGCGGCCCTCACTCCACCAAGAGTAACCGCGGCCCCTTACGTGTCAGGATCCGCGCGTGGACATCGTCGAACGGCGAACGAACGCACACGATGCAGCGCGTCCGCCGCTGCTGATCCTGGAGACGGTCCGCTCGTTTCTCGATGCCTACGGCCTCGGGTCGGGCGCGTTACAAGCGCGCCGCATAGGCGAGGGCGGCGGCTCGAACTTCTCCTTCCTGCTCGAGCGGGAAGACGGGCCGCGATACGTGCTGCGGCGCCCTCCACGGCCGCCTTTGCCGCCTTCCGCGCACGACGTCGTGCGTGAGTCGAGGTTGCAGCTCGCGCTCGCACCGCTCGGGATCCGCGTCCCGAACATCCGCGCCGTGTGCGAGGACGATTCCCTGCTCGGCGTTCCGTTCTACGTCATGGATTACCTCGACGGAGATGTGATCACGACAGACCTGCCGCCGCCACTGGACCGCGATCCCGGAGCGCGGCGCCGACTGGCGGACGACCTCGTCGACACACTCGTCGAGATCCATTCGGCCGACGTACGCGCGCCCGGGCTGGCCGCGTTCCTGCGACCGGGGAACTACAACGAGCGCCAGGTACGCCGGTTCACCCAGCTCTGGGAGATGAACCAGACGCGCGACCTGCCCAAGGTGGTCGACGTCGGGTACTGGCTCGCCGCGAACGTTCCGGAGCAACTACCCGCAACCGTCGTCCACGGCGATTATCGCCTCGGGAACATGATGGTCACGCACGAGCAGCCGGAGCGGGTGGCTGCCGTGCTCGACTGGGAGATGGGCACCATCGGCGACCCGCGCGCCGACGTCGGCTACCTCGTTGCGACCTACAGCGAGCCCGGAGGTCGCGCGAATCCGTTAGGGACGTCGCCGGTCACCGCGAGCGACGGCTTCCCCACTCGCGGCGAGCTCGTCGAGCGATACGCGAGCCGAAGCGGCCGCGACGTCGAGCCGCTCGCGTGGTTCGAGGCGCTCGCACTCTGGAAGGCGGCCGTCTTCTGCGAGGCGATCTACGGCCGGTATATGCGCGGCGAGCTCACGGCTGATGACGGCCGTGCAAGCCGCTTCGAGACGGGCGTTCCGCTGCTCGCGGAGACGGCTGCCGAGCTCGTCGGCGCCTAATCGCGCCACATGATCATGGCTCGGTCGGCAGCGCTCCCTCGTCGAGCCCCTGGCCTCGCGCGATCTGCTCGAGCAGCATCCGATCGGTCAACCACTCCACGGGTGCCCGATCGTCGGTGAGCACTCGACCGACAGGATGCGCGCCGACGAGACCATGCCGAAAGGTCGGAAGAAGCAGGAGTAGCCGCCCTCGTAC
This sequence comes from Actinomycetota bacterium, assembly GCA_030773975.1. Taxonomy (GTDB): domain Bacteria; phylum Actinomycetota; class Thermoleophilia; order Gaiellales; family Gaiellaceae; genus 3-1-20CM-4-69-9. The sequence goes on along the minus strand of JALYLY010000066.1, from coordinate 10,957 downwards.
GTTCGACGCGCGACGCGCGAGAACGCTTCGCCGTGCCGGGTGGTCGAGCGCCATCACCAGGTCGTTGAAGCGCAATGCGGGCCACCGCCAGACCTGAGGAAACGCAGCGAGCAGCGTCGTGTCGACAGCGCGCGTCAAGCGGTCGTCCCCGGGGACCTTGGCCACGTTGAGCGCGAGGATTCCGCCGGGTCGCAAATGCCGGCGTGCAAGTTCGAAGAACTCGCGCGTTGCCAGGTAAAACGGCACATAGGGCTGCCGGTACGCATCGACGACGATCAGGTCATACCGCGTGCGGGTTCGCTGGAGGAATGGCCGGCCGTCGGCCGTATAGACGTGGAGACAAGGGTTGTCGTCAAGGCCGAGGAAACGCCTGCCCGCCTCGGTCACCGCAGGGTCGAGCTCGACGCCGTCGATCGCTATGCCCGGGTAGAACTGGCCGTACATGCGTGCGATCGTGCCGCCGGCGTTTCCGATCACCAGCATGTTGCGCGCGGGGTGGCCCAGTAGTGGCGGCAGCATCGCAAAGAGGTCCCAGTACTGCCCGGTCAGTACGGACCCACGGCGCCACATCGAGTGGTAGGCGACACCTTCGTTCAGCTGCAGGACACGCGTACCGTCGTCCCACTGCATTACCGAGACGTATTGATACGGGGACTCCCTTTCGAACAGCGGTCCAGAACTTGCTTTGACCACCCCTGCGGGCACGAGTAGGAGCCCAAGGGCGGCAATGGTCGCGGGAACCGCGCGGCGCCCGATCAACAACACGGAGCAGCCGGCGAGGAGCGCCGCGGTGCCGATCATGGTCCGCTGCGTGCCGAAAGCCTCTATGGCCACCAACGCGGAGACGAACGTCCCGATGATGCTGCCGACCGTCGAGAGCGCGTACAGACGGCCTGCGACGGCGCCGGACCGCTCGAGATCGGTGAGGGAAAGCCGAATCGCGAACGGCGAGACGGCGCCGAGCAGAGTGACGGGCACGGCGAACAGTGCCAAGGCGGCGAGGAACGACCCGACGACCACGCCGACGGAGATCGAGTCGAACCCGCGGAGGGCGGCGTCGAGAATCGGGCGCGCTGCGAACGGCGTTGCTGCGATGAACGCGGCCGCCACGAGAACGATCGCACCCAGCAGCTCCGGTCTCGGAGCCCGGTCGGCGAGCTTTCCGCCGAACCAGTAGCCGAGCGAGAGGTAGACAAGGATTAGCCCGATGATGTTCGCCCACACCACCGTTGAGTTGCCGAAATAGGGAGCGAGCAGACGGGAGGCGGCGATCTCCGTCGACAGCGTTCCCGCACCGGCTGCGAAGACGACTCCGCCGAGTCGCCATGGAGCGCATGCCGGCACGCGTGCTTCTCCCGGCTGGCTCGGCACGTTGGATGCCACAACTTCCAGCGTCTATCAAAATGAACCCGGAAGCGCCTAGGTGTGCGACCGGGCGAAGAACATCGAGCGTGACATCGGCCGCGATACTCCCAACTGCCTTGGCAGGACTTCGACCAGACACACCACTGGCAGGACGAATCGTGCGCGTCGAGCCAATCGCGGAACACCACCGCGAAGGATTGCGCGAGGCCGCCGAACGTGAGCCGCAGATTCACCGCTACACGGGCATGTATTCGCTCGGCTTCGAGCGCTGGTTCGACGAGGCCCTGGGCAGCGAGACGGAGGTGCCGTTCGTCGTGCACGTCGACGGGAGACCGGTCGGCTCGACGCGGTACATGAACATCGAGCCCTTCCACCGGCGGACCGAGATCGGCTGGACGTGGCTCGAGCGCGCCCACTGGGGAACCGGCGCGAACATCGAGACCAAGTACCTCCTCCTGCGAAACGCCTTCGACGACTGGGGCGCGATGCGCGTCGAGTTCAAGACCGACGCTCGTAATTTGCGCGTTCGCGGCGCGCTCCTCGGCATCGGTGCGACGTTCGAGGGAATCTTCCGCAAGCACATGGTGCTGCCCGACTCCATCCGCGACTCGGCCTGGTACGCGATCGTCGACGATGACTGGCCGGCCGCGAAAGCGCTGCTCGAGAAGAAGATCGAACGGCATGCGGGCTGAGCCTGAGGGAAACTAGTTCCGTGGCCACCATGGCCGATCTCGACGAGCTCGCCCTTGCACTACCGCAGACGGCGAAGGAGCTCTCCGGCGACGGCCGGCCGGCTTACCTCGTACACGGCAAGCTCTTCTGTTGCCATCGCGGCCGGCGTCGAGATGCGATCGATCCGCAAACGGGCGAGCGGCTCGAGGACGTGCTGATGTTCCGCGTCGCCGATCTCGGAGTGAAGGAGCTCATGCTCGCCGACGAGGGAGGGGTCTTCTTCACGACCCCGCACTTCGAGGGCTATCCCGCCGTGCTCATGAGCATCCCGGATCTTGCCCGCCTGGATCGAGGCGAGCTCGAAGACATGGTGGTCGAGGCCTGGCTGACCCGCGCGCAGAAGCGCGTCGCGAAGGCCTGGCTCGATGAGCACGGGCTGGCAGGCGACTAAGGCTTTCGGCGGTTGGCCCGGCGCAGCGCGTCGAAGCGCCGGCGATCGAGCTTTGTGGGGCGCGCGCCGAGATCGGCGCCGGGCGGCCCGGCTTGGAGGCTGCGCTCGAGCGCAGCCTGCTCGCGCGCATTGGCCGACTCCGGAGTTTCCGCGTACAGAGCAGCTGCGGCGGCTGCCGAGCCGCGCCGGTCCGCCACGTCCACCACGTTCACGGTGCGTCTCTCAGAGGGCGTTGTCACCTGAATCGTGTCCCCAGGGACAACCTCCTTCGACGGCTTCACGCGTGTCCCGTTCACCTGGACACGGCCGCCGAGGACCGCCCGCGTTGCAGCACTACGGGTCTTGAAGAACCGGGCCGCCCATAACCACTTGTCGACCCTCGTCTGTTCCATGCCTTCGCGTTCAAGATACGGGATCTTGCAGCCGCCAACCGGGGCCCTTGGCCGTTGCCGCTATTGACGCCGGACGATTCACGTGGAATCGTGTATTCGAGGGGTTCGACCTTTTTTTCGCTGCGGTAGCGTGATGAGCGAGGCCCATCTTCCCAGCTCATGGCTCGAGAAATCACACCCAACGGCATCCGTGAAACCGCGCTGAGGCGCCGGCTTCTGGGCTACAACCGGCACGAAACCGAGCAGCTGTTGGCTGAAGTGGCCGAGACCCTGGAACGGATCCTTTGGGATCGAAGCTCTCTCTCTCAGCAGGCAGCAGAACTACAGCGCGATCTCGAACGGGCCAAGCGGGATTTCAAAGGCGAACTCGAACGGCTCAATGCACAATTGGCGGCCCTCGGCCAACGCCTGCCAGAGCTGGAGGGCGAGCTGAACATCCTCCAGAAGAACCGGTCGAAACAGTTGGAAGAAGCAGATCGATTGACCGAGGAGCTCTCAGGCGCGAAGGCAGCCGAAGAGGAGCACCGGGCCGAGATGACCGAACTTGGCGAGACCGTCGCCCGGCTCGAAACCCGTGAGAAGGCTCTCGCGGAACAGATCGCGATGCTCGAGTCGCAACTCGAGCACGCCCACGAGGTAGAGGCGACCACGGCAGAGCCGCAGGCACTCGCTCATCTGGACGACCATGCGGCGACGACGTTGCTCCGGCTCGATCGCGCGGTCGAGACGGTCGAGCGCGAAGCGCGAGAGGAGGCGGAGAGGCTTCTCGAGCGGGCTCAGAAGCAAGCGGAGGAGATCCTGCGCTCGGCCGAAGCGGGACGACAGGGCATAGAAGCCGAGACTGAGCCGCCGACTACCTCTAATCAACAGCACGACGAATACGACCCCGTGGCAGCACTCGGACGCGTCGAGCGCCCGGTGAATGAAGCCCCGACGACGCATGGCTCTGAGCAGGCAGTAGGCGAGGCGGCGTGGACGTCCGGCAGAAACCCTCACGAGCTGCCCGAGCAGTATTCATAACCTGCCGTGGCGACGATCTCTGAAATTGCAAAGGCCGCCGATGTCTCGGTGGAGAGCGTTTTGCGTGTGCTGAATCGAGACGAAGTAAGCAGTGATGTAGCTGCACGCGTTATGTCGGCGATGGACGCGTACGGCTACGATCGTCTGCCGCGATCAGCAAGCGCGCCACGAGCGCTAATCGGCGAAGTCGTCGGTCGGGATTCCGGCCCAGGCTTGGACGACGACGACGCAATTACGCGAGCCCGGGAGCAGCTCCTGCAAGCAGTCGTGGAAGTCGCTACCGAGCTGAAGGACCCGAACTCGGTGAGGCAGCACTCGGAAGCACTGGCCCTTCGTCCGTTCGCCGCACGCATGAGCGTAATGGATGCCTTGTTCGAGCGGCTGGCCCAGGATCTCGATGGGATCAAGCGCGAGCTGGGCAGAGCAAGAAGCGAGCGGCTCGAGGATCTGACGCTCCTCGTCGATCTGATCACGACGAGCTGGCGCTCGGTCGACCAGAGGATGGGTCGAATCGAGCGCAAGCTTGAGCGTATTGAAGGCTCACCCGACATGCTTCCCAGCCGTCGCGCCCTTTCGGTGGCCGAGCATCGCGAACATTCCCAGCCCTAGCCGGGTCTAACCCACTTCCGGGGCTTTCTCGCAAGTCAGGCGAGCGCCGACTGCGCAGGCCGGTCGAGGTTATTGCTCATAGCCCTCGACGACCTCGGGGCGCCTGACGTCGGCACCGTTTGGATCGCCTCCCGCCTCGCGGAGCGCGCGACGCTGCCGCAGCAGATCCCAACATTGGTCGAGCGAGACCTTGACATTCGCCAGGCGTTGCCGGTCGGATTCACCGGCGGTACCGGTCGCCTCGCGTTCCCACAGCTCGTGCTCTTCGGCGACGAGCTGCTCGATCTCGGTGTGGATCTGAGGGTCTTCCATCACGCCTCCCCGTTGAGATGTCCGCGAAGTCTGTCGGATCGCGATAGCCCACGGCCATGTTCCCCGATGCGGCTCTCCGGAGCACCGGGGCCCAGCGTCGTTCGACGGCTACCGGCTCTCGGCGTCTTCTGCCGCCTCGCCCCGTTCGACGATGTCACCGTCTGTGAAGAGGATCGTCTTCAACGCAATCCGCCAATTCGGCGTGCGCCGAAGCAGGAACTCGAGGTCCATGCCGAAGTGTTTGAACTCCTCACCCTGCGCATTGGCCATGATCGCCTTCGCCTGCGGATCGGGCTCGAGTGCGATTCGCTGCTCATACCAGCCGATCGCTTCGGCCTCCTCGGTCAGCGATGTAATCATGCGTGCGAACGTCCGCACCTCCGCGCTCAATTCGTTGGCCGGCTCGTGATACTGCTCGAATCCCATCTCCGCTCCTCTCGTCCAGGTACTGCGGCCAGGGTTGAGGAACACCCGTGACGCAGCATGCCACTCGCCCCATGAAAGTCGCGGTGCTCTACGACATCCACGGCAACCTCGCCGCGCTCGAGGCCGTGCTTGCCGACGTCGAGACCGCAGGAGCGACGTCCTATCTCCTCGGCGGCGACTATGCCTCGTTCGGCCCATGGCCGCGTGAGACCGCAGAGTTGCTCGAGAGCCTGCCGGCAATCGTTCGCATCCGCGGCAACGTCGAACGGTGGCTGCGCGAAGATCCGGAAGCGCCGGAAAGCGTGCAGCGATTCCTTGCGACCGCATTGGCAGCTTCGCGCGAGTCGCTCGGCCCTGATCTGGTCGAGCGGCTTTACCGGCTTCCGGAGGAGGCAGAGCTGGACGGCATCCTCGTCTGTCACGGGTCGCCGCTCTCCGATATCGAGAGCTTTGCCCCGGAAGCACGACCGGAAGATGAACAGCTGCTTGCCGGCCAGTCGAAGCGAACGATCTTGTTCGGACACAGTCACCGGCAATTCCGTCGCGCAGGACCGAACGAGACGTTGCTGGTGAACCCCGGCAGCGTCGGTGCGCCGCTCGACGGCGATCGACGCGCGGCCTGGGCGATCTACGAGAACGGAGAGGTCGGGTTTCGCAGAACCGAGTACGACGTCGAGCGGGCGGTCGCGCAGATGCGTACGTACGGTGACTGGGCCGAGCCGATCGTGTTCCGGCTCGAGCACGGATCAGATCCGCAACCCTGACGAGGAGCAAGTGATGGACCTCGAGCTGGCGGGCGACCGGCGAATGCCCCTTGGTAGGGTCGCGCGACGCCGACTCCTCGCCGATTCTTTGCGTGATCAGGCCCATGGACCAGCTTCGCTGCCCACAAGCCGTTCCAGCTGCACCGCGCCGGCCCGACTCTAGGAGGGACAAGTGAGTCCGCGCCTCCTCGTGATCGTGCTCGCGGCCGCCGTTGTCGGCGTCGCTGCGTACCAGTCCCGTGACCGTTTGGGACCGCTCCACCGCGAAGGGAATGCGCTCCGCATCACGTTCGCGTACTCGCCGAACCAGGAGGACCTCCTCGTCCCGCTGATCCGCAAGTTCAATCACGAACGGCATCGATCGGGTAGCCGTGTCCTGAAGGTCGAGGGCGAAAGCATCCCGTCGGGCGACGCCGAGGGGAAGATTGCAGCGCGACAGTACCGCCCCACGATCTGGTCTCCCGCCTCCAGTCTGTGGGGGCGCCTGTTGAATTTCCAGGTTCGCCGCAACTGGGTGGCGGACGAGAATCCGTCCTTTGCACGAACGCCGCTGGTGATCGCGCTCTGGAAGCCGGAGGCGGAAGCACTCGGCTGGCCTGACCGCCCGATCGGGTTCGACGTGATCTTGAAGCTCGCGAGGAGTCGAACAGGTTGGGCGGCGTACGGGCTGCCGACGTTCGGGCGGTTCAAGCTCGGCCATACCAATCCGGATTTCTCGACCTCCGGGCTCAGCTTCGTCGCCGCGCAGTACTACAACGCAACGGGAAAGCGAGAAGGACTAACGGTCGGCGACGTCAGGCGTGGCGACGTGCGTGCGAAGGTGCGCCAGATCCAACAGTCGATCGTCCACTACGGCGATACGTCCGCATTCTTCCTCGAGGAACTGAAGCAACACGGGGCGGGATACGTGTCAGCGGTTGCGATGGAGGAGGTGACGCTTCTCGACTACAACCGAACGCGGCCCAAAGGCTCGATGCCGCTCGTCGCCGTCTATCCCGCCGAAGGGACATTCGATTTCGACAATCCACTCATCGCGCTGCGCGCGCCGTGGGTGAACGCGAGGCAGCGTGAGGCCGCGAAGACCTTCGAACGCTGGCTGCTCCCGCGTGTAACGGCAGAGCTCGCGGCCCGGTACGGGTACAGGCCCGGTGACCCCGCGAGTCCGGCGTCGGCGCCCATCGACCGTGCCCATCTCGTCGATCCGCAGCAACCGAGGTACGTGCTCAGCTTGCCTGAGCCGCGAGTATTGGCGACGATCAAGAGTGCCTGGCACGAGGACCGCAAGGCCGCGAATGTCGGCATCGTCGTCGACACGTCGGGGTCGATGAATGAGGAACGCAAGCTCACGCAGGCCCGAGAAGGCCTCAAGGTGTTTCTCAGGCAGTTCTCGCCCCGCGATCGAGTTGGGCTGGTGACATTCTCGACGACCGCCTACACGGTCGTCCCAATCGGCGAAGTGCGCGCGAATCGCTCCGCGTTGCAGTCCGCGGTAGCGAACTTGACCGCGGCCGGTGGAACCGCGGTGTACGACGCGACGGCTCGCGGAGTCGACCTGGTTGCCGCGCTGCGCGATTCGACGCGCATCAACGCGGTCGTCGTCCTGACTGACGGGGAGGACAACGAGTCGCAACTCACCTCGAAGGAGCTCGAGACTCGCCTGGAACAGCGCGCGGAGGATCAGGAACAAAACATCCGGGTCTTCACAATCGCCTACGGCGGGCACGCGAACAACGACGTCCTCGAGGACATCGCCGCTGCATCAGGCGGTCAGGCTTACGAGGGCGATCCCGAGCAGATCGCTGGGGTTTACCGCCAGATCTCGAGCTTCTTCTGATGGGACGAGACCTGGTCACACGCCGCGTCCTTGCCCGCGAGCTGGCCATCAACGCGGCGACGAGACCGCTCAACCTCGCGGTTCCGACCGGCGTCGCATTAGCCGGCGTCTTCCTGCAAACGTTGTGGCTTCTTCCTGTCGCGGTCGTGGTCTATGTCGCGATGGCGCTTGCGACGTTCTTCGACACCGACGAGGCGGAGCGGGTCAGTCGCCGTGCCTACGAGCGAGCACGTCCACTTTCTCGCTCTGAGCCCAATCTGTCGCTTTTCGCGCCGTCGATCGCGCGAACGCTCGAGTCTGCGCGCGTTGAGGAAGCCCGGATCCGACAGGCAATCGAGGCGGCTCCCGTGCCCCGCTACGACGTCACGGACGAAGTCGCCCGATTGATGACCGGCATGGAGAAACTCGCGCAGCGTGCCCAACAGATCCACACCTACCTGTCCGAGCAGGATGAGAAGGCTGTGCGTGACCGGCTGCAACGACTCCGTTCCGCAAAGAGCGGCGATCGGGCGGCCGACGACGCAAACGAAGAGGCCGCAGCCGCGCTCGAGGAGCAACTCGCAGTGATGACCCAACTCGAGCGCCAGTTGGCACGTTTCGATGCGCAGATGGAGCACGCCGGAGCGTCTCTAGGCGCCATCCACGGGCAAATTGTCCGAATGAACGCGACCGAGGAGGCCACGGCCCAGCCGGATGTCGCGGCGGAGGTACGCGACCTTCGCCGTGAGGTCAACATCGCGGCGGACGCCATGCGCGAGACGTACGACGAGCTTTCCAGCGGTCGAAGCTAAATCACGGGCCGGCGAAGCCCTGCCTAGCCTCACCGCGCACGGCTAACGTCACCGGTGCGACCTAAGGAGACACGATGAGCGCGGGTGACAGGAAGGTGAAGGAATACGCGACCGACGAGATCGTGGTCGAATGGGATTCTCGCCTCTGCTACCACTCGCACAACTGCGTCCGCGCGCTGCCGCAGGTCTTCGATCCCGACCGGCGGCCGTGGGTCGTGGTCGACGCGGCGACGGCAGACGAGGTCGAGGCGGCGGTTGCCCGCTGCCCCTCCGGCGCGCTGCGAGCGCGCCGCGTCGGGTCCGAGCCCCCGAAGCGCGAACAGCCGCTCGAGCTTCGCGCATCGGCCAATGGCCCGCTGCTCGTCTCGGGCAGTGTGCGGATCGTGGCTGCGGACGGCACCGTCCTGTACGAGGGCGAAAAGGCGGCGCTGTGCCGTTGTGGCGGCTCGGCCAACAAGCCGTTCTGCGACGGGACGCACAAAACGATCGACTTCGACGGCTGACGCGGTGCTGACGCTCTACCAGGCCGAGTGGTGTCCCTTCTCGTCTGCGGTCCGCGAGGTGTTGACCGAGCTCGGAGTCGATTTCGTCGCCCGTCAAGTCGAGCCGTGGCCGGAGGAGCGTCGCGAGCTCCAAGCCCTCGCCGGCACCGACCAGATCCCCGTGCTCCAGGCCGAGGACGGCCGGCTCTACCGTGGCACCCGGGAGATCTTCGCGCACCTGCGCGAGGTCGACCCGTGGCAATTCGCAGCGGAACACCGCCGCCGGTTCAGCGACCATCGTGACGCCCGCGAGTCGGATGCCCAAGGGCAGCTGGTCGAGTATTTCCGCGCGACTGAGGAACTCGAGGGCGTGGTCGGCCACCCGGCGGAGGCCGAGGTCGTCGACGTGCCCGAGGCGAGCCGGTACGAGCTGCGCCTCGCCGAGCGCCTGATCGGCCTCGTGGCTTACCGGCGCCGGGACGGCCGGATCGCCTTCACGCACACCGAGGTGGACGAGTCGTGGGCAGGGCGTGGCTTCGGCAGCCATCTCGCCGCTGCGGCGTTGGACGACGCGGGCCGCCAGGGCCTGCACGTCGTTCCGCTTTGCCCGTTCATCGCGTACTACATCGAGCAGCACGCCGAATACGCAGGGCTGATTGCTCCGAACTACCACACAAAAGGAGCATGAGATGTCCCGCAGCTACCGAATCATCGCCCCCGTTGCAGCAGCTGCAGCGGTCGCCGCTACGTTCGTCACCGCCGGCCGGGCCGACTCACCGCCGGTCGGCGCTCTTCCAAACGGCCCGACCTCGGTCATCCAGACGCAAAAGGGTCAGCTGTTCGCGTTCGCGCTACCGAAGCGCTCCGGAGGTCGAGTCTGGCGTATCGCACGCAGGTTCGATGCCACGGTCGTTCGGCAAGTCTCCGAGGCCGACGTAGGGAACAGCGTCGTTCTCGTGTTCAAGGCAACCGGCAACGGGACGACGACGGTTGCATTCGGCCTAACCCGTGGCGAGACCTCGAAGGCGTTCGAGTCGCGCCGATTCACCGTCCAAGTGCGTTAGCCTCAGTGCAGCGCGTGAGCGGTCTCGTACGTCCGAGGCAGCGGTGTCCCCGTTTCGGGCGACTCCACCTCGACGATGTCGCCTCGCATCGGCGCGAGTAGACCGAGCAGCTCTTCCTGCTCCGCCTTGGGAACCGGCGGAGTTCGAGGTCGCCTTCGGCGAGCCTCACCTGCGCCATCTTCGCCCTGGACGAGTCTGAGTGAGAACGACGAGTTTGTTATCGGCGAGGCCGATGCGAACGGCGCAGTCAAGCTACTTGTCGGAGCACTGCCCGTGCCGCTCGAGATCATTCCTGCTGGCGACTAGCGATCAGCTCGCCACACCGCTCGGCGACTCCGCCTCAGTCGTACGGCGCTCCCGGCCTGAGCGATCCAAGTCGGGCAGCAACCACCGCGTCAGCGGCATCGAGGCTAGGCGCGTGGCCGGTCACAGCGGCGATGAAGTCGTCCCGCGCGAGTGCATACAGTTCGACGTCGATTCGAGTCGTGACGGTGGCCGTACGCGGGATGTCGCGTAGGAGCGCGATCTCGCCAAAAGACTCTCGCGGCCCGAGGGTGCCCGCCGATGTTCCGTCGACCATCACTTCGACCTCTCCTTCCGCGATGACGTAAAAGCGATCTCCCGGGTCGCCTTGGCGGAAGACGTCGCGTCCCGCCGGAAGTCTGATCCGCTCGAGTTTGGAGGTGACTTGCTCGAGCGTGGATTCGGGAAGCGGCGCGAAGATCGACACACCGTGGAGCAGATCGAGCTCGCGCTCCGGACGAGCATGGGCACG
>JALYLY010000065.1 GCA_030773975.1 Actinomycetota bacterium | reverse complement strand
AAACTGTGACCGTGAGAGCGGGCCTCCGGGCCCGCTCTCACTTTCTCGGCTTAGAATCGCCTCCGGATGGACGAGCCCCCCGTCCTCGAGCTACACGGGATCACGAAGCGCTTCCCCGGAGTGCTCGCGAACGACCATGTCGATTTCGACCTCCGGCGCGGCGAGGTGCACGCGCTCCTCGGCGAGAACGGCGCCGGGAAGTCCACGCTCATGAGCATCCTCTACGGCCTCTACTCGGCTGACGAGGGCGAGATCCTGATGAACGGTGAGCCTGTCGAGATCAACTCGCCCAAGGCCGCGATCGAGCGCGGGATCGGAATGGTGCACCAGCACTTCATGCTGATCCCCGTCATGACGGTGACCGAGAACATCGTCCTCGCGAACGAGCCCGTGCACGCGGGAGTCCTGTTCGACGAGGAAGCAGCGGAGAAACGCGTTGCCGAGGTCGCCCGGACCTTCAACTTCGCGGTCGATCCTCATGCCCGCGTTCAGAACATCACGGTCGGCCAGCAGCAGCGCGTGGAGATCATGAAGGCGCTGTACCGCAACGCCGACATCCTCATCCTCGACGAGCCGACCGCCGTGCTCACGCCGCAGGAGGCCGCTGAGCTCTTCGAGATTCTCAGGACGCTCACGCGGGAAGGGATCTCGGTCATCTTCATCACGCACAAACTGAACGAGGTGCTCGAGATCGCCGACCGGATCACGGTGCTCCGGCGCGGCAAACGTGTCGAGACGATCCCACGCGCCGGTGCGACGGAAGCCGGTCTCGCGCGCTCGATGGTCGGACGCGAGGTGCTGTTGCGTGTGGAGAAGAGACCGGCCACACCCGGCGAGCCCCTCCTGCAGGTCGAGGATCTGCTCGTCCGAGATGATCGAGGCCTCGATGCCGTGCGCGGCGTCACCTTCGACGTGCGTGCAGGCGAGATCGTCGGGATCGCCGGCGTCGACGGCAACGGTCAGTCGGAGCTCATCGATGCGCTGACGGGCCTACGGCATGCAGCTTCGGGCTCGATCCAGGTCGCAGGAGAAGATGTCACGAGCGCAACCGCGCGCGGCGCGCTCGACGCAGGTGTAGGGCACATTCCCGAGGACCGTCAACGGCGAGGCCTCGTGCTCGAGTTCAACCTCGCGGAGAACCTCGTCCTGCACGACTACGGCAAGGAGCCGTTCTCTCGCTTCGGCTTGCTGAATCCGCGCGGGCTGTTCGGCTGGGCCCGTCGTCTCCTGCAGGAGTTCGACGTGCGCGGCGGCGGACCGGAGACACGCGGTGCCTCGCTGTCGGGCGGGAACCAACAGAAGGTCGTGCTCGCGCGCGAGATCAACCGCGACCCGCGTCTGCTGATCGCCGGACAGCCAACGCGCGGCCTAGACGTCGGCGCGATCGAGTTCGTCCACCAGCGCCTCGTCGAGCAGCGAGACGAAGGTAAAGCCGTCTTGCTCGTCTCGCTCGAGCTGGAAGAGATTCTCTCGCTGTCCGATCGCATCCTCGTCCTGTACGAGGGCCGGATCGTCGGCGAGTTCCCGCCGAGCGTGAGCGAGGAGCAACTCGGCATCGCGATGACGGGTGGACGAGTGGCTGCCGCATGAGCGACAGCGAGAGGGAGCCTCCGAACGGGGAGGGTGGTGCACCAGCGCCGCTCGATGTCCAGCCGGAGGGCTATGCGCCCAGTGTCGCCGCACGGCTTGCCCGGTATCAGCGTGCCGGCGGCATCATCACACCCCTTCTGACGGCCCTCGTCGCGTTCCTGATGGGTGGCATCGTCGTGCTGTCGACGGGACACAACCCGATCACGACGTACAAGGCGATCTTCGAAGGGTCCGGCCTCAACTGGTTCTTCCATTTCGGCAGCCACCAGATCACGATCCCGGGCACACACCACCAGGTCTGGTTCTGGTGGGACACGAACACGAATCACACCGCTGCGTACAACCTCACGCAGACGCTGATCACGACGACGCCGTTGATCCTGACGGGTCTGGCCGTCGCCTTCGCATATCGCTGCGGACTGTTCAACATCGGCGGACAGGGCCAGTACACGGTTGGTGCGATCGTGGGCGTCTTCGTGGGCTCGCGGTTCGTCGAGTTGGCCCACGTCCCGCACGTTCTCCTGGTCATCGTGCTCGCCTCGCTCGCAGGGGCGGCGTGGGCGGCGATCGCCGGCTTTCTGAAGGCGACTGTCGGCGCACACGAGGTGATCACGACGATCATGCTCAACTGGATCGCCTACTGGATCGGGAGCTACCTATTCGGCCGCGGCGGCCCACTGCAGAACCACCGTGATGCAGCGGTGCCGGTCTCGGACGACATCGTGGACAAGGCGAGACTGCCGGTGTTCTGGGGCAACTCACACCTGCAGGGACTGCACGTCGGGCTGTTCATCGCGATCTCGATGCTGTTCGTGTTCTGGTTCATCCTGAACCGCACGACGACCGGCTACGAGGTGCGCGCCGTCGGCTTCAACCCGGAATCTGCGCGCTACGGCGGGATCAGCGTTTCTCGGAACTTCGTGCTCGCGATGGCGATCTCGGGATTGTTCGCCGGCCTCGCGGGAGCCATCGATATTCTCGGCTGGCAGTTCCGGCTGGGTGTGCTCGACGTTCAGGTGTCGAACATCGGCTTCATCGGCATCGCCGTTGCGCTGCTCGGGCGGAACACCGCGGTCGGCGTCGGCTTCTCGGCGCTGCTCTTCGGCGCGCTCTTCACGGGCACATCGACCCGCAGCCTCGATCCGTCGGTCTTTCCGCCCGAGCTCGCCGGCAACCTCGCGCTGATGATCCAGGCGCTCATCCTGCTGTTCGTCGGGGCCGACGTCCTGATCCTCTATCTCTGGCAGGCGAGGCGAAAGGTTGGCCTCGGTCGACGTGCGGCGGCGGTCGAGGAAGCATGACCACCGCACCAACCGAAAGCCGTGCCCTCCCGCTTCTGACACCGCGGTGGATCGCGATCGGCGGCATCGCGCTCGGCGTGTTCGCCTTCTGGCTCTCGATTCCGCCGGTCAGCACGCGGGCTCCCTGGTGGCCGGTCCTGATCGGGTTGTGCGCGGTCGCTGCCGGCGTCTGGGCCATTTCGCGCGGGCAGAGGCGCGCAGGCTGGGGCGCGGTCGCGGCGGGCCTGATCGGAATCGCGCTAGGCCTCCTGGCGACACGGGCCAGCGCGGGTCACCTCGACCAGGTCGTCGTGTGGTCGGCCTTGCTGACGGGCATGCTCGTTTGGGCCACGCCCCTCACCTTTGCGGCGATCGGTGGCATGTTCTGCGAGCGAAGCGGCGTCGTGAACATCGGCCTGGAGGGGATGATGCTCTCGGGCGCCTTCTTCGGGGTCCTGGGCGCGGACAAGTTCGGCAGTTGGGGCTGGGGACTGGTGACCGCGATGATCGCCGGAGGCGGATTTGCGCTGGTGCATGCGTTCTTCGCCATCCAGCTCCGTGCCGATCAGATCGTCGGCGGCACGGCGATCAACTTCCTGGCGTTAGGCGTCACCGGCTACTTCTTCATCAAGATCTACGGCGCGAACGGCACCCCCGGCAACCTTTCGCGCATCCCCGACCTCGACCGGCACACCGCGGTCGTCGGGCCGATCTTTCGCGGAATCGACGGGATTCCATTCGTCGGCGACGTCCTCGGCCAGCTCAACCTGATGATCTGGCTCTCGTTTCTGCTCCTCGTCGTCGCACACGTCGTCCTGTTCAAGACTCCGATCGGCCTTCGCCTCCGCGCGGTCGGCGAGCATCCACGCGCTGCGGACACGGTCGGCGTGTCCGTCTACGGGGTCCGCTATGCCGCCACCGTCCTGTCGGGCATGCTCGCGGCCCTCGGCGGCGCGTACCTCGCGATCGGCTATGTCGGCTCGTTCAGCGAGAACATGACCGCCGGCCGCGGGTTCATCGCGCTTGCGGCGGTGATCTTCGGGAACTGGCGGCCCTTCGGCGCGTTCGGAGCCGCACTGCTCTTCGGCGGGTCGACCGCACTCTCGTTCCGCCTCGCCGATGCGTGGGGGAACTCCGCCGTCCTCTTTCAGGCACTTCCATACGTCTTGACCCTGATCGCCGTCGCCGGCGTGATCGGCCGGTCGGTCCCGCCGGCAGCGAGTGGCAGGCCCTACATCAAGCAGTAGAGCCCGAGCCCGCGTTGCGCTCCTGCTCGGGCTCCTGGGACTGCTGACGATGCCGGCGGCGATCGAAGTCGCGGCACGCTCCAAGCGGATCGGGCTCTTGGACGCCGCATACGCCGTTCCGGTCGCCTTCCTGCTCGGCCTCGTCGCGCTCATCATGGCCCGCCGGGCCCGTCGCAACCTGCTCTGGCTCCAGCTGCGCGAGGGCGGCACCGGGGTCGCCTCGGCGGCTGTCCTCGTCGCCGCAGTGACCGTCTGCCTCGCGCTGGCGGCCGCGTTATCCGTTGGTTTCTACGGGCTGGTCGTGCTCTACCAACGTTCTCGGTGAAGCCCACTTTCGGCGCAGCTCGCAAGCGCCTAAGATGGGGCGGCCGCCTTGTTCGAGATCGGTAACAGCCTCCGTGAGGCACGTCTGCGCCAGGGCCTCGACTTTCCCGAGATCGAGCAGGGAACGAAGATTCGAGGCAAGTACCTGCGCGCCCTGGAAGACGAGCACTTCGACGTCCTCCCGGCCCAGACGTACGTCAAGGGCTTCCTGCGCTCGTATGCCGAATACCTGGGCCTCGACGGGCAGCTCTACGTCGACGAGTACAACTCCCGCTTCGTCGTCGGAGAGGAGGAGCATCCACAGTCCCGCCCTAGACGCTCCGCCCCGCCGTCGCGGGGCGTACAGGTTCAGTCACGCGTCGTGCTGCTGACGCTCCTCGGCATTACGGCAGTGACCGCGCTCGTCATCGTCGCGTGGACGCGTGGCGAGCCGCAGAGCGTGACCCCGGTCGGCCTGGGCACGTCGAGGGCCTCAACACAGCAGACCCCGGCGCCCGCCGCGACGCCGGCCGTACAGGTACATCTGCTCGTGAGGGCGTCCCGTGGTCCCTGCTGGCTGCAGGTGCACAAGACGTCCGCGAGCGGACCGATCCTCTTCCAGGGAACGCTCGATCAGGGACAGAAGCAGCTCTTCGTCGCGCGGAAGCTGTGGATCACGCTCGACCGGCCGGAGAACCTCGTCACCGTCTTGAACGGGCGCACTCGCCTTCTGCCGGTCGGTGGCGTGAAGACGCTGATCGTGACGCTGCGCGGAATCCGCCCGGCCGTGTGACCACGCGGCCCCGCGGGTTCATCGTCGTCACCGGCAGCGAGCTCGTCCGTGGCGAACGGCGCGACCTGAACGGACCGTTCCTGGCGACCGAGCTGCTCCGGCACGGCGTCGAGCCGGCCCGGATCTTGATCGTCGGCGACCGCGAGGAGGAGCTCTCGGACGCACTGGCCGAGGGCCTCGGCGCGGCCGATCTCTGCGTCGTGTCCGGTGGGCTAGGTCCGACGCACGACGACCGGACGGTAGAGCTCGTGGCGCGCGCCGCCGGACTGGGGCTCCGGCTCGACGAAGAGCTGTACGAGCAGATCGGGGGCATCTCCCGCGGCTTCGCGGAGCGGCTCGGGCGGCCCTACGTGGACTTCGAGGCCGGCGTCCGCAAACAAGCCACCATCCCCGAAGGCGCACACTCGCTCGGGCTCGCCGGGACTGCGCCTGGGCTCGTCCTCGAACACGGGAACACCGTCGTCGTCGTGCTGCCGGGCCCTCCGGCCGAGCTGCAGCGCCTGTGGGGGACGGCGCTCGAGAGCGAGCCGGTGCGGCACGTCCTCGCCCGAGGACAGCCGCCAGAGCTGCGGCAGCTGCGCTTTTTCGGCACGAGTGAGTCCGCCGTCGCGAAGGCGCTCGCGGACGCGGGTGGCGACGGGGACGGTGTGGAAGCCACGATCTGCGCCCGCGATTTCGAGATCCACGTCGACCTCGTCGTCGAGCCCGGCGCAGAAGCGCACGCCGACGAGCTCACGCGGGAGCTCGTCGCTCCGCTCGAGCGCTATCTGTTCAGCCGCGACGAGCGTCCGATCGAGGAGCTGGTGCTCGACCTCTGCCGGGAACGCGGGCTAACGCTCGGTGCGGCGGAGTCGTGCACCGGCGGCATGCTGGCCGAGCAGCTCACCTCCATCCCCGGCTCCAGCGACGTCTTCGTCGGAGCGGTGGTGGCCTACGCGGACGACGTGAAGGCGCGCGAGCTCGGCGTTCCGCCGGAAGTCCTGGCCCGCCACGGCGCGGTGTCTGCCGAGACGGCCGCGGCAATGGCGGCCGGCGCGCGGGAGCGGCTCCGCGTCGACGTCGCAGTCGCGGTCACGGGCATCGCCGGGCCGGGCGGCGCGAGCGACGAGAAGCCGGTGGGCCTGGTGTTCCTGCACGCCGAGGGGCCGGACGGCTCGCGCAGCGCGGACTTCGTCTTCCCCGGCGATCGGAACTCGGTCCGGCGCCGCGCAACCGTCACCGCGCTCCACCTGCTTCGGCGGCTTTTGCAACAAACTCGCGACGAATCCGCGTGAACCTCCCCGCTAGCGTGGAGGGCCGTGAACGCGCGCGCCTGTTCTGCGGCCTCCGCCTCCCCGAGCGGGCGCTCGACACGCTGCAGGAGTGGCAGGCCGAGCACCTCGCGGCAGGCAGGCCAGTCGCTTGGGACCATCTGCACGTCACGCTGGCCTTCCTCGGGCACCGTCCGGTGGAGGAGCTCGAGTCGATTCTCGGCGCACTGCGCGAGGCCGCCGCTGCTGCGGGCCCGATCCGGCTGGTGCCGGAGCGCTACCGGGAGACCAGGAGCGTCGGGATGCTGGTGCTGAGCGATCTCGGCGGCCAGGCGACCCGTCTCGCCGAGGATTTGCAGTGCCGCCTGGAGCGCCTGGGCGTCTACGAGCGCGAGCAGAGGCAGTGGCTGCCCCATCTGACGGTCGTCCGCTTCCGGGAGCGTCCGCGGCTGCAGCCGCCGCTGCCGGACCTGGGGGAGGTCAGTCCGTCCGATGCCGCTGCCTACCATTCAGTGCTGCGGTCCAGTGGAGCGCAGTATGTCGTTGTCG
>JALYLY010000064.1 GCA_030773975.1 Actinomycetota bacterium | reverse complement strand
CACCTGCGCGAGCCGACGCGATGCGTTCCGTGACGGTTTGGGATGAAGCGAGCGGTTGGCAGCGGGAGTGAAGCGGGAGCGACGGGACTCGAACCCGCGCTTTACCCCCGTGATCCACCTAAGGAGGGGGCCGTCGAGGGGCTGATTGTTCGGGGATAACGCGCGGCACCTCCTCGCGCGGCAGCGTCGGCAACCCGCCCAGGAGCCTGTTCTGCTCGCGAAGCAGCTCGTGCTGTGTCAGCGCCCACGTCGCCGAGTACCTGTCGCCGAATGCGGCGACAGGCTACGTTCGCTGAAGCCTTAACGCCCCCGAAGGTCGCCGAATGAATCGGCTAGGCCGATGGCCGATGGAGTGGGCGGGGTGGCCCGAGCCCGACAATCGGGAAACGATTGAAGAAGCCGGCGACGCGCCGTTCGTACTCTTCGGCTCCGCAGAGATGCCGCGCCGTGTTTTTGCCATCGGCATCCCGAGCGCCGGAAACCTGGACGAGTTCCTCGGGACGAACGATACTGACGTTGTGAGCTGCGGCAGAACGAGCTTGACGGGTGCGGCTGTCGCGCATCACGGCGGCGCTCGGAGTCCGGGAACAGAGGCGTCGTGACGTCCGACATCGACGTCGCATCAGAACTCGCCCACACGCGCCACCGGCTGGAGACGGTCGAGGCGGAACGTCAGCACGCCGAGAAGGTGCAATCGGGGCTTTACCGGATCGCCGAGCTCGCGAGCGCGGCGCACGACATGCAGGAGTTCTACCGAGCGGTGCACGGCGTCGTCCGCGAGCTGATGAACGCGAACAACTTCTACATCGCCCTCTACGACGAGGAGCGGCAGCTGATCAGCTGGCCGTACTACGTCGACGAGGTCGATCTCGACATCCCCGACCCAGACCAGTGGGACGCCTTCGGCAGCGGGAACGCCCGCGGGACGACAGCCTACGTCCTCCGGACCGGCGAGCCACAACTGATCTCGTCGGAGCGGTACAAGGAGCTGAAGGAGCGGGGCGAGCTCGAGCTCGTCGGCGTCGTCACCGAGGACTCGAGCTGGCTCGGTGTTCCTCTCAAAGCAGAGCGGCGGACGGTCGGTGTGCTGGTCGTGCAGTCGTACACGAGGCACGTCCAGTACACGGAGCAGGACAAGGAGCTGCTCGCGCTCGTGGGCCAGCACGTCGGCGCCGCCCTCTCCCGTGCGCGCGCGATCGAGGAGACGCGGCAGCGGAACGCCGAGCTCGCGCTCATCAACAGCGTCCAGGAGGCGCTCGCGGGCGAGCTCGATCTGCAGGCGATCTACGACGTCGTCGGCGACAAGATCCAGGAGGTCTTCGACGCGCAGGTCGTCGACATCGGCATCTACGACGAGGCGTCCAGTCTGATCCACTTCCCGTACACGATCGAGCGCGGCGTGCGCTTCGACGACGAGCCGCTCGCGCTGATCGGCTTTCGAAGGCACGTGATGGAGACGCGTGAGGCGTTGGCGGTCCCCGAAAGCTCCCCGGAGATCGCAGAGCGCTACGGCAATCCGTTCGTTCTGAGCGGCGAGCCGATCAAGTCGGCGCTCTTCGTCCCCCTCGTCGTAGGCCGGCGCGCGACCGGCGTCATCTCACTTCAGAACGTAGATCGCGTACATGCCTTCAGCGATGCCGACCAGCGGCTCCTGACAACGCTTGCCGGCAGCCTCAGCGTCGCGCTCGAGAATGCGCGCCTCGTCCACGAGACCCGCCAGCGGAATGCCGAGCTCGCGCTGATCAACAGCGTGCAATCGGCCATCGCCGGGGAGTTCGACCCGCAGGCGATCTACGACGTCGTCGGCGACAAGATTCGGGAGGTCTTCGACGCCCAGGTGGTCGACATCGGGATCTACGACGAGTCAGCTGGGCTCATGTACTTCCCATACACGATTGAGCGCGGCGAGCGCTTTCCGGACGAGCCGATGCCGCTGATCGGGTTCAGGCGGCACGTGATGGAGAGCCGCGAACCCCTCCTGATCAGGGAGAAGATGCTGGACGAGAACGACAAGTTCGGCAACCCGCCGGTGCTCACCGGGGAGCCGCCCAAGTCAGGGTTATGGGTGCCGCTCATCGCGGGCCGGAAGGCGACGGGCGTGATCTCGCTCCAGAACGTCGACCGCGAGCATGCGTTCAGCGACTCCGACCAGCAGCTCCTGGAGACGCTCGCCGGCAGCCTCAGCGTGGCGCTCGAGAACGCCCGACTCATGCACGAGACGCGGCAGCGGAACGCCGAGCTAGCGCTCATCAACAGTGTGCAGGAGGCGATCGCGGGCGAGCTCGACCCGCAGGCGATCTACGACCTTGTCGGCGACCGGATCCGCGATGTCTTCGACGCGCAGGTCGTCAGCATCGCCGTGTACGACGAGACGACCGGAATGCTGGAGCTCCCCTACGTGATCGAGCGAGGCGTCCGCCAGGAGGTCGACGCAATGCCGGTGATCGGGTTTCGGAAGCACGTGATGGACACGGGCGAGCCGCTGATGATCAACGAGAAAGTGGCCGCGGAGGCCGAGCGCTACGGCAACCCGCTCGTACTTGCCGGCGAGATGCCCAAGTCGGACCTCTTCGTGCCGCTGATCGTCGGCGGACGCCCTACCGGCGTGATCTCGCTCCAGAACGTGGACCGCGAGCACGCCTTCACGGAGTCCGACCAGCGGCTGCTCGTGACCTTGGCCGGGAGCGTCAGCGTCGCGCTCGACAATGCACGGCTCGTGCACGAGACCAGGCAACGCGTCACCGAGCTCGCGACCGTGAACAGCGTCGGCCAGGCGCTCGCCACGCAGCTCGACCTCGCCGGGCTGATCGAGCTCGTCGGCGAGCGCATCCGCGAGACCTTCGACGCCGACATCGTCTACGTGGCGCTGCACGACCAGGCAGCGGGCGTGATCGAGTTTCCGTACAACTGGGAGCTAGGGCAGCGCACCGAGGAGCCGCCGATGGCGTTCGGCGAGGGCCTCACCTCCGAGATCATCGACTCCGGGGAGCCGCTGCTCATCAACACGCTCGAGGAGAGCGACCGGGCGTTCGTCGGCACGCCGTCGAAGTCGTACCTGGGCGTGCCGATCTGGGCGGGTGACAAGGCGATTGGCGTGATCAGCGTCCAGAGCACTCGTGAGGACGGTCGCTACGGCGAGGCTGACACGCGACTGCTCGCGACGATCGCGGCGACTGTCGGTGCCGCGCTCCGGACCGCGCGCCTGTTCGCCGAGATCGAACGGCAGCGGGAGCACTTCGAGTCGCTCGTCGATATCAGTCCGGTCGCGGTCGTCGTCATGGATGCCGACGAGCGAGTCACCGGCTGGAACCCGGCGGCGACAGAGCTGTTCGGACACGCGGCGAAGGAGGCGATCGGCCGGCGGATCGACGACCTCGTCTTCGGCGACGACGTCCGCGACGAGGGGCGGGAGATCACGCGCGAGGCGCTCGCGAGCAGCCGGGCGCAACGGATCACGCGGCGCCGACGGAAGGACGGCACGCCGATCGACGTCGAGCTGATGCTCGTCCCGCTCACCGTGGAAGGAGAGCGTGTCGGTTTCCTCGGGGTCTACCACGACATCACCGAGCTGCAACAGGCACGCGAGGAGGCGGAAGCGGCAACGCAGGCGAAGAGCGCGTTCCTGGCGACGATGAGCCACGAGATCAGGACGCCGATGAATGCGGTGATCGGTATGACCGGACTGCTGCTCAGCACCGAGCTTACCGACGAGCAGCGCGAGTTCGCGGAGGTCGTGCGCTCGAGCGGGGACGCTCTGCTTCACGTTATCGACGACATCCTCGACTACTCGAAGATGGAGGCGGGCAAGCTCGAGCTCGAGAAGGAGCCGGTCGATCTCCGCGAGTGTGTAGAAGGAGCGCTCGACATCGTCGCGCCGCGTGCCTGGGAGAAGACGCTCGAGCTCGGTTGCCTGATCGCCGAGGACGCCCCCACGGGCATCGTCGGCGACGCGGGCAGGCTCCGTCAGGTGCTGCTCAACCTGCTGTCGAACGCCGTCAAGTTCACGGAGGAGGGCGAGGTCGTCGTCCACGTCGACGCGGAGCAAACGGGCGTGCGTTCGTACCGGCTCGAGTGCGCCGTCCGCGACACCGGGATCGGCATTCCGAAGGATCGAATGGACACGCTCTTCGACTCGTTCAGCCAGGTCGATGCTTCGACCACCCGCCGCTACGGCGGCACCGGGCTTGGGCTCGCCATTTCGAAGCGTCTCGTCGAGCTGATGGGCGGTACGATGCGGATCGAAAGCGAGGAGGGCAAGGGCTCGACATTCTTCTTTGGGCTCCCCGTAGAGGTGGCGGAGGTGCCTGCCAGAACCGATCAGACCGTGCTCCCACAGCTCGCGGGCAAGCGGCTTCTCGTGGTGGACGACAACGCGACGAACCGCGAGATCGTCACTCGCCATGCACGCTCTTGGGGAATGGAGGCTGTCGCGTTCGCGGCGCCTGCCGAGGCGCTCGCCCGGATCGAGGAAGGGGAGGCGTTCGACGTCGCGGTCCTCGACATGATGATGCCGGACATGGACGGGCTCGCGCTCGCGCGCGAGATCCGGCGGCATCGAGACGAGCGCGACCTTCCACTCGTGCTCCTCACCTCTCTCGGCCGGCTGCCCCGGGGCGAATCGTCTCGAGCGTTCGCCGTGCAGCTGGCGAAGCCGGTCAAGGCGTCGCAGCTCTACAACGCCCTGCTCAAGGCGCTCGCCGACAAGGCGCAGGAGCCCGACGCCGGTGAGCCGATGCCGGAAGAGGCGAAGCCGGCGCGGTCCTCGTTGCGGATTCTGTTGGCGGAGGACAACGCCGTGAACCAGAAGGTGGCGCTCCGCCTCCTCGACCAGCTGGGTTACCGCGCCGATGTGGTGTCGAACGGCCTCCAGGCCCTGGAGGCCCTCGAGCGCCAGCCCTACGACGTCGTGCTGATGGACGTGCAGATGCCCGAGCTGGACGGTCTCGACGCGTCACGACGAATCCGCGAACGCTGGAGCGCCGAGGAGCGGCCCCGCATCGTTGCGATGACCGCGAACGCAATGCCGGAGGATCGTGAAGCGTGTTTTGCCGCCGGCATGGACGACTACGTGGCCAAGCCGATCCGCCTCGAAGAGCTCGTCAAGGCGCTGAACCGCGTGCACCCTGTTAGGCACACGGACGGCGCGGGCGCGGACGGCCCCGGCGTGGGCCTCGAGGCCGGCGCCGTCCAGGATCTGCGCGAGCTCGGCGGCGAGGAATTCCTCGTCGAGGTCATCGACACGTTCCTGGACGACGCGCCTACGCTCATCTCAACGCTGAAGGCGTCACACGAGCGCGGCGACGCTGAGGAACTACGCCGCACGGCGCACTCGCTCAAGTCGAACGGCCAGACCTTCGGCGCGAAGCAGTTCGCCGACCTCTGCCGCGAGCTCGAAGAACGGGCAAAGCAAGGCGAGCTCGACGGCGCGTCGGAGCTCGTCAATCGCATCGACCACGAGTACGTCGCGCTCGAGAACGCCCTCGTCGCGCTCCGCCCGGACGCGGCGTCGTGACGCCTCCCGCCGCTCCGACCGGCAAGATCCTCATCGTGGACGACAATCGCGTCAACCGGCTCCTGCTCGGCCGCGGGTTGGAGCAACAGGGCCACGCCGTCGCGTTCGCAGAGCACGGCCGCGAGGCGCTCGACCTGCTGCGCAACGATCACTTCGATCTGATGCTGCTCGACGTCTTGATGCCCGAGCTCGACGGCTACGAAGTCTTGGCGCAGCTGAAACTCGACCCGCATCTCCGCGAGATCCCCGTGGTCATGACCTCTTCACTCGACGAGCTCGACAGCGTCGTCAAGTGCGTCGAGATGGGAGCCGAGGATTACCTCAACAAGCCGATCAATCCGGTGCTGCTGAACGCACGCATCAGCGCGAGCCTCGAGAAGAAGCGCCTGCGCGATCAGCAGCGCGAGCTGATCAGCAAGTTCGCGACGAAGGAAGTGGCCGAGGATCTGTTGACGTCCGGGTTCTCGCTCGGCGGCAAGCAGCTCGAGGCGTCCGCGATGTTCTGCGACATCCGCTCGTTCACGACGATCGCGGAGGCGCAGGAGCCTGCCGAGACGATCGAGCTGCTGAACGACTACTACACGCTGATGATGGACGCGATCGGCGGCGAAGGCGGGATCGTGAACCAGATCGTGGGCGACGGACTGATGGCGATCTTCGGAGCGCCGTTACCTCACGAGGACCACCGCCTCCGAGCGGTGCTCGCGGCGCGGCAGATGGTCGAGATGATCCGTCTCTTCAACCACGAGCAAGCGGCCCGCGACGAGGTGCAGATCGAGATCGGCATCGGCATCGCGTCGGGCCCGGTCGTCGCGGGCTACACGGGGACGACCCATCGGGCGACGTACACCTGCGTCGGGGACACGGTCAACATCGCTGCACGGCTCGAGGCGCATACAAAGGTCCTGAACCAGCCGATCCTGATCGACGAGAACACGCAGCGCGGGGTTGGCGACGAAATTGCGCTCGAAGCGCAGGGAGAGCTCCAGGTGAAAGGCAAGACGC